>CAZSAH010000028.1:0-21907 GCA_964605015.1 uncultured Alphaproteobacteria bacterium | reverse complement strand
GAAGTTCTAAGATTTGCTTTGCAAATCAAGAACTTCTAGCCCGAGGATGACAAAAGTGGGAGAACAAGAGGTGGGATGGATAAAATATAAATGTCGAGTGGGAAGGGAATTGCAGGAATCCCTTCGACTCAATAGTAAGCGACTATTTTACTTGTAGCAACGGATTGTTCAATTAACGAAAATGTATTTCCTCTAAGCCTTTATATCTGTTTTTGTATATTTCTATAATGGATAAAACGACCTATTTATTTTACCCGTAGTAACGAATTCTTCAAGGAATCTTTTTAGAGCATTTTGGAAATGTTCCTCCATGTTTGCGATGTAAGGCTGGCGCTTTTGCTGCCAACGTTCAGAAAGTCTTTGTCGGGTTTCTGGAGTTAGTTCCTCAATCTTCAATTTTTCCTCGTCAAAATAGTCTGTGGCATTAATTCTTGCGTGCTTGAAAAGCCAGGATTCAATACAGCCTGTCAGCAAATCATTAGACGAGCTAATACAAAACGGCTTTTTTTTCTCTGCAAGATGTAGGGAGAGGCGTTTCTATGTCCAGGGGTTGCTGCCTCAGGGAAATAGTGTTCACCCACACGATAGAGAGCTTGAGTACAGGCGAGTGTTTTTAAGTCTTCTTCACTATTGTTAGTGCAAAGACTAGCTAGGATGGAAACTCCTCGGAAGAAAAAGTCCGGATTTGCATGCTGACACCCAGCTTCAATCCAAAGGCGGGATGATGTAGAACCTTGTTGTATCATCTTTGCACATTCTGGGGCCCTGGCTTCGTCCCTTTGTTGTTTTGGCAGATCATAACGACTGGCGTCCTTGTAATCTTTCACGGCTTTCCAATATATCATTTCTGCATCCTCAGCTCCATTGAGGTCGAGGGTTTCTTCATCATCGTAGCCGAAGGTTTTCCTCCCTGTATGCGTTTGTAACTGTTCAATTGTGTGTCGAAACTCAGCAACGCGTTCAAGCGTGTCCTCATCAAATGGTAGAAGGGATGCAGGCGCTCTCTGGCAACCGTAAGGCGCCTCGCCAGGCACCTCCATAGCTATGGAGGGGAGAGAGAAAAGGGACGTGGACAGAAGGCAGACAAAGGCTATATTTTTAAACATGCGACAACTTCCTTGTTAATGACTTACTTTACGACGCTATAATAAACGCCTGCATTTTGTCAACCTTACACCCACTCGACCATTGGTTCTTGAGGGGGAGGCTCGGGGGCTTTCAGAAGAGCTTGCAGCGCCTCCGGAACGGACCGTACAAATTTAAAGCAGTTTTGATCCTCAGGCTTTGCAAAATGTTGCTCAAAAATATTTTTTGTCAGCGCCTCTAAAGGGTCCCAATAGTGATTGATGTTGATAAAAACAATGGGCTTTTCATGAAGTTTTAACTGCCACCAGGTGATAAGCTCAAAGGTTTCATCCAGGGTTCCAAATCCCCCGGGAAGGATAAAAAAAGCATCAGAATGCTCAAACATCAACCGCTTGCGGGTATGCATGGTATCCACCATGTGCATCTCTGTAATGGCCCAATTGGGGTCTTCAAGGTCCTTCAAATGATGGGGCATAAACCCCACAACGCGCCCTCCCTTGGCCATGGCAGCATCAGCTGCAGCCCCCATGAGGCCTTGAGCGCCGCCGCCGTAAACCATTGTGAGGTGATGCTGGGCCAAAGCTTCTCCTAGTTCGATGGCGGCTTTGGTATAAATGCTTTCCGTATGCAAGGAAGAGCCGCAATAAACGCCGATTGATTGAATTTTATTCATTTTTATCTCTTTTCGTATAGACCTCGATCCATAGGGTAGCTAATTTGACGGATAAGAGATATAAAAGCCATAGATTTTTTACAAGGAGGATTCGTGCATACCGTTCTTGCCCCTATTCATCGTGCCGGGTGGCCATTTATTCTGCTGTTCACTGCCATCACCTTGATTGTATTTCTTTTTTCTGGAACATGGGGGCTTGTGGCCCTTGCTTTCACAGGATGGTGTCTTTATTTCTTTCGCCATCCTCGTCGGGTGACTCCCCTTGGGGAGGGGCTTGTTATTAGCCCTGGCGATGGGCTCATTACAAAAATTGAAAAAGCGCATCCCCCAAAAGAACTGGGATGGGCAAAAGCTCCCTTAACCCGCATCAGCATTTTCTTGAACGTGTTTGATGTTCATGTGAACCGCATTCCCTGTGATGGTGTGATCACAAAAATAGCCTATCACCCGGGGAAATTTTTCAACGCATCTTTAGATAAAGCCAGTGACTTGAATGAAAGAAATTCACTTATCATTAAAACGCCCAGCGGTCATGAGATCCTTGTTGTTCAAATCGCAGGTCTTATTGCGCGGCGTATTTTATGCGAGGTGTATGAAAATCAAGAGGTGACAGCAGGCGAAACCTTTGGGATCATTCGGTTTGGAAGCCGGGTCGACCTTTATTTGCCCCAGGGTATACACCCTCAAGTTGTTGAAGGTCAACGCATGCTAGGGGGTGAAACCATCTTGGCCGATCTTTTGTCAAATGCTCCACAACGTTTAGGAAAAAAACGCCCATGACACCTCCTCCTTTAAAAGCCCAGCGCCTTACGCGCATTATCCCCAATGCGATCACAGTCACAGCCCTGTGTACGGGGTTGAGTGCGATTCGGTTTGCTCTGATGGAGCGATGGGAACTTGCGGTCAGCCTTATTTTGCTCGCTGCCATCCTCGATGCATTAGATGGGCGGATTGCGCGCTTTTTACGGGCAGACAGTCCTTTTGGGGCGGAGCTTGATTCGCTCTCTGATTTTATCAGTTTTGGGGTGGCTCCTGGTGTTTTGCTTTACTTGTATAGCCTGCATTTCTGGAAAGGTATGGGATGGGCGCTGACTCTGTTCTTTTCCACGTGCATGGCCTTAAGATTAGCGCGCTTCAATACAAGCATTGACGATCCAAAGCCGGAATGGGCAAGCCGATTTTCTGTCGGTGTCCCTGCTCCTGCGGGGGCCGTCTTGGGTCTGTTTCCGCTCATCTTAAGCTTTTCTCTTGAAATAAGTGTTCAAGAAATGCCCGTTCTTTTTGCGGCTAGTCTGCTTTTAAGCGGGTTTTTGATGATCAGCCGCATCCCAACCTATGGCTTAAAAAATGTTCGAATTCCGCATCATTTTGTGCGACCTTTGTTGATGATGGTTGCGATTTTTGTGGCCGCTCTTTTTAGTGCGCCGTGGTGGACCTTAAGTTTTAGCGCAGTTTTATATCTTCTCTCTATTCCCTTGAGCTTGGTGTCTTACAAGCAAAAGAAAAAAACGGAGATCTAAAAAAAGCCCCCTTTCGGGGGCTTTTTAATGAGGTGTTTTATCGTCTGTCTCCCATAAGGCGCAGAAGGCTAAGGAAGATATTGATAAAGTCTAGGTAGAGGCGCAAGGCCCCGAAAATAGCTCTTTTTCCAGCAACGTCAACAGAACTTCCTGCCGTATATCCTTCCTTGATGGATTGGGTGTCATATGCCGTGAGGCCAGTGAAAACAATCACCCCACCGACAGAAACAACGAATTGCAACATACTGCTTGCCCAGAAGAGGTTCACAACAGAGGCAATGACAAGCCCAATAAGACCCATAAACAAGAAAGATCCCATAGCCGTTAAGTCTTTGCGGGTGGTGTACCCATAAAGGCTCATGGCGGCAAACATTCCGGCTGTAATAAAGAAGACCCGGGCAATGCTTTCAGGCGTGTACGCCAGAAAAATCACAGAGAACGCAACACCATTAAGGGCTGAATAGAGCCAAAACAGGGTTTGAGCCGTTGTGTATTTTATAGAATCAATCTTAAAGCTTAAGAAAAACACAAGCACTACGGGCGCAAGGACAAAGAGTAACATCATCGGCTTAATGGCCTCAAACAAGGCAGGTGATGATACCACCAGAAGGGACACGCCCCCTGTTAACCCAAGTCCTAAGGCCATATAGTTATAGACGCTTAGCATATAGACGCGCAGCCCCTCGCTATAGGCGAGGGCACTTCTTTCAGCCCCTAAAATTGTTCTATTTTTTGAGCGATCATTCATAGAGAATCTCCTTTTCTATTTCTCTATATATAAGGCTTAATTTGTTTTTGAGCAAGCCCTTGCAAAATTACTGAGGGGAGGGCGGATGGTTTTGAGTCTTTCCTAAGGCCTTGCTCAAGGACATAAGATTAAACCGCATCAGTTTCAAGTACGTGTCCGCCTCTGTTCCAGGGGGGGAGAGAGCGTCGGAATATAAGACGCCCCCGACGTGCGTTCCTGTTTCTTGGGCGATTTGTTCTATCAGACGAGGGGTTGAGATGTTCTCGATGAAGACAGCCTGAATGTTTTCTTCGCGCACCTTATGGATAAGGGAAGCCACGGTTTTAGCCGAAGGTTCCGCTTCTGTACTCATTCCCACAGGGGACCAGAACATAATCTGGAAGTCACGTCCTAAATAGCCAAAAGCCGCATGGCCTGTTATTACCTTCCGTTTTTCCAAAGGAATAGGAGAGAGCGCTTGATCCACTTCTTTTTGAAGGGCTTGAAGCGATTTTTTATAAGCCTCTCCTCGTGCTTTGAAAAACGGGGCGTCCGCTGGCAACAAGGCCGACAAGCCGCTCACAATATTATCCACATAAGTGGAGGCGTTTTTTAAGCTATGCCAGGCATGGGGGTCAATAAATGTATGGTCTTTAAAGGTATGTCTCAGAGGGTGAATTCCTGTAGTGGCCATAAGACGGGTGCCTTGAAAGCCAGAGGCTTCAATCAGGCGATCAAGCCACCCCTCAAACCCAAGGCCATTGACCACGATCAGGTTGGCTCGACCCAGGGCTTTGGCATCTTGAGGGCGAGGCTCAAAAATATGGGCGTCTTGGTTGGCCTCGACAAGGGTGATGAGCTCGATTTTATCTTGACCAATTTCATGCACCATATCTCCTAAAATACTGAAGCTCGCCACCACAAGAGGCTTTGCGAAACAGGGGGTGGCAAGAAGAAAGAGGAAGAGTAAAATGCGCATTAGGCCATTCCTTGTTGTTGTTTAAGAGCGCCGAAGGGGGCAATAAGAAGGGACACGCCATAAATGACGCCCGCCACTAAAATAATAGAGGGACCTGAAGGCCACTCCAGGTGGTAGGAGAGCAGAAGTCCAAAATAACCCGATAGGACTGCAAAAAAGCTAGACAGAAGAAAAAGAGACCACACATGGCGCGCCCACAGCCGAGAGGACACAGCAGGCAGCATCATCATCCCTAGGGCCATCAAGGTTCCCAAGGCTTGAAAGGCGGCCACAAGGTTGAGGGCGACAAGCACAAGGAAAAGGGAGTGATACAGGCTTCCTCGTCCCCCAATTACGCGCAAAAAACCAGGATCAAAGCATTCAATCAAAAGGGGACGATAAATTAACGCCAAGACCACAAGGGTGAAGGACGTAATGCTTGTCACCATCAAAAGGGACGTCGTATCCACCGCAAGGATCGTTCCAAAGAGGATATGCATCAGGTCTATCTGGCTCCCTTGGGTGGAAACAATGACGACACCAATAGCCAAAGAAATAAGATAAAAGCCCGCAAAGCTTGCGTCCTCATTCAAGATCGTAAAACGAGAAATGGCGCCTGCCAAAAGGGCCACGAGAAAGCCCACAAGAAACCCACCCAATCCCATGGCTGGTAAGGAAAGTCCCCCTATGAGAAACCCCAAGGCTGCTCCCGGCAACAGGGCGTGCGCCAAGGCATCTCCCATTAAGCTCATCCGCCTTAAGACCAGCAAAACCCCCACGGGGCCACAACCCAAGGCGAGAGCTAAACAGGCCATCAGAGCGCGCCTTAAAAAGACATAGTCCAGAAAGGGTGAGAAAAAGAGATCAATCATGGCGCCCCCTCCGTGGCCTCCCACTGGCGCGAGGCCGCAACGGCTTCTCGCATGTTCTCTTTTGTTAACACAGCTTTTGTGGATCCTGCCTTATAAAAATGGCGGGCGAGAAGAAGGGTATTTGGAAAGTATTCCTGGGTTAGATCTAAATCATGAAGGACGGTAAGGACAAGGCGTCCCTCTTTTTCCCAGTGACGCAAAAGGCTCATTAAGTCGTCGATTGTGCGCCCATCTACCCCTGTAAAAGGCTCGTCCAGGAAAATAACGGGCGCATCTTGAAGGATCAGGCGCGCAAACAAAACACGCTGAAATTGACCGCCTGAAAGGGCTTGAAGGGGTGTTTTGGCAAAAGAGGCGAGGCCCACTTGTTCAAGGGCATCTTGCATTTTTTCTCGTTGACCTTTGGTGTACCTGCGAAAGATTCCCACTTCGCGAAAAAGCCCCATGGCAATCGTATCCCCCACCGTCAGGGGGAACCTGCGGTCCAGTTGATTTTGCTGGGTGAGATAAGCCACATCACAGGGGCAAAGACCATGAAAAGTAATCTTTCCCCCTTGAAATTTCTGAAGACCGAGGAGCGTCTTTAAAAGAGTGCTTTTCCCCCCCCCATTTGGCCCCGCAATGGCCCAAAGCGCTGGGGCTTCAAAATGGCAAGAAAGGCCGGAAATAACCGGATTCTTTGGGTATTTTACGCTAACATTTTGAATATCAATAGCAATAGGACCGTGAGGGCTGCTACGAATGGAGGGGTGTTTTGTTATCAGACGACTCCAAAAGGAAGAGGGGACGGGTTCCATAATATGCTAAAGAGCCCAGAAAACGCCTGCCCATAACCCCATGAGAACCCCCACCATTATCCCCGTTCGGTAAAAAGCACCTTGAAGCAGGGGATTTTTATATGCATGCATGATCTCACCATCCTTATACTTAAGAATCATTCTTAAGTATATATTGGCATCAAAAGCCTTGAAGTCAAGGGGAAAATGTTAAGCTTTAAGCCGCCTCACTCCCTAAGAGAGACCTTGGATCCACATAAGGGTACTCCAAATCACGTGCAACCGCTTCGTAAGTGACGTGTCCCTTATAGATGTTGAGGCCTTCCCTCAGATAAGGATCCTCAGAGAAGGCCTTTTTATATCCTTTGGAGGCTAAAGCAATCACAAAGGGCAAAGTAGCATTGTTAAGGGCAAAGGTGGAGGTACGCGCCACGCCACCCGGCATGTTGGTCACACAATAATGGACAACCCCATGCTCGATATAGGTGGGATGGGTGAAGGTGGTGGGGTGGCTTGTTTCGAAACAGCCGCCTTGATCAATTGCGACATCAACCAGAACGGATCCTTTGCGCATTTTTTTAACCATGGCCTCGGTCACTAACTTTGGAGTGGTGGCCCCAGGCACCAACACAGCTCCAATGACAAGGTCAGAGTCTATGACTTCGCGTTCAATCGCTTCGACCGTTGGGTAAAGGGTCGATAAACTCTTTCCGAAAAGCATATCCAGCTCGTTTAAACGGGGGAGAGAGTTGTCAAAAATGGTGACGCTTGCGCCTAGGCCAATGGCCATACGGGCGGCTGCTGTTCCGGCAACGCCGCCTCCAAGAATTGTGACTTTTCCTTGCTTTACGCCGGGAACGCCGCTGAGCAAAATCCCCGCCCCTCCTTTTTCTTTTTCAAGGCAATGGGCGCCGACTTGAATGGACATGCGTCCCGCAACGTCACTCATGGGCATTAAAAGAGGAAGCCCCCCTCTTGGGGAGGTTACGGTTTCATAAGCGATTCCAATGCAGCCAGAATCAAGCAAAGCCTTTGTTTGTTCAGGATCGGCCGCAAGATGAAGGTAGGTAAAAAGAATTTGCCCTGGGTGCAAGAGTTTGCATTCGTGGGTTTGTGGCTCTTTCACCTTAACGATCATGTCGGAAGAAGAAAAAACGTCTTTTGGAGTGGCGCCGATAGAGGCCCCTGCGGCTGTGTAATCCTCGTCGCTTGCGCCGATTCCAACTCCTGCTTCAGTTTCCACAATGACGGAGTGGCCATGATAAACTAATTCGCGCACGGAGGAGGGGACAAGGCCCACCCGAAATTCATTATCTTTAATTTCCTTAGGAACACCAATTCGCATGCAACCTCTCCTTTTTTAAGTGACCTATGCTGTAGCAACTCCCCCTCTCCGATGTCAAGAAGGAAGCCCCGCCTCAAGGCTTTTGCGAACAGAATCTGTCCCCAGCAAATAGTCTATGAAACACTTTTCTGTTCCCTCCCTGAAGGGCTCTAGAGCAGAAAATTTTTCCCAGTAAAAGGGGGGATAATTATCTTTTAAAAAGTGGAGAAGATCCATGCCCAAGGATAAAGCATCAAGGGAAGAAGGGTCTTTCAAAAGAAGGTGGGCGCCTTGGCATTCCCTGTCTTTGAGCTTGCCGCTTTGGGGCGTAAAGGTGATAGGGCGCGCAGAAACGCTACTTTGGGTGGTGTTTATAAAATCTACGAGCAAATAATGATCAAGGCCAGGGGCGCCCATAGAGGTAAAGGGAAGGGTCGTCCCCCGTCCTTCTGACACATTGACACCTTCCAAAAGCACCAAAGCGGGGTACAGAAGAACAGACTCCCAAGAGGGAAGGTTGGGAGAAGGAGGCGTCCACGGGTACTGGTAAGGGTGATGAGCAGGCTGGCACGGCATTACAGTCAAGGGCGTTTTGGTGGCATCACCAAGCAGCTGTCCCATGGTTTGGCCGTGTTGAAAAGGAACATCCAGATAAGCAAGAAGCGAGCGAAACTCGGGATCTAAGGCCGGCCCTTTTTGCTGAGAGCCAAGAGGGTTGGGACGGTCGCACACAATGATTTCAAGGGGCACATCGGCGCACGCTTCCAAAAATTTTACACAGGTGGCCGCATATGTATAGCACCGCAATCCTATGTCTTGAAGGTCAATCAAAACAACATTAATGTTGTTTTCAAGAATGAAAGGAAGAAACGTCTTGTTTTTCCCATATAAGCTCAGGATGGGAAGGCCTAGATGGGGATCAACCCCATCGGTGATTCCGACTCCCTCTGCGATGAGCCCGCTCCAGCCATGTTCAGGCGTCAGAATGCATTTTAAGGCAGACCCAATCTTATGACGAAGAGCGTACGCTGAGGGGGTGTAGTCTTGCGTAAGGGCGCTTTGGTTCGTGATAAGGCCAACGTTTCTCTGCGAAAGATCCTTAAGCAAGGCTTTGTTTTTTAAAAGGGCATCGATACCACAGGCGGGGGAGATAAGGGACATAGGTCGTCTTCATATGGATTGTTGTGATTGAGGATGATATACTGATGCAATTTCAAAATGCAAACATTGTTTTCGTTTGCTAAAATAAAGAGTTACGCAAGGAGCCCATGACACTTTTTTCTTCGATTCTCTCTATCCTCGCCATTTTGTTTTTTATTTTGTTGGCCGCCGTAGGATCAGCCTCAGAGGCCGCTGTGTTGGCGGCGTCTCGGGTGCGCCTTTATCATTTGGCTAAAAAAGGGGACAAAAATGCCTCTGCTATCTTAAAGCTGCAAGCCAAAATAGGCGAATTTATTAGCTCGATCATTCTTTTGAATACGTGGTCGATTACAATTGTGACAGCCCTTGCCACAGCGATTTTAAACCATCTCTTTGGCCCAGCGGGTACTGTTTATGCAGCGATGGGCATGGGAGCCCTTATTACCATTTATGCAGAAGTTCTCCCCAAAATGTATGTGTATACTCGCCCTGATCAGGTAGCCTTAACCTTTGCACCTTTTTTTAAGCCGCTTTTGGCAGTTATGTCTCCCTTAACGAAAGCCATTAATTTTATGGCTCAAGAGTCCCTTCATCTTATAGGGATTAATAGCAAACAAGGCTTTTCAGAAGCGGCATCAGCAGAAGAGCTGCGAGGTGCCATTGAGTTGCACACGGGATCTTCGGGCGAGGCTGAGTATGAACGAGCGATGTTGCGGAGTATTTTGGACTTAACAACCGTTGCTGTCACCGAGATTATGCGCCATCGCAAAGCTATGTTTATGATTAATATAGAGGACTCTCATGAAGACCTTGTCAAACAGGTCACGAATGCGTCTTATACCCGTATTCCTGTATGGAAAGGAAACCCAGAAAACATCGTAGGCATGATTCACACCAAGGATTTACTAAGAGCAGTGCAGCTTCACAAGGGACATTTAAAAGACCTTGATATTGAAAAAATTATCACTCCTCCCTGGTTTGTTCCAGAGACAACAACTCTTTTCTCACAACTTGCAGCCTTTCGTCAAAGGCGGGAACACTTTGCCCTGGTGGTTGATGAGTATGGCGATCTTCAAGGTATGGTGACGCTTGAAGATGTATTGGAAGAAATTGTAGGAGAAATCGTGGATGAACACGATGTGGAAATTCCCGGCGTACGGATTACGTCTGATGGAACCTATGTCATCGATGGCGCCCTCACGCTGCGCGATCTCAATCGCCTCTATGGTTGGAATTTGCCTGATGAGCATGCGACAACCTTAGCGGGGCTTGTCCTTCACGAAACACGAGAAATCCCTGAAACAGGCCAATCTTTTATTATTCATGGATTTCGAGTGGATATCTTGCGGCGTCATCGCCATCAAATCACTCAGCTTCGGGTAACGCCCCCTCTTGCGGAGAAAGAGTCGTGAGCCTGAGGGCATGAAGCCCATTCTTAAACTCTTCCTCAAGGCACGCGTACACTAATTGATGGCGCTGCACGCGGCTCAATCCATCAAAGAGAGAAGAAGCGATACGGACATAAAAATGACTGTCGCCCCCAGGGCGATAATTTTCATGCCCCACATGGAGGTGGGATTCATCCTCTACGCTTAGATAAGACGGGGAAAATTCAGCGAGAAGCTTTGATTCAATGCGGTCTTTGATCATGTTTGTCTTTCCAAAGGGAGGCTAAAATAGCGATGCTCAGCGTCCCTACAATAACACTTAAGGAAAATACTAAAGGAATGGTGATGTGGTTGGCAAGGAATAGCTTAACACCCACAAATCCTAAGATAACCGCCAAAGCGTGTTGGAAGTAGTAAAAACGCGGAATAAGCTTTGCCAAGAGAAAATAAAGAGACCGTAACCCAAGCAGCGCAAAAATATTGGAGGTGAAGACAATATAAGGATCAAGGGTGATGGCAAAAATCGCAGGGATAGAATCAATCGCAAAGACAAGGTCAGTCGCCTCAAGCGTTAAGAGAACTAAAAAGAGGGGCGTCACGACCCATCGTCCCTTAATATAAAGGAAAAATCTGCGGCCTTTGTAATTTTCTTGAAAGGGAAGCCATTTTTTGGCCCACATAACAATGGCGTTGGCTTCTATTTTTATGGGGAGGTGGCGTTCGGTGAAAATTTTATAGCTTGAATAGAGCAACAGAGCCCCAAAAAGATATAAAACCCATTCAAATGTCTTAATCAATTCGATACCAATAAGAATTAAAAGGAGGCGGAGAATAATGGCTCCTAAGACCCCCCAGAAAAGGACACGATGTTGATGGCGAGGAGGGACATCAAAAAACTTGAAAATCATTATAAAAACAAACATGTTGTCTAAACTTAATAGTTTTTCAAGTAAATACCCTGTAAAAAAGGCCAATCCGGCATCTTTTCCTTGCGTTTGCCATACAAAAAGGTTAAAAAGAAGAGAGAGGCCAATCCAAATAAAACTTGTTGTCAGGGCTTCTTGAGTCGAGATAACATGCGGAATACGGTTAAATACGCCTAAATCTAAAGCCAGAAACAAAAGAATAAGGGCGATGAGCCCGACCCAAGGCAAAAGTGCTTGCACGATTAAACTCCTCTTTATTGGATAAACTTTAAAGGGAAAAAGTTAAAAAAGCATGTGTAAGAGAGTATAAAAACAGAGAGGTGGTTTTTGCGATGACAATTTTAACATCCTTTTCATCCTTGCCAGACTATGTGGTGATTAATGATCCGTCTTGTCCAAACAGAGAGGTTCTTACAACTCCTGCAGAGACAGTCAC
Source organism: uncultured Alphaproteobacteria bacterium (assembly GCA_964605015.1). GTDB lineage: Bacteria > Pseudomonadota > Alphaproteobacteria > UBA9655 > UBA9655 > UBA9655. Next base: position 10,081 of record CAZSAH010000028.1, on the reverse strand, counting down.
TTTTCCTCTTGATCAAAAGACACGCGAGATGGTTGCGGCGCTAGAGGCTAAGTTTGACCAGGAAGAAAATTGCGCAGGTCTGGCAGCCCCTCAAATTGGATATAATAAACGAATTCTTGTGTTAGCAGCAGAAGAAGACGAAGAGCTTAAAAAGAATCGTCCAGATTTTACGGATACGCTAGATAAAAGTATTTGGATTAATCCAACGTGGGTGCCTGTTTCTCAAGATAAATCTGTTGATTGGGAGATCTGCTTTTCCGTTGAAGATCGCGCGGCACGTGTGTCTCGGTTTACAGAAATTACCTATGAAGCGTGGACGCCTGAAGGACACAAGATTACAGGGAAAGCCCGCGGTTTCTTAGCGCGCCTTATTCAACATGAAACGGACCATCTTGAGGGGATTTTATTCATTGATTATGTTCCCGAAAGCGACCTTGTGACGATAGAGGAAGCGCGAAAAATTATGAGAGAGAGACAAGACGACGCCTCCTGACATGCCCAGAAGCAATTAAGCTTCTGGTTCTTCAGATGCCTCTATGTCATCTTCTTCAAATAATTGAATAGGATTAATAGGCATAACGGTTGAAATGGCATGCTTGTAAACAAGTTGTGAATGATTATCCCGACGCAAAAGAACGGAAAAATTATCAAACCATGTCACAATGCCCTGAAGCTTCACACCATTGACAAGGAAAAGGGTGACGGGAGCTTTTGTTTTGCGCAGTTGATTTAAAAAAATATCCTGCAGGTTGTTTTGTTTTTCTGATATAGACATGGGTTCATCCCCTTTGCTTTTAATTATAGTTTTTTCTAGAACCTTATTTATAACAGATAGGGAGTTAAAATTTCGTTAGCAATCCTAAAAAAGAAGATGAACGACCCTTATCACCCGACATTTATCTTTTTTCTCTCAACATAGTTGATGACAAGGGGCTGGATGACAAGAGGGAGTGTCATCCTGAACTCGTTTCAGGATCTCATCGTCAAAGGGATGCTGAAATAAATTCAGCACGACAATTTTTATCATGAATGGCCAATCGGAAACATTGATTGTGGAGAAGATTTATAGTAAAGTATAAATATAAAATCGGCAAAGTGCGCCAAGGAGACAATGGCACGTCAACCTATCAGCAAAGAAATGCTTATTTTCTCGATGGTCGAGCTTTTAGGCCTTACCAAGGCAGATGCGGGAAAAGCTCTCAATGAACCTCGTCAATGAAATTCCATTAGCTGAAGAACGCATCCGTTCTTTCATTAGAGAAACGCCCCTTGATTATTCGTATGTGTTGAGCAAAGCAACGCAAGCCCACGTTTATGTAAAGCTTGAAAATCTTCAAGTGACGGGGTCTTTTAAAATACGCGGAGCCCTCAATAAATTACTTTCCCTGTCTTCTGATCAACAAAACCGTGGTGTTGTCGCTGCGTCCACTGGGAATCATGGAGCGGCGGTTGCTTTTGGGCTTCGCAAACTGGGGCTTGATGGCCTTATCTTTGTTGCAGAAAATGCAGATTCTACGAAAGTTGAAACCATTCGAAATTTCGGGGTGCCTGTTGAGTTTCAGGGATCAGACTGTGTGATGGCTGAGGCGTATGCAAGAGACTATGCGGCCCAGCATAAGATGACCTATATTTCTCCTTACAATGATAGGGATGTCGTCAGTGGACAGGGAACAGTGGGCATTGAACTCCACCGACAACTTAAAAACATTGATGCCGTATTTGTGCCTGTTGGGGGAGGGGGACTCATTGCAGGTATCTCAACCTATTTAAAATCACATGTCCCCACAATTAAAATGATAGGATGCCTCCCTCAAAACTCACCCATTATGGCAGAATCTATCCAAGCGGGCCGCATTGTTAATCGGGCGGTTCTTCCCACCCTCTCTGATGCCACAGCGGGAGGAATCGAAGAAGGAGCCATTACTTTTGATCTTTGTCGTCAACTGGTAGATGATTATATCTTGGTCTCAGAAGAAGACATTAAGGAGGCTATAAAGCTGTTTATCAATGCCCACCATATGTTGATTGAGGGCGCTTCAGGCGTCGCTCTTGCCGGCCTTTTAAAAAGCCAAAAGAAATTTAAAAACAAAAATGTCGTGGTTGTTTTGAGTGGCGCCAATATCAGCCTTGACACCTTAACGTCTGTGATTTGTAAATGCTGATCCTCGATCTTAAACAAATCAAGGACCTTCTTAAAGGTCTTGATATCTTGCCAGAGATTGAAGCTGGATTTGTGGCCTATTCTCTGGGCCAAACTGTCATTCCTCCCGTTGGAGAATTGATTTTTAAGGACCCTCCAGGAGATGTTCACATTAAGTATGGCTACATCAGGGAGGATAAATTTTATGTGATCAAAATTGCGTCTGGCTTTTATCAAAATCCTCGCCTTAACCTTCCGTCAAACCAAGGTCTGATGCTCCTTTTTGACAAAAGCACAGGAGAGATCAACGCTATTCTGCTAGATGAAGGATATCTTACCGGTTTAAGAACAGCGGCTGCAGGAGCCATTGCAGCCAAATACCTCGCCCCCCATCATGTGAGCCAGATTGGTATTGTTGGCACTGGGGTTCAAGCCTATCTTCAGGCCATTTATTTAAAACAAGTTATTGCTTGCCAGAACATAATGCTCTGGGGAAGAAATGTAGAAAAATTGGAGCATTTGCAAGAAAAACTCAAAAGAGAAGGATTTGTTGTTGAGATAACACAAAACATAGAGCACCTCGCGGCTTCATCTAATTTAATTGTGACAACAACACCTTCCCACACACCGCTTTTATATGCAGAACACATTCAAAAAGGAACTCATATAACGGCAGTGGGAGCCGATAGCCCTCACAAACAAGAGCTTGACTCCGCTCTCTTCAAAAAAGCAGATCTCATTGTCGCAGATAGCATTGAACAATGCCTTGAACGCGGTGATATGTCTCATGCTATCCGCCAAAATATGATTCACAAAGAGGATCTGACGGAACTCGGCAATATTATTGCGGGAAAAAACAAAGGACGAACGTCGGAGGAGCAGATCACCATTGCTGATTTTACCGGTGTTGCCGTCCAAGATATACAAATTGCAAAGGCTGTGTATAAAAGCTACCCTTTGCATGGGAATCGTTAATTGAAAAATTTGTTCCCTTAGACTGTAATACCTTATGGACAGGTAAACTGAGATGGACTAAAATCCTTTGTAATCATTCAAAAAAATAAGAAAGGCTTCGTTGTGATTAAACTTTTTTCTCCCCTAAAATCCATTGTGTTTTTTGCAGCTTTCTTTTTGACGGCGACTTTATTTCCGAAGGCTTTTGCTGTTCCTTCAATAGATGATATTGAAGCTGCTACAGGGTATCGCTTTAAAAGCGCTTCATTGCTAGCAAAAGTTTTTCGCCACCCCAGTCGTCATCCAGACAATCAAAAAGATTTTGGGAGGTTAATGTTTCGAGGAGACACCGCTCTTAACCATGCTGTCAGTGTCTATCTTTTAGAGGCTTTCCCCGATCATAAGAAGAGAGACCTAACACTTAAAAGGTCAGGAATCGCCTCGAATGCGCAAATCAACCAGGCATTTGAGAGATTGGATCTTGTTCAGTATATAGAGTCTCAAGGTATTCGTGAGAGAAAAAAGAGAACGGTTAATACAAACACAGGTAAAGCGCTTATTGGTGCCATTGACGAGGATGGTGGATCAGACGCTGCACGAGAATTTATCTTGAGCAAGTGGCGTGTTTCAGCAGAAGGCGATACATGTTCAGATGTCGCAGAAGCCGCCCTTCCAGGGCTTGCACCTCAAGCAGTACGGGCCCCCTCTCAAGCGAGGCACCTCCTTCACCTAAGGGAGGTTGTGCTCAAAAAAGGATTCGTTCAATATAAGGTAGCTCCTCACGGTTCAGAATTTAGAGCGCGGCTTTATGTAAATCGCGTTGAACACCCTGGGGAATTCATAGGAACTGACGAAGATGAAGCAAGAAGTTTAGCTGCAGCAGACTTTTTATCGAGAGATCCCTCAACCGAACCTTTTGAAGCGGCTTCAATAACGGGCAGTGCGGCTGGTCCGTCAAAAAAGAAGACTGTGCAACGAAGAGAGTTCATTGTCACTATCTCATTTCAAGGATACACAGGAACCTTTCGCGCTGCTTCTAAGCATAATGCAAAGCAACTCGCTGCTCGAGCAGCTTATCGAGCTATTGTTTGTCGTACGGTATCCACGCCAGAAGCTATGAAAACCCTCCATCATCACTGCCAATTAAACGGATTGTCCTTTCCTAAGTATAAGTTTGAGTAGAGCGTGGTGAGCGTACGTCCAATTGCGGGATATTAGCTTGTTGTAAAAATCTGAACTCCACGTGAATAGAGATCTCTGACGTTACAACATCTTCCCCATATCCGTATCTTGGGGATCGCTCTCATAGCCATCTGGGTCATTGAAAGGCATCTCAATATAGCCGTATTTAAGATAGAAGGGATGGGCTGCAGGAGAGGACTGGGTGTGTAAAACGTGAAACCCTTTTTGTTTCAGCCAGCGCTCACATAAGGTCAGGAATTGGCCTCCCAAGCCTTGCCCTCGGATCCGTTCATCAATCACTATAATGCGGAGAGCGACCCTTTGATCAGGCCAAAATTGGATGTGAGCATAGCCAATGATCTTTGCTCCCTGGTAAAAAACCAGATGGGCATGATCTTGATGATCGAATGTCCAGGTGTAGGGATCCGCGATGGGGATTTTATCGAAAAATGTCTTGTTTCTGAAGGCACGTACCGCCTCCCATTCTCTTGGTGTTAAGGCATTGACGATTCTCACCCCCATCAATCCTATTTTGGCGTCAATATCAACAATAAAGTCTTCTTTTCCAAGGGCATAAGAGTTTCTATCATGTGGATATTTTAAGGCCAAATCTTGTTTTAAGACGGCATAGGCATTGCGATCGTCTTCATGCGTTCGCATCCAATCTCGGAACTTTAAATGCCTTTCAATTTCGGGATTATTCTGTTCAAAAACATGAACATGATAGGCTCCAGAACTACAGTTTTTGACAAAAAATCGTCTGAAGAGCATGCCAAATTCTCCCTTCGCTTCATAGCCAAGGTGCTGCATGTTCTGGCTGGCCTGATCCACTTTCATAATATCAAGGACGACAGGGATCATATCAATAACCGGCTTTGCGCAAAGCCCTGGCACAGCTGTTGAGCCAATGTGGTGAATAGCAATACAGGTCTCTCCCAGAGCCTGCTTAATACGTGCTGCTTCTTCCTCAAACATCTGAGGCCAGACGGGATTATAGGGAACGATGTCAACCTTGCGAGTCATGGTGAAATTTTCGTGATTCATGTCAAACCTCTTGATATTAAAATCCTAAGCCGGTAAAAAGCCGCCCACTTGGGCGTTCCAAAGGGTTGTGTAAAGGCCATCTTTAGCCAACAGCTCCTGGTGGGTGCCATCCTCAACAATCTTGCCGTGATCAAACACAAGAATACGATCCATGTGGAGAAGAGTTGAAAGACGGTGAGCAATGACAAGGGTTGTTTTTCCTTGCATCAACTCCCACAGGCTTTCCTGAATATGGCTTTCGGTGACCGAATCCAGCTGGCTGGTGGCCTCATCCAAGATTAAAATGGGGGCGTTCTTGAGGATGGCCCGGGCGATCGCAATACGCTGGCGTTGTCCTCCAGAAAGCTTCACACCTCGTTCGCCTACCAGAGAATCATACCCCTGGGGCAATAGGTGAATAAACTCATGGGCATGAGCCCGCTTGGCAGCTTCAATAACGTCTGCATCGGAAGCGTCTATCCTTCCGTACCGAATATTGTCCATCAGGTTCCGATGAAAGAGGGATGGATCTTGAGGGATCAGGGAAATTGAGGTGCGCAGGCTCTCTTGTGTAACATCCCGGATATCCTGGCCATCAATCAGAATATGCCCCTCGGTCACATCATAAAGCCTAAGAATGAGGTTCACAAAGGTTGTTTTACCCCCGCCAGAATAGCCCACAAGCCCCACCTTTTGCCCTGCCTCAAGGGTGATCGACTTATTTTGAAAGAGGGGCTCAGTGCCTTTGTAATGAAACTTGACCTTTTCAAAGCGAATCTGGCCTTGTTGTACGTGTAAATCATAGGCCTCTGGCTGGTCCGTAATGTCTGGCAAAACCAGGAGAGTCGAAAGACTTTGCTTACACTTTCCAACAGCCTCATTGAATTCATCGACTTGTGACATTGTGTACCAGGCGATATGACCGACTTCCATACCTAACCCGAGAATCAGCGCGAAATCACCCACACTGACCAAGTTCCTCCCATAGAGATGGATTAAGAAATAAGCCATGAAACCAAGCATGATCGCAATCAACATCCCCTGAACAAGGTTTAGCTTTACTAAAAACAGCTCTTTTGTTTGGAATGTTTCTTTCTTAACAAGCAAATACTTTTCAAGTCGTAAGACCTCAAAAAGACGTCTCGCAAAAATCCGCACGTTACTCGCATTTGTAATGCTATCAACGAGTTGGCCTGAAATCACTGACTCAGCTGCCGCATGGACATCTGATAAATAAACAAGACGTTTTGACATGAGGAGGCTAAAGGAAGAAAAGGCAAGAAACCATAAAGCTAAAATATAGAAAAACGTCGGATTGACACAATACATACTGATAAAGGCAACCATGAGGAGGGAAAATCCTCGCAGAAAATTGGCGAGTATAGGATAGAGAATGCGCTCGATATTGTCAGCCAGCATCGTGATCTGACTCGAAAGGCGACCTGCAAGAGTGTCCTGAAAAAACTGATGTGAACTGCCAAAGACAAAATTTAAGGTCTCGTCAACGATTTTGTTTTTAATAACCGCTTGATACTTATAATGAATATATCCAATCGAACGCCAGGTAAAGTTATCAAATATGATAAAATTCAAGACAAGAAGCACGGCTGGCCACGTCAACAACGACATATTTTCACCTGTTGGTGAGGATAACACGTTAATCATATGTTTAATCAACAGGCTGTTGAAAGGGCCCCAACAGCCAGCAAGCATCCCAATGCAAATGTAAAGAAGGCACACGTTTTTGTACGGCTTCAAAAAATGCCAAATAAAAGAAGGCAGCGTTTGGGGGAGTGGATAATGTGTCATAGAAATCTCTCGAAATTCAGGGCTTTTAAGGAAAAAAACGGCTGCAAACCCGAAGGAGGGTTTTAAGCCTTAGGCCCTGTTGGCAGGGCTATCGAGAAAGACTCTTCATGATACGGTTAAACCTATTTTGTATATTCTTTAATAAAGGTAGCATAGTTTTGAGAAAAAATCAAGTGCAGAGTCTCACAATGTCCAGATTTCAACAGATCATTTTTTCAACAGAGCAATTTCAAATGACCTATGAGAGGGTATAGGCATGAGGGAGGGTTCGTTTCTTTTTGGGTTAAATCTTAATCGCGAGGAGAGGGAAAAAAGGACGTTTTTTCTGGCTTCTCGGCAAAGAAGCAGGTAATTGAACGCAGAGTGTTTCTGGTGTGTTCAAAAGGATCTCTTTATCGCAAAACAGAAGAAGAGGTTGATTTTATCTAACAATATTCCTTTGCCATCTTGGGGAGCCTTCAAAAATACTTCCTGATGGTTAAAAAGCTATGCCTTACAACGAAAAGTTCCTAGGAGGCCTCATGAGATGCCCCCTAGGAAAAGGTAGTATACTTGGTGTAATGGTGTTGTTTTTTTTATAAGAGCGCCTGTGCGTGCCTCCAAACACTTATAAGCGCCAGAGCAATCTACATGTAAGCTTTTACGAAGTCCATCTATTTTTTAACTAAATTTTATCTTTTTTTTGCTCCTTAACACACACAGATTCAAAAACTAGCATGCTTCCATAATCACTTGTCATCCCTGCTCCCATTTGTCATCCCCGCGAAGGCGGGGATCCAGTAAAAACAACGCATTCCGTAGGAATGCAACCTTTTTTAACTTTATTTTAATCAAAACAAGCTTTTTTATTGAAAAATCAAAGCACTATCTGGATCCCCGCCTTCGCGGGGATGACAATGGGGGGCGGGGATGACAATTGTGGCGGAATAACAAAAGGAATGGGATGACAAAAGTGAGAGGACGACAAGTAGTGGCGGAACAACACCTTTTATCCCTTCCTCCCTCCCTTCATAAGGGTGTAGACAAAAGGAACGGCAAACAGGGTGAAGAAGGTTCCGCCTAAAAGGCCGCCCACCAATACCCATCCGATTTGTTGACGGCTTTCAGCCCCTGCGCCGGTTGCAAGGGCAAGGGGGATGGAGCCCAACACCATGGCGCCGGTTGTCATCAAAATGGGTCGTAGGCGCAAGCTTGTGGCTTTCAGCGCCGCATCTCGGACGGACAAGCCTGCGGCCCGTTGTTTGTTAGCAAATTCCACCAACAAGATTCCATGCTTGGTGATCAACCCCACAAGGGTAATGAGCCCCACTTGGCTGAAAATGTTAAGGGATCCGCCCGTTAAGTAAAGGGCCAGAAGGGCGCCCCCCATAGACAAGGGAACGGTCACCATAATCAGCAAAGGATCAAGAAGGCTTTCAAATTGAATGGCGAGCACAAGGTAAATAAAGACGAGGGCGGCGCAAAACATGATGTACATCTCGCCCTTAGATTCCATGAACTTCCGAAGGTTTCCAACGGGTTCGGTCTGAAGGGACGGAGGGAGAGTCTCTTTCACCGCTTTTTCGACAATGATCAAGGCTTCCTCTGTCCGACAAGCCGGCTTAAGGTCAGCGCTAAGGGTAGCTGAGCGCATTTTATTGAGGTGTTTGAGCTCCGCAGGAACGGCCACTTCTTCCATGGCAATAAGATTACTCAAAGGAACGAGATCTTGCTCAGCTTCTGTGGGATTGTTCATGTCCATCTGAGGCTTGACATAAAAATCGCCCACATCCTGAAAATCGTGTTTGTGCTTTTCGTAAGCTTGAACAACGATATCATAATGCTTTCCATCGCGTTCAAAGGTCGTGGATCGATCGCCACTCAACATCACCTCTAGGGTCCGAGCGATATCTTTAATTTTGACGTTTAAAAGAGCCGCTTTATTGAGGTCAACCTGCACGTTTAACTGAGGGGTCCCTAAGAAAAGATCCTGGCTCACTGAATCAAAACAAGGGGATTCCTTAAGTTTTTTAACAAGAGCGTTCATGTCACTTTCCAGGCTTGCGTAAGTTCCTGTGGTTTTGACAGCCAGCTGAAGTCCAGATTGACCGCCTGTAAGCAAGCCTTTCATGGGGAAAATGAACATCTCAACACCCGCAATGGCGCGCCCTTTCTTGCGGAGATCGCCAATAATTTCAGATTGGGAGCGCTTCCGTTCCCCCCAAGGCTTCAGGGTAATGCCGGCAAAAATCCCAGATCGTTGCGTCGCTGCCCAGACCCCCAGGTGTTCAGGCGCAGACGTAAGAATCCCTTCAACGATGGGGGTGTAAGCGGACATAGCGTCAAGAGTCGCCCCTTCTGGTCCTTGAGTCCAGGACATGACGACCCCTTGGTCTTCTTGAGGGGCAAGCTCAGAGGGAAGCTTATAAAACAAGTACCCCCCTCCTGCTAAGACTAAAATCAACAGGCTTGCCAGAATTTTAGAGGAATCGAGGGCCTTGAGAAGGGCGCGTTGATAGCTTGCATCAACGTTCTTAAGGAAGGCTTCAATCGTTCTAGACACCCGATTCTTATTCTCGACTTCCTTAGGGCGCAAAAGATAGGCGCACATCATGGGGGACAAGGTCAAGGCCACAAGACCTGAAATAAGAACGGCGCCTGCGAGCGAGACGGCAAATTCAGAGAATAGCTTCCCGGTCAGGCCTTGCACAAAGGCAATAGGGGCATACACGCTGGCAAGGGTCAGGGTCATGGCAATGACGGCAAACCCCACCTCACGTGCCCCTTTAAAGGCAGCGTCTAAAGGTTTGAGGCCTTCTTCAATATGCCTGTGAATGTTTTCAAGAACAACGATGGCATCATCCACCACAAGACCAATCGCTAAAACCATCGCCAAAAGCGTAATCGTATTAATCGAACAATGAAACAGATACAAAAAAGCAAAGGATCCCACCAAGGAGACAGGAATTGTTAAGAGAGGAATAATAGCCGCTC
>CAZSAH010000027.1:0-22109 GCA_964605015.1 uncultured Alphaproteobacteria bacterium | reverse complement strand
TAAAGTTAAAAAGGCTGCATTCCTACGGAATGCGTTGTTTTTACTGGATCCCCGCTTTCGCGGGGATGACAAGTGGGGGGCGGGGATGACAAGGGAGGGGTAATGGGTAAACTAAAGAGTCACTGTGGGGGAGAGGATCCCTGCTCTCTCAGCGGGCAGGGGATGATTCCTTCAAAAGGGATTCGACGTTTGCAATGCTTAAGCCTGTCATGTCAGAAACGGTTTTAACATCCATGCCCTTAGAAAGCATCCGACGTGCTATTTCCTCTTTTTCCTTTGCTACACCTTCTTCGTAAGAGTTTGTTACAACCAATTCCTCTGCTTCTGCAGCAAGGCGTGCGCGGAAGTAGGCATCATATTCTGCTTCAGACCAGTTGAACTGTTCAATGGTTTCGTAAGCCTCTAAAACAAGGGGGTCCGTTGTGGTTTCGGGGGGTTTTAAGGCATGGTGCCAGTTTGAGAAAAAATAGAGCCACTCATCTTCAGTACTTTGTATCTCCACAGCGCTTTTTTTGAACTTTGGAAGCTCAACAAAGACATAAGACAGAGCAAACAAAAACCTCTTTTTTGTCTTTGATTCCACATTCCAATGATAGTTAATGCACTCAACCTCCCTATCCTCAAATAGGGTACGGTTTGTAATGGCAACGATAATAACGGGCATTAAGGTGTCGTGATTGGTTCCCTTTTTGGCTTGAGAAGAATAAGAATGAGCTGCATAGCATTGAATTCTATTAAGAAAAGCATCCTCTGGTCTATTTTGCATCTCAACCACATAGGTCTTGTTTTCTTGATCCACGCATTTGAGGTCAAAAATACTGCGTCGTCCGAGTCCCCATTCGGGAAGCTCTTCTTGCGCTATAAAATCAATATGTGTGATTTTTTGCCCCTCGGGCAGGCGCAAGATTGCATTTAAAAAGTCTTTCAAGCGATCTTTATCACTAAAGATTTTCTTAAAGGCCACATCATTGGTGGGATCTAAATAACGTGCTGCCATCTTCTGTCCTTCGTCTGGTGCATCGATTATCCTTTGTTTTTTCTGTGTTTGCAAGACATTCATGGGCTTCTCTTAATCAAACAGCCCATGCACATTGGGGGCCTGTTCTGCAGTGTGTCTTTTTGCTTTTTCTAATGCTGCCCAGAGTTTTTTGTCTTGACCGTATTCATCTTCCACAAAGTGCCATCTATGGGCTGCATCCTCAAACACTGTGAAATAGGTGACAAAGACGGAAAGAGGTGCGTCGAGTTTAACTTTTTTTGTTTTTGTGCCTGAGGATTCTTGCCTGATGCGAGCAGAGGTCCACTGCTGGGGGCTGTCAAAAACGAATTCAGCAAGCTTTACGGGGTCTTTTACGCGGATACAGCCTGAGCTGAAGGATCGTTTCGCTTGCTTAAAAAGTTTGTCTTCAGGGGTACCATGAAGATAAATAGAATAAGGATTATCGATGGTGAAGCGAATTTTACCAAGAGCATTGGCATTGCCAGGGCTTTGAACGATTCTAAAGGGGAAATTTCCACTCGAATAAGATCCCCAATTAACAGACGCAGGGCTGACCTCTTGGCCCGATGAGTCATAAAAATGATAGCCTTTCCCTGAAAAGGCATGGGGATTCCGTTTGAGCTTTGGCAATTTGTCTTGGACAGCAATATTCATGGTAACATGCCAGGAAGGATTAAAAATAATTTCCATCATGGGGGCATAAAAAAGAGGCGTTTTTCTCTGCTCGCGCCCTGTGATAATAGGCATATAAAAAGAATGGCTTTCGCTCACAGCTTTTAAGTAAAATCCGGGAACATTCACGTGAATATAGCGAGCAGGAAGAGGGGAGGGGAGCCACCGTCGGCGCTCAAGACTGACAATGATTGATTGAATCCGCTCTTTAACCGGCGTGTTCAGCGCTTTCAGCGTTTTGCCCCCAACTTTTCCGTCTGGCTCAAGGCCATGGGATTCTTGGTAAGCTTTGAGAGCCTCTTCCAAGGCCGCATCAAAGATATCACCGCCTTGCTCTGAGGAGGGAAGGGCATCTTGAGCCATTAGCTGGGCTTTGAGAGTGTCCACGAGGGGTCCTTTGTCGCCCTTTTGAAGTTTTGTCTCTTTGGGAAGCTGAGGCCATCCTCCTTGCGCTTGCTTCTGACGATAAAGAGCCAAAAGCTGCTTGAGACGTTGATAGTCTGCATCAAGGGGAGCGAGAGCCTGAATCCATGCACACTGACCAGGGTGAGACAAATACTCTTTTAAAAGCGCTGTCTCATTAGGTGTGGGTTGTTTTATATGAATCGTTTTATCCACAGCATGGGGATCAAGGCGCCCTCCCTTCATATCAGAGATGTAGGTGAGGGCTGCAAGGGTCAAGAGGGCATCCGCTTCTTTTTGAGCATCAGGGGAGGCCAGATCCGCCTTTTGGAGGTGCTCAATAAAAGGTAGATAATCGTCTGCCCACAGGCCGTCCTCGTCCGCATGAGCTAAGGCTTTAAGGAGCGTTGTTGCACACGTCGTCCACTTATTTTCTTCAATCCACATCAGTTTTTCTGGGGAGGATTCATAAATTTTTTGAACCCGTGGGTCTTGGTGAGCCTCAGGAAGCGCCCGCGCTTGGCTTAAGATAAGAGTCCCCATAAGGAACAAAAGGCCTATTTTTCTTGTCATTTTTTTACCTCATAAGGGATAAATGCTTTTATTGACGGCACCGCAGATGTCAGTTATAACTCTTTTCATTAGTGTGGATAACTTCTCTATAAGGACTATTATGGCACAACACCAATCAGCAATGAAGCGGATTCGTCGGGATGCAAAGCAAACCTTGCGTAACCATTCTCGACTTTCACGCGTTCGGACCTTTATTAAAAAAGTAGAAGCAGCCTTGATGGCAGGGGATAAGACGGGCGCTCAAGAAGCCCTGGCTCTCGCCCAGCCAGAAATTATGCGCAGTGTGACGAAGGGCGTTTTACATAAAAATACAGCAGCTCGTAAAATGTCCCGTCTTAACGCACGCGTTAAATCAGCCTAAGAGCCCTATTGGCTTCGTAAAATCCTAGAGCTGCAGACTCTTTTTTGAGCGCTGCGTGCTGTTCCACGACTGTACCGTCAACCATTTAGATCGCTAGAAATACAATTAGAAAATGAAAACAGCAAAAATCGATCTTGAAGGACAATGGGAGAGCATCCAAGGACGTCTTCTTGAAGAGTATGGCGAAGCGACCTATTCAAGTTGGCTAAAGCCCTTATCTGTTATTGATTATCACAAAGATTGTGTACGGTTGGCGGCCCCCACGGCGTTTATGCGCGATTGGGTGAAAAACAACTATGCTCAGCGTGTGCAAGCGCTTTTGCAAAGTGTCAATGACAACATTCGTCAGCTAGATATTATCGTGAACGCGGTTGAGGAAGAAAAATCGCCTGCCGAAGATGGATGCCTGGATCTTTCAGATGTGGGGTCTACCCTTGATCCCCGCTTTACCTTTGAAAACTTTATTGTTGGAAAGCCGAATGAATTGGCTCATGCGGCGGCGCGGAAAGTGGCTGAGTCGGAAGCGGTCACGTTTAATCCTTTGTTTTTGTATGGCGGGGTAGGGCTTGGAAAAACCCACCTTATGCATGCCATCGCATGGCATATCAAAAAATGCCACCCCAAACGGAAAGTCATTTATTTATCGGCTGAAAAATTTATGTATCAATTTGTGAAGGCATTGCGTTTTAAGGATACAGTTTCTTTCAAAGACCAGTTTCGTTCGGTGGATGTGTTGATGATTGATGACGTTCAATTCATCAGCGGGAAAGAGTCAACCCAGGAAGAGTTCTTCCATACCTTTAATGCCTTGGTGGACCAAAACCGTCAAATTATTATTTCTGCTGATAAATCGCCTTCAGACCTGGAGATGGAAGACCGCTTAAAGTCTCGCCTGGGCTGGGGCCTTGTGGCCGATATTCATCCCACAACCTATGAGCTTCGCCTGGGGATTCTGCAGGCAAAAGCCGACCTTTTAGAGACCCAAGTTCCCTCAAAGGTCCTTGAATTTTTAGCCCATAAGATCTCTTCTAACATTCGAGAGCTTGAAGGGGCGTTGACCCGCGTTGTTGCCCACTCAACCCTTGTGGGACGCCAGATCACCCTTGAGTCGACCCAAGATGTTTTAAGGGATTTATTGCGTGCAAATGACCGGCGGGTGACCATAGAAGAAATCCAAAAAAGGGTGGCGGACTATTACAGCGTCCGCATTTCCGATATGCATTCCCCCCGTCGTGCGCGGACAGTGGCGCGCCCCCGGCAGGTGGCCATGTATTTAGCTAAGCAGCTCACCCCGCGATCATTGCCAGAAATTGGGCGCAAATTTGGGGGGCGTGATCACACGACTATTTTGCATGCAGTGAAAAAAATTGAAGAATTGATGGAAAAAGAAAAAAGCATGTGTGAGGATATTGAATTACTACGGCGAATGTTGGAGACTTAAACAAATGATGACAGCCCCCTCTTTACAAACAGACTTTCTCCACCTTGTGGTTGAGAAACAGCCCCTTCTTAAAGCCCTGGCCCATTGCCAAGGGGTGGTAGAGCGACGGAATACGGTTCCTATCCTGGCCCACGTTCTTCTTGAATGTGAGGGAAATTCCTTGAAAATCACGGCCACAGACCTTGAAATTGCCCTGGTTGAAACGGTGCCCGCCCATATTAAATCCCCAGGAAGCACAACGATTTCTGCCCATCTTCTCTTTGATGTTGTCAGGAAACTTCCAGAAGGGGCTGAAATTGAATTGCAAATGCAAGAAGACGGCGCATTCCTTTGGTTAAAATCAGGTCGGTCCTCTTATAACTTTGCGTGTTTGCCGTCTGTGGATTTTCCCACGATGATGACCGAGGATCTTCCCTGTACCTTTAATATTCATGGGGCGAATCTTTCTCAACTCATTGATAAGACGCGGTTTTCCATGTCAACGGAAGAAACACGATACTACCTCAATGGGATTTTCTTTCACAACACCCCAGATGGATTTTTAAGGGCTGTGGCAACGGATGGGTTGCGTCTTGCTCAAGCGCAAGTCGAGCTTCCCCCCCAGGCCTCCACCATGCCCCATGTGATTATATCGCGCAAAACAATCCATGAAGTTCGAAAACTCATCGATGAAATCGCTGAGGAAGTCACCCTTTCCCTTTCTGAAAGCCAGGTGCGCTTTGCTGTCGGGCCGTCTGTTCTGATTTCGCGCCTTATTGAGGGAAGATTCCCTGATTATGAAAAGGTGATTCCCTTTGGGAATGACAAGGTTTTAGAGGTGGACGCCAAGGCTTTTGCGGACGCTGTCGACCGTATCTCCATTATGTCGACGGACAAGCTGCGCCCTGTAAAAATACGCGTAGAGGGAACCACCATGGCCATTGCGGCCCATAGCAGTGAGACAGGAAGCGCTGTTGAAGAGCTAGAAGTTCACTACGGCAAGGATTCCGTTGATTTTGGCTTTAATGCTCGCTTTATTCTGGATGTGATGCAGCAAATTTCAACCCAGACCTTGCAGATGTTGATCGGGGATGAAACCCAAGCCGTCATTGCAAAAGAGGGCGGGGATGACTCAGCCATTTATGTTCTTATGCCCATGCGGATCTAAGGTTAAACCCTAAGCCGCCAGGGATGGCTGAGTAGCAAGGCTCGGAGACGGATGGACCGGATCGTTCGTTTTCTCTTTCTTCTCTGGCAAGGGAAGGATCCCGTGAAAGAGCCTATCAAGGGACTCTTGAGGGGTCACTTCGAGGATATAGGGCCAGAACCCCTTGTTTTTTGTTCTAAGATGCTCAAGTGGATTTAAGGTGAGGCATAAGAATCCAGTGTCTTGCTGATGTCCAAACTCTACAAATGCTTCAAAAAGAGTCTTGTAAAACCTCTGAGAAGACCCATTCCCTTCTATGCTTAAAGAGGCTTGTCTTCCCTCATTAAAAAATGACACCGTTCCAACCCACACATCTTCTTTGTGAGGAGCGAGATTGGAGACGAGCCGCGCGAGACGAGGGTGAAGGTCGCTCACCCCTTTTTTGTGGAGAACGGCTCCCCCATACATCTCAGCTTCATGGTTTTCAGCGATGATAAAGGTTGCTATCTCTTGTTCTTCTAGGGTCAGGGGAATATCTTGATAAAGCCGCATGGCTCCCAGCAGCAAATCAACGCGCGACCGGTAATAGCGCTGGCTCTTTGGTTCTATAGTCTTAAACATAATCCTCCCCTTTTAATTGGCGCCTGTAACCGTGCAGAGGCGATTACAGGTGCTCTTATAACAACAACAACGAATCAACACCATCACACCAGAAACATACTTATACATTTTTCCTCGGAGACCCTTAGAAGAGTTTTCCTAGGACTTTTAAGGTTAATCGGATTTTTCAAGATTATTCCAATACAATATTCTTATAGATCCTATTCGTAAAAAGAATATCTTCGAAAAAACTAAGGTTTCTCTTGACCAAGGGGGTATAGAATGTGCTTTATTTTGCAGGCATGAGGCTTTTGTAGATAGAGCCAAATGGCCAACCCTCACTACACAAAAAATTTGATTTTCTGCAAATTGTAGAGTAAACTATAAATATAAATTGGAAGAGTTGGGTCGACTTTAAAGGTCTTTCCCGTCATTGTTTGGTATCAGACGACAACAAGGTGCCCTTGAGGTTTTCCAGAAAAGTTTTTTCTAACGGGAAAGTCTCGCTTCCCCATTTTGCTGAGAGAAGAGTGCCCTCTTTATCTTTTTTGAAACTTAAGAGTTCTCCAACATTATTGTACCCGCTTTGTTTTTCGCCTAAAAACTCTTTCCCATTTTTACTTGTTAAAAGGAGAGCTTCACTGCAAAGGGACCAGGTTTCTAAGGGAAAACACATTCCTTTTTTCTTTGCTAAGACAAACAAAAGGGGCTTCCACTTATTCATAAAAGGTCCTCCGATCACTGCCTGCTTGGCGTCGGCATCCGTAAACGTTGAGTTGATTTTATTGAAGATTTGAAAAATAGAGTAGGGGATTTCCCACAGTGCTACCTCATTTGTATTAAGAAAACAACTTATGATATAATCAGTGTTAACACAATGCGCTGTGTCGGTAGAAAACCCAGGATACGCGCCACTATGTCCGACAAGCTCCATATCCGAAAATTTACTAAAATGGAGCCCAAGTCCATATCTCTCATCAGGCACGTTTTTGACAGGCCAATTGAGGGACAAGAGCTCTTTTTGCGTTTCTTTTTTCAAAAGGCCCTGCCCCAGCAGCAATGTTTCAAAAAACAAACTTGTATCCTCTGCGTTCGCGCAAAACCCTGTGGCAGGGGCCATGGCAAATGTGGGCGCATGTTTGAAAGGGCGACGTTTGTTTTCTAAGAGAGGACGGGAGTGCCCATCAGCAAAGTTGCCTTTGTGCTGGTCTGAATAGTCCGTCATCATATGTGTTTCTTTAAAGTTTTTCAAAACTAAGGCGTTCATGGCCTGTTGATAAGACGTCCCCAGAACGTTTTCAATGATAAGCCCCAACAATGAAAATCCAATGTTTGAATACTTAGAGTATTCATTCGGGGAGAAGATAAGGTCTGATGACAACACTTCTTGAATGAGCTGTTCTTTAGATAAGAAGGGTTTGCGAAGTTCCCAAAACTCACAATCTATGCCATCTCGAAAGATGCCAGAACGGTTGGATAAAAGATCCCGAATAGTTATCTGTTTGAAGCGTTTATCCTTGTGATTTTTGAGGTCAGGAAGGAAATCAAGAGCGCGCTGTTGGAGGTCAAGCTTGCCGCGCTCTGCTAACTGCAAAACAGCACAACTCGTAAACGTTTTCGAATGAGACGCAATATGAAAAAGATCCTTAGTTGTCAGTTTTCGTTTTGTATCGAGGTTGGCATATCCATAGGCTTTGCTAAAAATAACCTGGCCTTTTCTCCTTATGCACACCTGAAAACCTGGAAGGTTGCTAAAGCGAAGGCGATAGTCTAACCACGTATCAATAATTTGAAGTGCTAGTTTTTCTCTGTGAGTTGATTTCATCCGTCCCTCCACTCTAAGATTTTACAGCCACGTAGGTAAAAACACCCACAAAAATCACGTAAATCAAAGAGGTAATAGCCGCTAAGGTATAGTTTGCTTTTAAGACGTTTTTTTCTTTCCATTTACGTTCAATCAATTGAAGAACAACGAAATTCATAATAGCCAGAACAATCATGATAAAAGTTGCGGTTTGAATCGCATCAGTAAGGGTAAAATAAGGCGTAATGGGCAACATTTGATCTAAAATATATTTATTACCTACAGCTGTAAAAATAGCGCCAAGAGAGAGGTTTGCACGCTCTTCCAAATTCTTAGGGTGAACAAAATACATCATTATACAAAGAAAAAAAGATACAAAGTAACCAATAAAATAATTGAAGTAAGTACGCCACCCAATTCGTTTGAGTTCAAGAATAAAAGTCAGACGAGAATACAGTCCTTTATCAACCGATTTATCGCCAAAATTTGTTGTATAATGGGTAACCGAATCCTTTAATTTCATCCCTAAAACGTTCCATCCTATCGTGGACAATTCTGAATGAAGATTGCTTTGCTTATCATCAGGTTCAAATATAACATATTGAATATCCGCAAAATCTTCGAGCCTTACGGGTAAGTATTGATGGTCGAAGGGAAAATATCGCACATCCCAATCATGGTGAATGGTGGCATAATAATGAACATACGTAAAATATTCATTTTCATTTTTACCACGTTGTCCAAATTTTGAGTAATATTCGCGAGCATTTACAATTTCAACACTTTTTTCAGGATGATAATCAGGATCTAGAGTTCGCCACCATGCATAAAAACTAATTTTAAACGAGCGTTCCGCAAAATTAAAATCATAAAGACTTGCAGGATAGACCCCAAAAAGACACCTATAAGGTTTATCGGGCTTTTTTCTTATTTTGGAAATAGCCTCTTGAACAAAGGGTTCTCTTGCTTCCTTTGCTTGTGCAAAAATACTTCCATTTAAACTTAAAAGGAAAAATGTACAAATAATAGAAAGTTTTTTTATCATGATTACATTCTTATTTTTTTTTCATGAGAGCTAAAGATTAACGTGCTGATCTTAATATTTTCTTACATGATCTGTCACCTAAAATCCACCACCTAATTTTTAGAAATTAATTTAGTGATTGTGTAAAATCGAAGGTCAATCTTCCTTCCACACTCACTCAATCTCTTGGAGCTGGGTTCTGATCTTGTCGTCCTGCTGCAAGCGTAAATTGCATAAAATCTCGCAAGCTGCTTAAGCGGGCGCCATAAAGGGCGGCTGTTCCTTGTCCAGGTTTGTGTCTTGAATGAATGGTCAATGTTTGTCCCCCCAGTTGAAATTTAACATTGTTTCCGTGTGCCTCTACCATCACTCCCAGATTTCCTAAATCTCTTGTTATTGACTCAAATTCACGTTGCCTCAGTGCACGCGTGTTATGGTCTAAAACATTACGAAAGGAATTAGGCACTTGAACAGGGGGTGGGGCAGCAGGAGCTGCAACGACTGGGTTTGGCGCTCTTCCTCTGGCCTCTGGATTGTGAGGATTCGCTCCTGGGTGTGGTCTTGTTTTAGGCTTATCTTTTTTCCCCGGGGCCGCGATCGCAGGGCTTTCACTTGCTGTTGAGAAAGCTGTGATTGACAAATTGGCGGTGGGGTTTGGGAGAGTTCCAACAGCTTTTAACTGTCGACGATGAGGTTTGCTGAGTGGTGGAGAGAGATCATCATTTTCTGGCTGATCTTCCGTACTTTCTTGAAGGGCACGATAGGCAGCCAAAGCTTTAATCATCCCATAGCCTATCTGGACCATTCCCCCTATCCCACGGCCAATTTCAAGCACACCATGGGCCAGCATGAAGCGGCTTAATGTATGAAACGTCATAAGATTTTGGCTGTCTAACCAAGAGTGTGCCATTAAGCTAACAATATAACGGTTAGCATAGGGAAACCATTGACCAGGAGGTGTTAAAATTGGATAAAACAGATCACCAAATTCCCATCCCTTCTCATCGTTGACTTTGAGTGTGTGCAAAAAGGGGCGAGAATAGTGTGTATAAAGATAGGAGTATAAATGGTAATCAGTATCAGGGAAAGTTTCCCTAAAAACACCCCCAAAAGAAATAATACCATATTTTTCTTTAAAATTCTTTGCTCCCATTACTTTAATTAGATCCTTTTTTATTTGATCCCGCCAACCTGGGCTCCACTGCATACTCTGGGCAAGGTCTAAAGGAATATCTATGGACAAAGGTTCTCCTAAAAAAGCACACGTTACCTCCCCCCTATCTAACAAACAAAGATGATCTTTTGTTGTTAAGATTTTTTTTGCAGGAAAGTATGTTTGATCAGATTTCGATATCTTGTTGCACGTTTCACGTGCATATTTTGCTGTTTTTTCACGGCTTAGAGAGGGAAGCAGTTTAATAATATGTTCCTTAGCTGTATTCATGCAAAATGGATCTAGTTCCCCTGCACCAACAACAAAAGAAAACAGATCCGTTGTTTTATAATAAATAAAAGGCCACAGAGCATGATGGAGGGTCAGGGCTGCACAAACCTCAGCAACTCCGTCCATAATGCGTTTAAGATAGCTGTCTTGTGTTGTAAAAAGAAAATATTCAATTGTGCTTTTCTTGAAATAGCGATGGAAAGGGGCAAGGGGGTCGTTTCCTTTTGCAATCATAAAAAGCCTTTGCCCCCCACGGAGGGTCAAAATGGCACCAAACCCATATCCAGGCAGCGCAAAGAGGAAAGAATCCATATCTCGGCAGTAACCAATAACGCCTGACCCGCCAATGACGTTCACAGCTCCTTGATAGAAAGGGATGATTTCTTGGGCCATAGACTTCATTTTTTTGGACCCATCAGGAAACAGCCTTCTGATGACAGGCCCCAGCAAAGGTTCAAGAATGAGTTGCGCCCCGTGCATACAATGAGAGACATTGTACATGTCTCGTGCATTTCTCACCGTATGGTCCAAAAAGCTTGTTCTCGCCAGCTCTTCGTCTGAAGGCGTAGATGAAAGGAAAATGCCGCTAAGGCCCACACTTAAGTGAAGAGCTCCCTGTATGATTTTCTGGGCCGTTTGGGCGTGGGGTGAATCTTGAAGGGTAAAAAAACTAAATATAGCCATTCCCGCCTCTTTGGCGTCAGAACAGACCCTTGACCATTGAGAAGGAGGAGGATCTTCAGGTGAGGACATTTCTGTGTGGGCGGCAGAGCGGTGGGGAGAACAGCGTCCGCTCTCCTTTGCTAGGTCCATTGCGCTCAGAGAAGAAGACAAATAGCACAAGAGAACAAAAACGTTTGTTGTAAGCTTTAATTTATTAACAAAAAATTCAAACATATTACTTCCAAAGTAATAAAACAATTTATAGATGGATATAGTAGGCGCGATGCAAAATCAAGAAAATTACGTGGTGTAGGATTTTTCTTAAAACCCTCAAAAAATCTAGTGTTTCACTGGCGCGCCCGAAGAGATTCGAACTCCTAGCCTTCTGATCCGTAGTCAGATGCTCTATCCAATTGAGCTACGGGCGCTTAGATGAAAAATTAGGACTCAAGTGAGCATAAGCCCTAGAAAGCTTTTTACTTCTAAAACTTAAGGATTGAGGCCTAAACATGGACATTCTTAGTCGAAGTTCCTTCAAACTGCAAGGAGAAAGTCAGCACGAAGGGTCTTGCGTCTTTTTTGCGGGTGTGATTTAATCCGTAACCATAAAAAGGGGAGTATTAAGATGGTGTGCGTCCTCTGTTTTTTCAAAAAGCCATCATAAGGATATAGAAAATGAAATCATCCCTTCTCATGTCAATCAGTCTTGTTGCTTTTTTGACCGCCACATCCCCTGTCCTTGCGGCTGATCCTGTGGTTGCCACAGTTGATGGCCAAAAAATCACCTATTCTCAAGTGATGGAAGCTAAGGCTAGCTTACCAAAGCAATATCAATCAGTCCCAGAAGAAAAGATTTTCCCCGTTCTTCAGAACCAAGCCATTGATACCATTTTGATCGCGAAAGCCGCCGAAGCTGCAGGGGAAGCTAAAAAGCCAGAGGTTCAAGAATCAATTAAAAAGACAACGCAAGATATTATTTCTCAATCCTATCTTTTGGAGAAAGTAAAAGGCCTGATTACAGACGCGGCTGTGAAAGCGAAATATGACGAACTTGTGAAGACTTTCCCGAAGGAAAAAGAAGTGCACTTGCGTCACATTCTTGTTGATAATGAAGACACCGCAAAATCTGTGGTTAAAGCGCTGAAGGGTGGCGAAGATTTCAAGAAACTTGCGGCTAAAAAGTCTAAGGATTCCACAAAAGCAGAAGGCGGCGACCTTGGGTTTTTCCGTAAAAGTGAGCTTCCTCAAGAACTTGCAGAAGCAGCTTTTGCTTTGACGCCTGGATCTCATAGCACAACGCCAATCAAGACGGATTTTGGATGGCATGTTCTAAAAGTTGATGAAATTCGCGATGCAAAACCTCCAAAATTTGAGGAAGTACAGAACGAGCTTAAATCACTGTTGACGCAAGAGGCTATCGTCGCTTTGTTGAAAGATCTGCGCTCTCATGCCAAGGTTGAACTTTTCGACAAAGAAGGAAAGCCTTTGCCAGCAAAAGCAGAAAAGCCTAAGGAGGCCCCAGCCCCAGCTGGCACGACGCCGGCTCCTGCGCCATCCGCTCCCGCAGCGCCTGCGCCAACTCCCGCAGCACCAGCTCCTGCTGCGAAAAAGTAAACCATCTGTTGTCTCACATCTTGGGTTTTGCCCGAGGTGTGAGGGCAGGGGGATGATCATTAAGAGCCAGGTAACCGACTATAAGTGGTATGCCATCCCATGAGCCGTCTTTTAAACGTTGCAAAAACCTTTTCTCAGGCAGCATGCACTTACGACACCCATGCCCTTATTCAAAAACTCATCGCCCAACGGTTGGCGGCTAAGGTTTTGCTTCAAAATCCAGCCTCCTTAGGCACGGTTTTAGAGGTGGGCTGTGGAACGGGTATGTTAAGCACCCATCTTGTGCCTCACGCGGATCCCTATGTGTTGACGGATATTTCCCTGCCTCTTCTTGAAAAAGCTCAAAAAAAGGTAAAGGATCCTTCTGTTTTGCCCCTTGTGGTAGATGGGGAAAAGCCCTGTTTTTCAGCCTCATTTGATGTGATTGTGTCAAATCTGGCCCTCCACTGGTTCTCAAACCCAAAGGGAGCGTTGACCCGTCTTGTGGCGTGCCTAAAGCCAGGGGGGCGCCTTTACATAAGTACGCTTGGAAACAACACATTCCATGAATGGCGCACGGCTCATAGCCTTGTGGAGGCTCCCTGTGGGGCGTTAGAGTTTATCTCCTTTGGCCACCTAAAAAATTGGCTTCCTCTCTCGGGAACACGTCAGGTGGAAGAAGAATGGATCACCACAACGCCGGGAAATTCCCTGACGTTCCTGCGCGGTCTGAAAGCCATGGGCGCCCATTTTCCCCATGCAGGTCACACGCCGCTGCCCTATAAAACCTTTCAAAGGGTACGAGAGGTCTATGATCAAAACCCACAGATTTCCTACCAAATTTTATATGCAACCTATCAAAAACCCGAAAAAATGCGCGAAGAATGAGAAAGGCCGGGTATATCCAAAGGATTCCAAGGCTTGCCCCTACGTTCACGGGGCCCCAGACAGTGCTTTAAAAAAGCTCCGTCACGACCATCAATGTATAAAAGCACTCATTATTTGCTAAAAGAAAAACAAACGACTCTTTATTTAAAAATAAAAAAAGAAAAGAATATTACAGAAAAAACAGTACACTAAGAAAAGAAAGAACAAAAAAGTTAAAAAATAATTAAAAAAGAGTTGCAAAATTTAGCATTATGCCTTACATGAGGGATATATATTTTTTTATTAATGTCAAGCTAAGGAGTCCTAAGCGATGAGAAAAACCATTTTTACACTATTGACGAGCGTTTCCTTGATTGCCGCAACTCCTGTGTTTGCGATGGATACGGATACTGATCAACAGAAGAGTATGGAAATACACGCCAGAATTATAGAAAAAAGAGGGGACAGCATCAGGAAGGTAGCAGAAGTTGTTAAGGTCAAGCACAATGGCCGTCTTGAGTTTCAGCCTGAGGGTTCTGCACGATTGGAGCTTGATTTCGATAGGGAAGGCTCCACTGAGGCGCTTGACTCTCTTTTGAAGAGTGTTAGTAAACCTTATTATAGGCCAGAGGGGGGGGGCACTTGGACCCCAGGAAAGGACAACCGAGTTATTGATTGGGAGGCACCTGAAACAACCCTCCGTGAGGGTAAGGATGACAAAAAAGGTAAGCTGTTTTTTGATTTAATGACCAAAAGAGGTCCTAAGCCCGAGAACAGGGTTATGAAGACATTTGCCTTCGTTATAAAAAATCCTGCTGCGACCACAGCAGATGCGGATGCTACTGTGGTAGACAAAGGAAAAGACCCACTTAAATCAGAAAAAGACGCCGAAGCAGGTGCAGCGGCAACGGCAGCTGCACCAGGGGGTGACGCTGTGAATCCAGTTGATGCGGCTGCCCTAGATGCCGCCGGTACAATTAGAGCAGCAGATGCAACAGCAGTAGCAATAGATGCGACAGCAGCAACTGATGCAGCAGCGACACCAGCGGGTGCAGCTGTTCCAGGTGATGCGGTTGCTCCAGTAGCGGTTGAGCCACTAAAAGCAGTAGCGGGTGCGGCTCCAGATGATGCGGCTGTGGCTCCAGATGATGCGGCTGCCCTAGGTGCCAAAGCAGCAGTGGCTGCGGGTGCGGCTCCAGCTGTTGACTTCAAAGATGCGCCTCCAGTAGCAGCAACACTAGTAAAAGAAGCACCAGTGGTAGAACCAGTGGTAGCGACACTAGTGGCAGCGGCTCCAGGAGCAGATACAGCAACAACTGATGCAGCAGCGGGTGCAGCTGTTCCAGGTGATGCGGGTGCGGCTGCGGCTGCGGCTCCAGGTGATGCGGGTGCTCCAGTAGCGGTTGCTCCAGTAGCGGGTGCGGCTCCAGCAGCAGCTCAGAAAAGA
Source organism: uncultured Alphaproteobacteria bacterium (assembly GCA_964605015.1). Taxonomy (GTDB): domain Bacteria; phylum Pseudomonadota; class Alphaproteobacteria; order UBA9655; family UBA9655; genus UBA9655. The sequence goes on along the minus strand of CAZSAH010000027.1, from coordinate 7,092 downwards.
CCAAAGTTGCCTATATTGACAGCAGAAGACAGGCAAAAATTAGATGAAGCAAAAGATCTAGCTCAAGCTCAATTTGCAGAAGAAACAAAAGCAATAGAGGCTCTTAGACAAATGGGTATGACTCCTGAGGCTGTCGGTACCTTCATTGCTAATGGCGTGAATCTTACTGATGCTGCTGCGTTAGTAAAGGAAGAAAGAGAAGCTGCGGCTACCAAAATACAGTCTATTGTGAGAGGATGGAAGGCGAAAACAGAAGTCCAAGCAATGAGGGCAGCCAAAGCAGTAGAAGCGTTCAACGCCGCTAAGGCCAAGCTAACCCAGGAGCTAGACGATCTGAAACAAGGTCATGCAGACGCCCTAGCCGCGAAGAGAAAAGAGGTTTCAGAAACATTAGGTTTATCTGATCTAGATACCAAAGTTGGCAACACCGCAGCGGCGTTCAGAGATACTGAGGACAGGCTAGTCCAGGAGCTAAAAGATCTGGAGCAAGCTCATGCAGTAGCCCTAGAAGCAAGGCAAACAGACGCTGACCTAGAATTACTTGATCTAGAGAGAAAATCTGGTGACGCTGCAGCGGCGCTCGACGAAGCTAACGTCAGGCTAGACAAGGAACTAGACACTCTGATACTAGAGCAGGCAGCAGCCCTAGTAGCGAAGGAAACTGAAATTGCAGAACACTTAACATTAGGTGAGCTAAAGAGAAAAGCTGCACAAGCGCTCAAAACCGCTAACGCAGCAGTAGCTGAAATTGATGAGCCAGTAGTCAACTGGTATGATTTAGCAAGTCCAGAGGCATGGACTCCTGGTAAAGAATCGCAAGAACTCAGTAAAAAAGACAAAGCAGCGCAAGACGCAGCAGCCAAAGCACAGGAAGAAGCGCAAGCCGCAGAAGAGGCGCTCGACAAAGCTCAGGGCACGCTACGCCAGGAGCTAGAAACGCTGAGAAGCGATCAGGTAAGCTTCCTAAAGGCGAAGAGAGAAGAAGTTGTAGGTGAACTAGAGAGAGAAGCTAGCGACGCCGCAGCGGCGTTCATCGAAGCTCAGTTCAGGCTACCCCAGGAGCTGGAAGCTTTGAAAGAAGAGCAGGCAGCAGCCCTAGACGTGAAGAAAGTAGCGGTTCTAGCAGAATTAAGTGATCTAAAGGCCCAAGCTAATGCCGCCAAAGGTGCGTTCGAAGATGCTTTTGCTAAGCAAACCCAGGAGCTAGAAGCGCTGAAAAAAGAACAGGCACTAGCCTTAGCAAATAAGGAAGCTGAATTAGCTCTACTAAAAAGCGTGGTAGTCGTTGGTCCACTAGAAGAGCACACTGTATTCGTAGAAGAGGCGCGAGCACTACGAAGAAAGGAGCGAGCAGAAGCATTAGCCCGAGTAATAGCACAGGAAAAAGAAGCGCGAGTAGAATTTGTAAGTAGGCTAGAGGTGCTAAAAGCAGCAGGAAAACTTCCTGCTAGAAACCTTATCTTCGCTGAGATTGTAAAGCTAAGGGGAGAGAAAGATAGACAACTCGAAGAGCACGAAAAAGAAGTCGCTGAGCGAGAGAGACTAGTCGCAGTAGTTCCAGGGCATAAGTCACCACACGACGTAGATGTTGATGCAGACGCTTCTAAGGTAGCAGCTAAGGCCAAAGAAGAAGCTGAGAAACTCGCAAGAAAAGCCAAAGACGCTGAGGAAAAGGCAGAAGAAACTAAAAACGCAGCAGCTAAGGCCCAAGAAGAAGCTGAGGCACGCGAAAGAGCAGCCGACGACGCTAAGAGGCAAGCAGAAGTTGAGAAACTCGCAAGAGAAGCCGACCTAGAGAATCAGAAAGCTAAAGTCGCAGCAGAAGCGGCAGCAGCCGACCTAGAGAAGCAGAGAGCCGCCTTTGCCCAACTCGCAGAAGAAGCCGCACTAGCGCAGAAGAAAGCTCAAGCCGAAGAAGAGCAGAGAAACCTCGACCTCGCTAGGCATCAAGCTAAAGTCAAAGAAGAAGCGGCCGCAGTCGCACTCGCTAAGCAGAAAGCTCAAGCCGAAGCAGGCGAGAGAGAAGCCGCCCTCGCTAAGGAGAAAGCTAGAGTCGCAGAAGAAGAGCAAAGAGCCGCCCTCGCTAAGCAGAAAGCTGAAGCCGAAGAAGAAGCGCAAAGAGCCGCCCTCGCTCAGAAGAAAGCAGACGCTGACCTACTCGCAGCCATAGATGCCAAGGCCCAAGAGGACGCAGCCAAAGCCAAAGCAGCCGCTGACAAACGCGTAGCCGAAGCGGCAGCAGCTAAAAAGGGACTAGAAGACGCTGAGAAAAAAATCGAAGAGGACGCACTCAACGCCAACGCAGCCGCTGACCTACTCGTAACCAATGCGGCAGCAGCTAAAAAGGCACTAGCAGAGGCTGAGACAAAAGCCCAAGAGGACTCAGACAAAGCCAACGCAGGCGTTAAAGATCTCGAAGACAAAGCGGCAGCAACTAAAAAGGTACTAGAAGACGCTGAAGCAGCAGCGAAAGTCAAAGTAGACGACGCTGCAACCGCCGCTGCTCTACTCGCAGACAAACTCAAAGCAGCTCAACAGGCACTAGCAGACCTTGAGAGAAAAATCCAAGAGGACGCAGACAAAGACGCTGCAGTAGTTGAGCAGAAAGAAAAAGAAGCCAAAGACGCTAAGCGACAAGCAGACGAAGCTAAGAAGAAAGCAGAAGACGACGCAGCAGCAGCCAAAGCGGCTAAGGATGCCAAGGATGCCAAGGATGCTCAGGCTCTACTAGACGCAGCAGCTCAGAAGAAAGCAGGTAAAACAATATTTTCTGTGCTGAAAAAGCTCGTAACAGGTAAGAAGAAAGCAGACGCCGCAGTAGCAGCCAAAGTGGCTAAGGACGCCAAGGATGCTCAGGCTCTACTAGACGCAGCAGCTCAGAAGAAAGCAGCCGACGAAGCAGCTCAGAAGAAAGCAGCCGACGAAGCAGCTCAGAAGAAAGCAGCCGACGCAGCAGCAGCTAAGAAGAAACCAGCACCCGCTAAGCCCAAAGCAGGTAAAGGTGTTATAGAAGTGCTAAAAGAGGCACTTAGAGGAGCTCTTAAAGGAAAAGCACCAACTTCTAAGAAAGCTTCTGGGCCAGCAGCTCCTAAGGCCGCTCCTAAAGGAAAACCAGCTCCTAAGAAGGGAGTAGCCACCAGCAGTAGCAGCACCCCTAAGGCAGCAGCTCCTAATGGAAAAGTAGCTCCTAAGGCAGCAGCTCCTAAAGGAAAAGTGACTCCTAAGGCAGCCGCTCCTAAAGGAAAAGTGACTCCTAAGGCAGCCGCTCCTAAAGGAAAGGTAGCCTCTAAAGGAAAGGTAGCCTCTAAAGGAAAAGTAGCTTCTAAAGGAAAAGTAGCTCCTAAAGGAAAGGTAGCCTCTAAAGGAAAGGTAGCCTCTAAAGGAAAGGTAGCCTCTAAAGGAAAGGTAGCTTCTAAAGGAAAGGTAGCCTCTAAAGGAAAAGTGACTCCTAAGGCAGCCCCTAAAAAAGCAGCTCCAAAGGTCGCTTCTAAAGGAAAAGTAGCTCCTAAAGGAAAAGTGGCTCCTAAAAGAAAAGTAGCTTCTAAAGGCAAGGCAAAGGTAGCTTCTAAGTCAAAGGCTAGAGGGAGCAACAAACGGAGGATTCCAACGGCAAAACGCCATAGCGTAAACTCTCGTGCGGTGAAATAGTCAGCCTAGGCTATACCGCTCACACAAGAGAGAGGGGGGAGTGATCCCCCCTCTTTTTTTTGATTGTTAAAGATCGTGAGAGGAGGGTGTTTACCCTCTCCCTTTTGTCTCCCTGCTTTTTGTCCTTCCCATGAACGAGCCTGATGTCTTTTTACTTCTATCGCTGCTGACCTCAGGGTATAGTAGAAACAGTTTTGACAAGGCGAGGCCTAACCCAAGAAAATGGACAGTTTTGAATTCAACAAAATTGCAGCAGCGGTTCTTCTTGCCCTTTTGACCGTAAAGGGGGCGGATTTGATTTCTCACGCCCTCATTCACCCCAACATGTTGCGCGCACAGGCTTACAAGATTGAAGGGGCGCCAACGTCGGCACAGCCAGGGGCGTCTGCTGAAAAAAAGGGGCCTCTTCCCATTGAGCCCCTGCTTGCTGCAGCAAGTGTGGACAAGGGGGCGGAGGTTTTTAAAAAATGTACCAGCTGCCATACAATCGATAAGGGAGGAGCCAATCGGATTGGCCCCAACCTCTATGGAATTGTGGGGGGAGAAAAAGGAAAAGGACGAGGCTACTCTTTCTCTGCCGCCATGGTAAGCAAGGGGGGGACATGGACCTATGATGACTTAAATATTTATTTGTATAGCCCCCGTGACTTTGTGCCGGGCACAAAGATGAGCTTTATCGGCATTAAGGACGATAAGGATCGGGCGGCCTTAATCGCTTATTTGCGGGCTCAAAGTGATAGCCCTCTTCCCCTTCCCCCTGCACAGAAGGCAAAATAAGAGCATGCTTCCCCTGACCTCAATCCTCCCTGAATATACGGTTACTGAGATTTCCCATGCCTTAAAAAAGATGGTGGAAACAGGGTTTGCCCGTGTTCGTGTCCGGGGAGAGATTTCAGGGTTGAAACGCCATACCTCGGGTCATGTGTATTTTGCCCTTAAGGATCAAGATTCAGTCCTTGATGCGGTGTGTTGGCGCGGGAGCTATCAGGCTCTTTCTCTTGCTCCTCAAGAAGGGATGGAAATCATTGCCACAGGGCGACTCACAACATACCCCGGCCGCTCCAAGTACCAAATTGTGGTGGACGGAATGGAGTTGGCAGGGGAGGGGGTTCTTTTAAAGCTTCTTGAAGAGAGAAAGAAAGCCCTTGCCGCCGAAGGCTTGTTTGATGAGGCGCGTAAGAAGCCCCTTCCTTTCCTGCCCTCCCTTATTGGGATTGTCACCTCCCCCACAGGGGCAGTGATTCGAGATATGCTCCATCGGTTGCAAGATCGGTTTCCCGTCCCCGTTCTGCTGTGGCCTGTGGCTGTGCAAGGGGAGGGGGCCGCTTCCCAGGTGGCAGCAGCCGTGCGCGGATTTAATAAACTTGACAGAAAGCCTGATCTTTTAATCGTTGCGCGCGGGGGCGGAAGCCTTGAAGACCTTTGGGCCTTTAATGAGGAATGTGTGGTGCGCGCTATTGCGGACAGCCAAATCCCGGTGATTTCTGCGGTGGGTCATGAAACAGATGTGACACTTGCTGATTTTGCAGCGGATAAAAGAGCCCCCACCCCCACGGCGGCGGCTGAGTTTGCCGTCCCGGAAAGGCTTCATTTAGCCCAATCTCTGGCCCAATATGGATCCCGCCTTACATCGCGCCTCCATCATACCTTGTCCTTGTACGAGAGTCAGCTTGACGGCCTTCGGCGCGGATTGCCCTCTTTGGGAGCCTGGATTGAAGACTATGGGCAAAAATTGGATGATTATGGGGAGCGCCTGATCACGATAAAGGAACGGTTTTTTGAGCAACAAAAGGTCCCTCTTGATCATTTAAGCCATCGTTTGTCCCCCGCCCTTATGACAATCTTACAGACAGCCACCCATTGCTTTGAGGGGCTCGCCCAATTGCTGGAAAGTTATTCCTATACGCGAACGCTAGAGAGGGGCTTTTCTTTTGTGACCACCCGGGATCAAACCCTTATTCCTAGTAAGGCACAGACAACCCCCGGTCAAGAGGTACAGATCCATTTTCATGATGGATCGGTGGGGGCGCAAATCCTAAAAGATTAGGCCTGTAAGTTAAGGATAGAATCTTGGTCATTTTTTTGGTATTATGGAGAAAGATCAAAGGATAAGAAAAAGGATACCCCCATGACAACAACTCTTACCCGTGCAGATATCGTTGATATCCTCGTTCGCGAAGGCGGCCTTCCTCGCCAACAAGCAACTGATTTTTTAGAAGGGACCCTAGAGGCCATGATTGTGGCGTTAACAGAGGAAGAGCTCTTGAAAATTTCTTCCTTTGGTTCGTTCAATGTTCGCAAAAAAGCAAAGCGCATTGGGAGAAACCCTAAAACAAAAAAAGAAGCCGAAATCACGCCCCGGCGCGTTCTTTCTTTCAAGCCGTCTCAATACCTGAAAGAAAAAATTCAACGACGAAAGGGGTAGGGGCTGGGGGCAAATCCTCTGCAGTCTTTTGCCATTTTATATTTATACTTTATCATAGATCTTGTGCGGAATCAAATATTCCGGTTGGCCATATTAAAAAAATATTGTAATCCCCTTCCCTTTATTTGTTATTCTCTTCCCTTTATTTGTCATCCCCGCGAAGGCGGGGATCCAGAAAGCACTTAAAAAAAGCGATTGTTTTGCCGTCTCTCTTCCATTGTTATACAACATTCTGTTTTTAAAAGGTTTATCCGGATCCCCGCCTTCGCGGGGATGACAAGTGGGGACGGGAATGACAAGAAGTGGCAGTTAACGAAATTTTAAGCCAAGTCCTGTATTGTGTTCATAATGACCAACCGAAAAAGCCTCAACATGATGGGCTCGATCGGCTGGGTAAAAGACAGTTAACAGGAAAGGAACGCAAGCATGGATAAGAAATTTCTTCAAGTTATAACGTGTATTGCTTTTGCAATAGGAACGTTTGGATTTGGCTCCCCCACAATTGGGTGCAAATCGGATGATGATTGCCCTAAGGGGTACGTGTGCGAAGATGTTTTCGTTATCAGCTGGTTCGCTGGTGGTACTTGCAGACGGGGGTCGGGAGTGGGCGAAGTTAACAAAAAAGGAACTCAACCATGGGTAAAAAAACATTCCGGACATTGACATTTGTGCTCTGCGGAGCCCTCAGTTTGGCCTCGACAAATCTCACCTGGGCAACACGCACAACAGACCCCCATGCTTGCCGCAAGGCATTCCTACAGACATATATAGGTTGTGCACAAAACTGCAATGCTGGCTCAGAATTCAAAGATGATTTCAGATCTTGCGTAACGAACTGCAAACAAACGGAATTCAACGGCTATGAGAAATGCCCTAACCCCAACTAAGTCGAAATCTAACTGCGCCCAGATGGTGAATATTATATGAAGCAAACTCTATAGTACCACAGTTGCCTTACTCTCGGTTGTCATCCCCGCGAAAGCGGGGATCCAGACAGCGCTTTTTAAAAAGCGATTATT
>CAZSAH010000026.1:0-22199 GCA_964605015.1 uncultured Alphaproteobacteria bacterium | reverse complement strand
CAGCATGACAAACGAGAGGATGACAAAGTGAGGATGAGTCTTATCGCGTCCTTGAAAGAATTATAGTGGATAGCTCATCATGAAAATATCATCAAAAGTAAAAAAAATACTGAGTCACTATGAAAGTGACTGTCCGGGCACGAAATCCAATCTTGCACGCATTTTGATGCAAGGTCGTCTGGGCGGGACGGGAAAAATGATCATTTTACCCGTTGACCAAGGATTTGAGCATGGCCCAGGGCGCAGCTTTGCTATTAACCCTGCGGCTTACGATCCTCTTTATCATTATCAGCTTGCCGTTGAGGCAGGCCTTTCTGCCTATGCGGCTCCTTTAGGCATGTTAGAAGCCGGCGCCAGCACGTTTGCAGGAGAAATTCCGACGATTTTAAAAATCAACAGCTCCCTCAGCCTTCTTCCCGGGGGAGATGAGGCGGATCAAGCCATCACAGGATCTGTGGCTGACGCTTTGCGACTGGGATGCTCAGCCATTGGCTTTACCATTTATCCAGGCTCAAATGCCATTCTTCATATGCTCCAAGATCTGCGCGAGCTTGCTGAAGAAGCAAAGGCCGCAGGCCTTGCCGTCATCGTGTGGTCCTACCCCCGCGGCAACATGTCAAAAGAAGGCGAAACCGCCATTGATACGATTGCTTATGGAGCCCACATAGCGGCCCTTATGGGCGCGCATATCATTAAGGTGAAGCTTCCCACAGATTATCTGGAATCGCCAGAGGCTAAAAAAGAATATCTGGCGCATAAAGTCGATATCAGCACTTTAGCCGCCCGCGTCCATCACGTGGTGGAGGCTTGCTTCCAAGGCCGACGCCTCGTTGTTTTCTCAGGAGGAGCCGACAAAGACCTTGCGGGTGTCTATGAAGACGCTCGCGCCATCCTTAAAGGCGGGGGAAATGGCTCCATCATTGGGCGCAACGCCTTCCGACGGCCCCGTGAAGAGGCTCTGGAAATGCTAACTACACTTGTAAAAATTTACCAAGGAAAACAATAAGGATAGTCTCAATGAAAATCAGTGGAAACGCCATTCGGCCCGGAAACATCATTCAACACAAAAACCGCCTCTGGATTGCGGTCAAAACTCAACATACCCAACCTGGCAAAGGGGGCGCTTACCTTCAGGTCGAACTGAAAGACATTCGCGATGGAACAAAGCTGAATGAGCGCTTTCGCTCTAGCGAATCCGTAGAGCGCGTTCGTCTGGATGAAAAACAGTATCAATACCTTTATGAAGAGGGGGACGCGATTGCCCTCATGGACGCTGAAACCTTTGAGCAGATTCATCTTCCTAAAGAAACCCTTGGAGAGTCAGTCTCTTTCTTACAAGATGGGATGATGCTGACCGTTGTTTCTCATGAGGGAGAAGTGGTGGGTGCTGAACTGCCCGAAAGCGTTGTGATGACGATCACAGAAGCCGAACCTGTTGTCAAAGGACAGACAGCCTCTTCTTCCTATAAGCCGGCTCTCTTGGAAAACGGGGTGCGCATCATGGTCCCCCCTCATATTGGAGTGGGAACAAAGGTTGTTGTGAATACAGCTGATGGCACCTATGTTGAACGGGCAAAGGAGTAGCCTCTGTTTCAGCATCGTTGTCTCTCCCCTTAACAAAATAGGAAAATTTCATGGCCCACCAACCGCGTACGATCTCTCGCTCTCCTCACCTCAATGTGATGTGCAATGCGGCTTTTAAAGCCGCCCGCAGTCTTGTCAGAGACTTTGGCGAGGTTGAACACCTCCAAGTGTCCCGCAAAGGTCCTGGGGATTTTGTCTCCACCGCCGACAAACGCGCAGAAGAAACCATTTATAAGGAACTTCAAAAGGCGCGCCCCTCTTACGGATTCATCATGGAAGAAGCGGGCGAAGTTTCAGGGACAGACGACCACACCTGGATTATTGACCCCCTTGATGGCACCACCAATTTCCTTCACGCCATTCCCCATTTCGCCATTTCGATTGGCCTTCAAAAGGGACCAGAAATCATTGCCGGCGTGATCTACGACCCCATTAAGGACGAGCTTTTCTACGCTGAAAAAGGGGGCGGTGCTTTTCTTAACGAGCGGCGCTTGCGCGTTTCTTCTCGTCAAAGTCTTTCCGATTCCCTTCTTGCCACGGGCATTCCTTTTGCCCGGCACTCCAAAGAAGAGAGAGACGTCTTTCACAAGACATTAGAGCACCTCATGCCCCTGTGTGCAGGCATTCGCCGCTTTGGGGCCGCCTCCCTTGATCTGGCTTATGTGGCTGCGGGAAGGTACGAAGGGTATTGGGAGCATTCCCTCGCTCCGTGGGATATGGCTGCAGGGCTTGTGATTATTCGTGAAGCCGGCGGCTATCTCTGCGATTTGAAGGGGGGGGATGACATACTGGGAACAGGCTCTGTTTTGGCAACGAACCAAGCACTCTTTGACCCTCTCAAAGATATTTTGCTGACGCCTCAGTGATCACCTTATGCGCCCTTCTTTAAAACCTGAAAATCCGCGTTTTTCTTCAGGACCAACAACAAAAAGATCGGGATGGTCCTTGGAGGCCCTTAACCTGGCCTCCTTAGGCCGCTCCCATCGCTCTCCCTATGGGCTAGAAAGAATCCGCCACCTCGTTACCCTCACCCGAGATGTTTTAGAGATTCCGAAAGAGTATTCCCTCGCCCTCATGCCGGGCTCTTGCACCCATGCTATGGAAGCCGCCCTTTGGTCCCTGCTTGGCCCTCGGCCTGTTGACTATTTATCCTTTGATGTCTTCGGAAAACTTTGGGTGCATGATGGGATCAAAGAACTGAATCTAAAAGACACCCGTGTTTTTGAAGCAACGCCTGGAAATCTACCAAATCTTTCAGCCATCTCTTCCTCTCATGACGTTGTGCTCACCTGGAACGGCACCACAACGGGCGTTTGTATCCCCCATGGGGATTGGATTGCCCCAGATCGTACAGGCCTTGTGATGTGTGATGCGACCTCTGCTCTTTTTGCTATGCCTTTCCCGTGGGAGAAAATGGATGCTGTGGCTTTTTCTTGGCAAAAAGGATTGGGAGGAGAAGCCGCCCATGGCATGCTCGCCTTAAGTCCACGTGCCATAAAACGCCTTGAATCCTATACGCCACCCTGGCCCATGCCGCGTCTTTTTCGCTTAACCAAAGAGACGTTTGACGGAATGACGATCAACACACCGTCTCTTTTGTGTGTAGAAGATTGCATCGATGCCCTTGCCTGGTGCAAAAGCATCGGAGGACTGCCCGCCCTTATTGCCCGCTCAACTGCCAATTTAAAAGCGGTTGAAGAGTGGGTTGCGGCCACTCCTTGGATTGACTTTTTAGCGCACATTCCTGCTCAGCGATCGTCCACCTCTATTTGCTTGTATTTTAAAGATAGTCCGGAGAATTGGGACCTTCCCAAGGCTATCGCCACTCTTCTGGAAAAGGAAGGCGCTGCCTATGATATCTTGGGTCATATCCACTCAGCCCCTTCCCTGCGCCTTTGGGGAGGACCAACAGTCGAATCTTCCTCCCTCAAAGCCCTTTTCCCATGGATTGAGTGGGCCTACAAAAAACTGCAATGATATTTTCCACCCCCCTTCGAAGAGGCCATCTTATCAAGAGGTACAAACGCTTTTTGGCCGATATCGAGCTTGAAGACGGCCCCCTCATTACAGCCCACTGCCCTAATTCAGGCGCCATGCAAGGTCTCTCTGACCCCGGCACCCCCGTTTGGGTCTCTGAATCTCCCAATCCTTCCCGCAAGCTTCCCTTCACATGGGAGATGGCCGAAGTTGAGGGAACGTTCGTAGGCGTGAACACATTCCATCCCAACCAGTTAGTGGAAGACGCCATTCGGTCAGGCCTTATCTCTGAACTCCAAGGGTCCCCGACATTGCAGCGGGAAGTCCCTTATGGACAAAAGTCTCGTATTGATATCTTGCTCACCGAGCCTTTAACCTACGTGGAAGTGAAAAACGTTCATTTAAAACGCAACCAAACGGCAGCCTTTCCAAGCTCCGTCACGGCCCGAGGCGCCAAGCACATGCGTGAGCTTTCCGACATGGTTCACCAAGGGCATAGGGCGTATGTTGTGTATGTGGTCCAGCGCAATGATTGCACAGCCTTTGAGATCGCAAGCGATATAGATCCCGCTTACGGGAAAGAAACCCTGTTGGCCCTTGAAAAGGGAGTCAAAATTCTTGTCTATGCTTGCGATGTAACCCCAAAGGGGATTACACTCACCCATCAAATAGGATTTAACCATGGCTAATGTCACGATTCACACCCCTGCGGATTTCGAGGGAATGCGAAAAGCGGGTCGCCTTGCCGCGCAAACCCTTGACTTTATCACGCCCCATGTCACAGAAGGTGTCACAACGCTCCACCTTAATGACCTGTGCCATGAGTTTATCGTCAACCATGGGGCCATCCCCGCTCCTTTAAATTATAAAGGATTTCCCAAATCCATCTGCACCTCTGTGAACCATGTGGTGTGCCATGGATGTCCTGGACCTAAAAAACTACAGGGAGGGGATATCCTCAACATTGATGTGACGGTCATTCTGGATGGCTGGCACGGGGATACAAGCCGCATGTTTGGCATTGGGAAAATTCCTCTGAAAGCCCAACGGCTTATCGATGTCACCTATGAGTCCATGATGCGCGCCATTGAGATTGTCCGCCCCGGGGTTCACTTAGGGGATATTGGATACGCCATTCAAAGTTATGTCGAATCCAAAGGCTTTTCTGTGGTGCGAGACTTTTGTGGCCATGGCTTAGGGCGGATCTTTCATATGCCTCCAGAAGTGCTCCATTATGGAAAGCCCCACACGGGGATCGAGCTGAAAGAAGGGATGTTTTTCACCATTGAACCCATGATTAATGCAGGCCGTTATGAAATCAAAATATTGAGCGATGGCTGGACAGCCGTCACCCGCGATAAATCCCTTTCTGCTCAATTTGAGCATAGCCTTGGCGTCACCGCAACAGGATACGAGATCTTTACCCTATGACCGATCATCTAGGCCACCGCAAGCGACTGAGAGACCGCTTTCTTCAAGGCGGAGAAAAGGGACTCCCTGATTATGAAATCCTCGAGCTCCTTCTTTTCGGCGTTATCCCTCGGGGGGATACGAAAGCGATCGCAAAAAAGCTTTTGAAAACCTGTGGGAGCTTTTCTGGCCTTTTGCAAGCCGACACGGAAAAACTTAAAGCCATCCCTGGGGTAGGAGAGGCAACAATTGTCGCCCTTAAAGCCATTCATGAAGCCGCATGTCGACTGGTCAGGGAAGAAACCAACACGCAAACGACTCTCCGGTCTTGGCCCTCTATCATTAATTATTGCCGCGCCCGCATGTCTCATTTGAGCATAGAGCAATTCCGTCTCTTATTCCTCGACCACAAGAATAAAATGATCGCCGATGAAGTCCAACAACAAGGAACCATTAACCGAACCCCCATTTTTCCCCGGGAAGTCGTCAAACGAACCCTTGAATTGGGAGCCACAAGCGTCATCATGGTCCACAATCACCCCAGCGGGGACCCTACCCCTTCTCAAGCAGATATTGATATCACCAAACAGGTTATGAAAGCCGCCAGCGAACTTGACATTCATGTGCTCGATCATCTGATCATTGGCCGCTTTGGTCATGTCTCCTTACGAGAAAAACGGCTGATTTGACGTGACGTACGCTCTATCTTCAATATTTATCTTTTTCCTTCTTTTCTCTTTTCCTTCCTCTGTTTGTGCTGAAAATACATCCGATAAAAAAGAGGAAACGAAAACAGCCCCCCCAAACACTGGCAATTTTGCCTTACCCCTCTCCCAACAACCTGGTCCTTTAATAAGCTTTGGACAAAACATTATTGATCAAAAGCAAACACAACTCTCTTTGCTTGCAGCTGGACTTAGCGGAACCCAAAGGCATGCAGCAAATATAATCCCTTCTGTTTTATATGGGATCACGGATGATTTCTCGGTTTCTTTGAATGTTCCTATAGCCGCAAGCTATAAAGACGGTAAAGATCGCTCGTCCGGATTTGAAGATGCATTCTTACAACTTGAACATGCTTTTTATTCAAACAAGACGTCGACTCATGTCGATCAAGCAACGATTGTAGGCAGCATTACTTTTCCGACAGGATCCTCTGACAAGATCCCTCCCACAGGGTTTGGATCATCAGCCTTTTTTTTAGGAGGCACATTTAGCCGTATGTATACAGACTGGGTTGTGTTTACGTCTCATGGCGTTATCTTACCCACCTCTGACAACAAAATACAGTGGGGCAATAGCTTTCTTTATCAAGCCGGATTGGGGCGAAACATTCTAACGATCGCCTCCGAATGGACTGTTGCATGGATGGTAGAAGCCGATGGACTATATGCAGAGAAAGATAAAATACAAAATATAACTAACCCTAATTCAGGAGGAAATACGGTGTATATAACCCCTTCCCTGTGGATTTCCTCAAAAAAAAGGTTAACTATTCAGGTCGGCTTTGGCGTGCCGGTTGTGCAACATTTATTTGGGAATCAAAGAAAAAACAACTACTTGCTCGCCGCAAGCTTTGGGTGGACTTTCTAAGCGTCTTCAATTACCTCACCACCCGACATTTATCACACCAACTTGTCATCCCCTTTGTTTGTCATCCTCGGGCTAGAAGTCTTCTTGAACCGAGGATCTTGTCCGCAACGAATAAGATCCTCGGTTCAAGAAAAGTCATTGTTTTTCTTCGAAAAACAAGCCTTTTCTAGACCGAGGATGACAAGGAGAGGAAAGTTGTCGGGTGCTAAGTTCAATTACCCCTTGAAATTATTCACCTCTAATATTACTTGTAAGTCATGGCAAAAAAAGAATACAATATTTTAAATATCTTACGAGGAACGAGCGCACTGCTTGTTCTCTTCTATCATTTTTTTATCTTTTTCTTTGCCTATCAAGACATATGGTCGGTTTATTTACAAGTCGAGCCTCTTAACCTTCCCGTCCCTTTCTATTTGGAGACGCTGCAAGACTTTCCCTTGGATGTGGGGCATTTAGCTGTCGCTTACTTTTTCCTTATATCAGGGTTTCTAATTCATGGGACCCTTCGCCGATATGATTCCTTAGGGCTCTTTTTAAAACATAAGGTTGTGCGCCTTTGGCCCACCTACGCCACTTGTTTTGCTCTGGGGGTATTGTTTCTTGCAGGATTTAATTATGTGATTGAGAGGCCCTTTCCCTTCACAGCAGATCATGTCCTGGCATGTTTCTTTTGGGTAAGAGATATTCTTCATTACCCCTTTATCGATGGGGCCGTGTGGGTCTTGGAAATTCAACTGAAATTTTATATTTTTGCGATTCTTGTCTGGAGCGTTTGGAAAAAGGATTTTCTTCCAAAAGCGTGCTTCATAGCGATTCTGTTGAGTTGTGCGGTGTATGGGCTCTTTTATGTGACACAAGACAACAACTATTCCTGGTTTTACCTGGTTCTTCTTGCTCAAAAAAACTTAAAGTTTTTTATGCTGATTCTTTTGGGATCATGTGTTTATGCCTCTTTCACCAAAGAGATTTCCAAACTCAAGGCGTTTGTTCTTTGCGCCCTTCTGGTTGCCTGTTTTCTTTCTCCCTTATTTACCTATTCTCATTATAGCAAAACCATCAGTTACCTTCTGGGATTTGTCTCCTTCTTCGCTTTCATTGTTCTGTATGCGCGCCAAACAACAACGATAGGAAAAATAAGCCAACCCATCAATTGGGTGTCGAACATAAGTTATCCCTTATATATTGGACATGTGATTCCTGGGTACCTCATCATGTATTACACGATTGAACAGGGCTATAATGCATACCTCGGCATTGCGATGGCCCTTCTTTGCAGCTTTGTCATAGCAGCGATTGTTCACAAAAAAGTTGAAGTGCCCACTCACTCTTAAACTATTCATACCGTTTGCGATGCATCAGCCACCCAGCCACAAGAACGCTTAAGGCCACCCCTGTAATAATCAGCGTTGCAAGGGCATTAATCTTGGGGCTTATGCCAAAGCGAATGCTAGAAAAAATCACCATGGGAAGGGTGGATGAGCCAGGCCCCGCCACAAAGCTTGCCAACACAAGATCGTCTAAGGAAAGGGCAAAAGCCAAAAGCCACCCCGATATAAGGGCTGGAGAGATCAGTGGTAGCGTAATTGTCGTAAACACTTTCAACGGATGAGCCCCAAGATCAAGAGCCGCCTCTTCAAGAGAGCGATCCATTTCAGCAAGACGTCCCCTCACCAAAATAGCCACGTAAGCCATACACAAGGTGGTGTGAGCAATGGTGATGGTCAACACGCCCCTCCCCTTTGGCCATCCAAAGGTCTGCTCTAACCCCACGAAAAGAAGGAGAAGAGAGAGCCCTGTGATGACTTCTGGCATCACAAGGGGGGCTGTTGTCAGGATGCCAAAAACGCGCCGCCCTCGAAACCGCCCAAATCTAACAAGGGCTGTGGCGGCAAGGGTTCCAAGGATCACAGCCAGCGTTGCCGCACAGGTGGCGACTTGCAAGCTAATCCAAGCCGATCGGATAAGAACCGTATCTTGAAGAAGAGCCGCATACCACTGGGTTGAAAACCCTTGCCACACCGTAATTTGACGCGATGCATTAAAAGAAAAAATAATAAGGGTCACAATGGGCATATACAAAAACCCATAGCTACAAACCATGCATATTTTCAAAAAAGGGGACAGCCTAGTGTTCATCTAAAAACCTCACTTGACGCTCTTGGAATTTCTGAAAAACAGCCAGCGGAATGATGAGGAAAACAAGCATTAAAATAGCAAGAGCTGACGCCACCGGCCAATCATGGTTTGTGAAAAACTCATTCCACAAAAGCTTTCCGATCATTAATGTCTGTGATCCCCCTAAAAGCTCTGGAATAACAAATTCTCCCAAACTTGGAATAAGCACCAACATGGACCCAGCAACAATTCCTGGGAATGAAAGAGGTACAATGACCCTTAGAAAGACTTGAATCGGGCGCGCCCCCAAATCATAGGCCGCTTCTGTAAGGGTGAAACTAATCTTTTCAAGGGACGTATACAAAGGAAGAATCATAAAAGGCAAATAACAATAGATAATGCCTAAAATTGTCGCAAAGGTTGTGTCCAAAAGCGTCAAAGGAGAGGAAATAAGCCCGACCTTCAGAAGCGCCTGATTAATAAACCCATGAGGACTTAAAATACCAATCCACGCATACACACGCAGCAAAAAAGATGTCCAAAAAGGAAGAATAACCAGCATCAGCAAAACCATTCTCCAGCGAGGCGCCGTCTTAGATAACCCATAGGCCGTGGGATATCCAATCAAAAGACACCCCATGGTGCCCAAAAGAGCAATTAAAAGCGATTCAAGATAGGACAAAAGATATAAAGAATCACGACTGATAAAGGTATAATTGCTAAAATTAAGCTTAATCGTCAGCACACCTTCTTCCACCCATTCCAAAAGGGGTCCATAGGGAGGAAGACCCATCTTGAGGTCCGAAAAACTGATCTTTAAAACAATAAAGAACGGAATAAGAAAAAAGAGAAGGCTCCACCCATAGGGCAGCACAAGCGCCAAAAAAGGAGACGTGAACAGGGCTGATACCCTCTTCCAAGCCCCTTTCATGATGTTAAAACAATGCTGTTTTCAGCACGCCAAAAAAGATAAACTTCGTCCTCCCACGTCACGGGCCTTTCCGCAAGACGCACAAGGTTAGGCTGAGTTGCAAGCACAATTTTGCCGCTGACAAGCTCCACATGGTAAATGGACACATCCCCTAAATACCCAATATCTTTGACGATGCCTTTTGTTGCATTACGTTTTTGGGCGGGAGGAGACGTTGCAATCATGACTTTTTCAGGGCGAATGGCAACTTTTACGTGCGCCCCAACGGGCGCATCTGCCGAATGGCTGACATACAACTCACAATCTGCTTCACCTGAGTCCACAAGGATGTGATCCTTTTCAGCTTCTATCACATGCCCCTCAAATTTATTGATGGTGCCAATAAAATCAGCCACATATTCAGAGTGAGGATATTCATAAACCTCATTCGGCGTTCCAATCTGCCGCAACCGCCCATGATCCATAATGCCTAAGCGCGTGGACATGGTCATCGCTTCTTCCTGGTCATGGGTGACCATAATAAACGTAATCCCCACTTCTTCTTGAATGCTCACCAGTTCAAATTGGGTTTGTTCTCTGAGCTTTTTATCAAGGGCCGCGAGCGGCTCATCCAGCAACAAAAGCTTTGGTCTTTTGACCAAGCTGCGGGCAAGGGCAACGCGCTGACACTGCCCCCCAGAAAGCTGATGAGGATAACGGGTTGCAAACTTTTCCATCTGCACAAGGCGCAAGCCATCAAGGACGCGTTCCTTAATTTCACCCTTGGAGAGGCGCTCTTGCTTCAGGCCAAAGGCAACGTTTTGATCAACCGTCATATGGGGAAACAACGCATAAGATTGAAACATCATATTTACGGGTCGGTCATAAGCGGGCCTGCGTGTCACATCAACGCCATCAATATAAATCTTACCCTGACTTGGAATTTCAAACCCGGCCAACATACGAAGAAGGGTCGTCTTTCCACACCCAGAGGGGCCTAAAAGAGAAAAGAATTCACCTTGGAAAACAGAAAGAGTGACATCATCAACCCCCACATTCCCTTCGAAATCCTTCGAGACCCCTTCTATATGAATGTAGGGCTTAGCTTTCGGATCTTGCCACGGTTGAAGCTCTGTTCGTTTAAGTTTTTGCAAAGTCTTATCCTCACCTTAGCGGCCAATTTTTACACGGGTCCATTCACGTAAACGTAGTCGTTCATAACGCGGAGGGTGGGCCTTGTCTACATATAGCTTTTCCATCGTTTCCTTTGAAGGGTAAATAAGGGGATTTGTTCTGATCCGCTCTTCTACAAAAGGAAGGGAGAGGGGCACGCTATTAGCAGTTTCAATAGCGTTTGTCACGTGTGCAATAGTTTCAGGACGCAAGATAAAGTTAATAAAAGCATGGGCCTCCACAGCATGGGGAGCATCTTTTGGAATGGCCACCGCATCAATCCACAGCGCTCCGCCTTCTTCAGGGATAACATATTGAATATCAACCCCATTTTCTTTTCCCAGTTTTTGAGCTTGCAATAATTCTCCAGAAAACCCCTCCACAAGGCAATAATCGCCCGACGTTAAATCGCCTACATTGGGGACCGCTTGAAATTTTTTCACAAAGGGCCTGACTGCCAAAAGAGTTTGCCCTGCCCTTTTTAAATCTTCAACATTTTCTGACGTGGGGTCTTTTTTTAAATAGCTTAAAACAGCCGGAATAACATCAATGGGAGAATCAATGAGCATCACCCCACAGTCAGCAAACCGGGCCACAACCAAAGGATCAAAGAGCATGGCGAAGCTATTAACGGGTGCCCCTGGCGCACGGTCTTGAATCATCTTTTTATTAAACGCAAAACCACTTGTTCCCCATATAAAGGGAAGGGAAAATTTATGACCAGGATCGACATCTTTCATTCGTTGCAAAAGATCTGGATCCACCCCCTCTCCGTTGGGCAGCAAGGAAAGATCGAAAGGCTGGTAGAGGTGAGCGTCAAGTTGGCGCACAAGATACGGCCACACAGTCACCATGACCACATCATAGCCCGAACTTCCCGCCAAGAGTTTCGTTTCCATGACTTCGGAACTGTCATACACGTCATAATTTACCTTGATGCCTGTCTCTTTTTCAAACTGCTCAAGCATCTCTGGGGGCAGAGAATGGGCCCAGCTATAAACGTTGACAACTTTTTGAGGCACAGCCCACACGGTTGAGGTAAGGAAAAGAAAGAAGAAAAACAGAGGCTTGGCCATAAATGGAAAAAAATATTTCATGCGATGGAGGGTATCATATGAGCCTCTCATTGTCTAACTTTAAAGTAGTTTTCAACCCTTCAAGGTGGTAGAAACGATGAGTATTATTAAACTTCTCTCAGGTAAAAAAATAGTTATTCTGTTCTCAGAGCAGACGGGGGCTGCTTTAGTTTAAGGTCATACCAAGAACAACTTTTTAAACCAAGACCACCCCCACTAATTTCTTTAAGACATTATATTATGAAAAAACAACATCATACCTTTTTTCTTCTCTTACATTTAAAAGACGTTTATAAGCCACCTCATACAATAGATTCTGTGGAGCCCCGATGAATAGAAGTCCTACGCTAGGGGAAGAAAACCCCACACTAGAAGAAGAGATGATGGATTTCGCTCCCTCAGAAGGAAACTCCATTTCGATTGATGAATACGTAGGGCTCAAGCTGCGAGACTTTCGAAAAAGAGCGCTGATCACCCTTTTTGACCTTGCCGAAAAAGCAGGGGTTTCTCATCAACAAATTCACAAATACGAATTAGGGCAAACTAAAATACCAACAGGAATGCTCTATCGATTTTCTAAAATTTTTTCTGTGACGACTGATTCTTTCTTTGAAGGATTTAACTTTGACAAGGCTCTCTCTAGACCTAACAAAGACGGGGATATTGCTGATTATAAAAATTCAAATAAAATCAATCTGCTCTTAGTAGAAGATAGTGCTGAAGATCAATACCTTTTCAGGCGAGCTCTTGAAAATTATAGTTCAAACGTTAATATGTACTGCATTCATGATGGAGAAGAATTCTTTAACATTATAAAAACAAAGTCTACCATTACGAATATTCCCCTGCCTGATATTATCTTTCTTGATCTTAATATGCCAAAAATTAATGGAAATTCTCTTTTAAAATCTATTAAGCAAAACCGAGACCTTCAGTACATCCCTGTTATTGTTCTTACAGGCAGTATAAGTCGAAAGGACATCATAAGCGCTTACAAAAATTACGCAAGCGGGTACATCAGAAAGTCCTTTGAATATGAAACTTTCAAAAAAAATTTACACATAGCGCTGACTTATTGGACAGAAGCTGTTATCCTTCCCTATCAAGCGTTAACTTAACCTTCGGAAGGTGCGGCATGAAAAAGTTACTTTTTATTTGGATGATGTGTTGCTTTGTCCCCCCCCTTTTTGCTGAAAGCATAACGAATAAAGAGCTTTTAGAAGCCTGCAAAGATCAAGCCACCGATTCCCAAAATTTCTGTTATGGATTTATTATTGCCACGGCAAATGGCGCTCAATTTTATCGCAACATCGTTGATACACAAGACGACTACATTGACATTTGTTTCCCTAAGACGATCTCGAATCAAGAAATCGTCGATCTTTACATCGCTTGGGCTGAAAAAAACCCCTCCACGGCTGATAGTCCTGCCTTTCTTGGGGTATCTTCCTCTTTTTCAACAAAATACAGCTGCCCTGAGAAAAAACCAGCCAATGAGGTCATTCATAAGTAAGGATTCTTTTTTGCCCTCACTTGCAATGTATTTGTTGTTTCTAAAATAGGATGCTATTGTTTAAAGAGACAGAACTCTGATTTTATATTTATAGTGTATAATAGATTTTCTGCAGAGTCAACCTTTCCGGTTGGCCATTTGAAGATATTTTTTAAATTTTTTGTTGTTCAACACTTGTCACCCTCCCACTCTTGTCATCCCCGCGAAGGCGGGGATCCAGTAAAAACAACGCATTCCGTAGGAATGCAGCCTTTTTAACTTTATTTTAATGAAAACGAGTTCTTTTGTTGAAAAATCAAAGCGCTATCTGGATCCCCGCCTTCGCGGGGATGACAATTGGAGACAGGGATGACAAAAAATGGGATGACAAGGGTGGGGCCTCTACGCCTTGGGAAGAGTAAAAGAAAACTCAGCCCCTTCATGAAGGGCGGATTTTACAAAAATCTCTCCCCCATGCGCTTCAATAATTTTCTTACAGAAAGAAAGACCGATCCCCGTTCCCTCATATTTAGAGGGTGTGTGGAGGCGCTTGAAGAGGTCAAAGATGATTTTGTGGTGCTTTGAGTCAATCCCAATCCCATTGTCTTTCACTGAAAAAATCCAAAATCTCTTTTTCTCCTTTACCTTAACCTCCACAAAAGGCTGCTCACTCTCATTAAAAGTCAAAGAATTGCTTATTAAGTTTTGAAACACTTGTGTTAACAACACCCTATCCCCATAAACTATTGGAAGCAGATCAGACTGAACAATGGCTTTTTTATCTTTAATTTTCTTTTCCAATATCATTGTGACTGAATTCACAATTTCTTGGCCAGAATAATGATCTTTCTGCAAGGTGGACGAGCCAAATTGGGCGTAGCCCAAGATTCCATTCACCAAGCCGCTCATTTGCTTCACGCTTTTGGTGATAGTTTTGAAATAATCTTTTGCAGGTGTCGAGAGGTCTTTCTTCAAATCCTGTTCGATGAGATGGCAGTAATTTCCTATGGTCCTTAAGGGTTCATTTAAATCATGGGCACAAATGTGAGCAAATCTTTCCAATTCTTCATTGGATCGGTTAAGAGCTTTGATCATTTCTTTCATTTTCTTTTCCATCATTTTGCGTTTCGTGATGTCTTCTACGAACAAAATAATGCCGCCAATTCCTCCTTCTGATTTGTACCAAGGTAAAACCTCCCACCGCCACCATTCTAGAGTGCCATCTTTGCGTTTAAAACCATCCTCTTCACGTGACAGATGTTCTCCGTTCAGGCCTTTTTGATGCACCACCCTCCATTTTTTCGGAATATCGGGAACCACATCGTAAAGCTTTTTCCCAATCACATTTTGAGTCGGTGTATTTGTTTCTTCTATAAATTTATCACTCATGATGATGTAGCGCATCTCTGCATCAAAAATAGCAATCGCTGCTGGAAGTTTTTTTATGAAGGTTTTAAAAAGAATTTCTTCATCTTTTTGAATGACAAAAGCTTCTTCACGGAGAGTTTTTAAATGAAAATTTTGAGACGTTAAAAGAATTTTGGAAAACCAATGGCGACTGTCTTCTTCCCCCTCCACAGGCAATGGGTCAGGCTTTTTCATCATTTTGCTCCTTCGATCTAAGGGGCTCTCCTTAATATTTCTGCTGCATCAAGGGCCGCGTAACTCAAGATCGCAGAGGCCCCTGCCCTCTTGAAACTTATCAAACTTTCCATCAAGGCTTTTTCATAGTCAATCCAGCCCTTTTCCGCAGCGGCCTTAAGCATACTATACTCGCCGCTCACCTGATACGCAAAGATGGGCAGAGGAAAGGCTTCTTTCAGACGATAAATAATGTCTAGATAGGGCAACCCTGGCTTTACCATCAGCATATCGGCCCCTTCTAAAAGGTCTTGAGCCCCTTCTCGCAGGGCTTCCAACGCATTCGCAGGATCCATTTGATAGGTTCTTTTATCTGCCTTCCCTAAGCAGGCCTGCGACCCAAGGGCCTCTCGAAAGGGTCCATAAAAAGCAGAGGCATATTTCGCGGAATAGGCTAGAATACGAACGTTCTCATGACCTTTTTGATCAAGAGCCTGGCGAATCGCCCCCACACGCCCATCCATCATATCTGAGGGGGCAACCACATCAACACCTGCCTCCGCCAGGACAAGTGCCATTTCTTTTAAAACAACAAGGGTTTCGTCATTGGCCACCTCCCCCTTCCTGATGACGCCATCATGGCCATGAGAGGTATAAGGGTCGAGGGCGACATCCGCAATCACACCCATATGGGGAAGGGCTTCCTTTAAAAGCCGGACAGCGCGACACATTAAATTATCAGGGTTAAGAGCTTCTTTCCCTTCTTCACATTTAAGAGTCGGATCTGTGTAGGGAAAAAGAGCAACGGCCCGGATTCCAGAAGCGTCTGCTTTTTCACAAAAAGAGACCAATTCCTCTAAGGAATGTCGAAAAACACCCGGCATGGCTGCAATGTCCCGAGGGGCGCTCTTGTCTCGAACAAAAACCGGCAAAATCAAATCTTTAATGGACAGCTGGGTTTCAGCAACTAAATCCCGGCACCAAGCGTCTTGCCGCGTTCGGCGCAATCGACTTTGGGGAAAGGCAGCCACCATAAGCTTCATCTTTTTATCCATTTTATTATTTATTATTTTGCATACTTAGTCCATGGTCATTCTAGATTTATTATCATCTGGTCTTCTGAAAAAAGCAAGAATTTTGGAGCGGATGGCCATTCGACTTACAAACTTTGCGCACGCATAAACACAGCGTCTTGCAAGCGCAGCAAGAGCCGTGACTCAAGGCCTCAGAGAGATGAGAGCCCTCAAGCCCCCCCCCGAACCTTAAATCCCCCACACGGTTTTTGTTTCCCGTTGACCGTGTCTCTGGTTCGGGCTATCCCATCACCCGCCGTGGTGAAGTGGACAGTTGCGCCAATACGACCCGTTTGGGCCCTCTGTTGGCACACACTCGTCGTCTCTCCTTTCGTGGCCGCTGCTGAAGTGTTCCTCACTTGTTGCGAAGATCTCCGGGTTGGCACCGAGGCTATACTGGACACGGAGGCTAAGGCTGCCGGCTTGCATTTTGTTACAGGTTGGAACGTCCACCCCTATGGGAAACGTTTTTGTGGGCCATGGCTGTATGTTATAGAGGTTCACGAACGTGCCTTTGGTTTTCCACCCGTTACCGTCAGGAGTTGTCAGAACTCCTTCATAGGTCGCATAGGGGTAACCACCCCTCGTGCCCTGTTCCTTGAGATGCAGGGATCTGAACACCTCATCGCTGGTAGGAGGGTATACGTCGGGGCCCATCGCTATGGCACCCGTGATTGAGGCACAGCAGAGCCCTGTGAAGGCAAGTGTTCGAAGAAGATTATATTTTTTCATGATTATATCCTTTATAAGGTTAGCGCCCCACAATACACACAGAGAAGAGGGGCGGTTCATTGATCTCTGTGAATTCACATAATAGGTTGAGGAGAGAACAGCGTTCGCTATAAGCTGAGTAACGTTCAACCCCCCTACACCCATTTTGACATATAGGACGTCAGAAACCTGGGGGGGGGGGGGGACATGGAATGAATGTGTAACATATGCATACCTACAAAAACTTTCTGTTATTTATCCTCTCCCTTCACTATAATCAAGAAAAATTAAAATTTTGTAAATAAAGAGAAAGTTTCAGAAATGGCCATTCGACTTACAAACTTTGCGCACGCATAAACACAGCGTCTTGCAAGCGCAGCAAGAGCCGTGACTCAAGGCCTCAGAGAGATACTTGAGGGCAAGAGCCCTCAAGCCCCCCCCGAACCTTAAACCCCACACACAGTTTTTGTTTCCCGTTGACCGTGTCTGGTTCAGGCTATCCCATCATTCGTCGTCGGAAGCTGGGCATTCCTCGTGGTGAGGTGAACAGTTGTGCCAATACCCTTGATTCGCAACGTCGTATCTTATCTCACACTGGGTTTTGTCGCCCACTTTGCCAAAATATCGCTCGGTACGTGCTTCGACTTCCCCGTACGTGGCGCCATAATAGGCCTTAAGAGCGGGGCAATACGTGATCCATTCAGTGGCTTCTGGTTCGCCCAGACGTTCGGACCACAGTTCTGGGAGATCGGGGGGTTTGACATTGCCTGGGGTCGGATCATGCTCGAGGCAGACGTGCGTTTTCCACCTTTCGCCTGCGGTTTCCAAAGATCCTTCATATATCGCCATCCACCTCCCCGTTGCCACAGGAAGCGCCGGGACCGCCACAATAGGCGGCGGGTACCATTCGTATGTTGTCCGAAAGTTTTCTAAAGACCCTGTGTCCATAAGGTCTCCCCCTGTCCCCATAAGCTCTCCCCTTGGGATCTCGCTCCATTGTTTCTTGAGACGCAGGGATGCTCCCACCTCGTCTGGGGTAGGAGGGTATATGTCCATCGCCATGGCACCCGTGATTACGGCACAGCATAGTCCTATTAGGGCAAGCGTTCGAAGAAGATTATATTTTTTCATGATCATAGTCCTTTATAAGGTGAGTACCCCACAATACACACAAAGAGGAGGGGCCAGATATTACTGCCATCCGGACAATGAGCTGTCAATAACGCGTCAAGTTGTCCGACACATCAGGACAATGTGGTTGTAAAAAAAGCAATTTTTAAGTACACTCTTTTTAAGAAATAAAAAAACAGGGAATATCCGTTGAGTCGGGAGCATTTTGAACAAATGCTGGATTACTACCAGCAAGAAATGATGTACTTACGTCGAGCGGGCGCAAACTTTGTTGCTCAATATCCAAAAATTGCTCAAAATTTGAATATGTCTGCAACGGGGTCTTCAGACCCCCATGTGCAGCGCCTTTTAGAATCTTTTGCTTTCCTGACGGGGCGTCTGCAAAAAGAAGTGGATAATCGCTACATCCAATTCACCAACACCCTTTTGGGTGTTCTGTATCCCCAATTCATTGCCCCCTTTCCATCAGCCGCCATTGCTTCCTTCCGCCTGTCTCCAAAGCTTGGAAAGGCAACAGCAGGGTATACGGTTCCACGGGGAACGCCTCTGTTTACGGAAGCCCAAGAAAAAAAGACTTGCCGCTTTCAAACCACCTATCCTGTTGAGTTATGGCCTTTTGAGGTCTCTGAAGCGCGCATCATGAGTGTGGATGACAGCCCGATTCTCCCCCTTCTTCTGCAAACCCAATGGGTGCTTAAACTTCGCGTTCAACGTTATGATGGGGTTCTTGATGAGCTCAGTCCCTCTTCTTTAAGGTTTTTTCTGTCCGGGGACTCGCTCACAACTCAGTCTCTTTATGATAGTATTTTGGGATACCTGCCGAATGAGCCTACGCCTGTGTTTATCAAGGCCGATACCGCCGATATTCCTCTTCAATTGCCCTCAGGATCCCTTGTTCCCGTAGGATTTAAACCAGAAGAAGCCCTCATTCCTTACCCTCAAAAAGCGCTGGATGCCTATCGGCTTCTCCATGAATATTTTGTCTTTCCAGATAAATTTAAGTTTTTGGATATTCAGAATTTTTCAACAATTGGCGCTAAGAAGTATATCGATATTTACCTTCCCCTCGCCGACCGCACCCGAACGGAAATTTTACGGATCGACCAAACTAACTTTGTGCTTGGGTGCACCCCCATTATCAATCTTTTCCCTAAAATCAGCGAACCTATTGATTTAAATTATCAATCCGTTTCATATCGCCTTGTGGGAGATCAGCGGAACGAAGATTCAACGGAAATCCATAGCATCTTAAAAGTTGTTGCCGCCGCAGACGGGGGAAAGGAGACGGAGGTCTTTGCGCCCTATTTCTCTTACGATTACGATGTAGAAGCCAGGGACAACGGACTTTTCTGGCATTCCACCCGTACGCCTTCTGACAACCCAGAAATTTCAGGGACAGAGGTTTCTCTGTCTTTTGTGGACTATAACTTTACCCCCCAGGATCCCAGCACCCAGACTGTGTATGCCTACACCTTGTGCACCAACCGAGATCTGGCCTCTTACATCCCTGCCGGGGAAAGCCTGCAAGTTGACGGGGTTATCCCCTCGACCATTATTACATGCCTTGAACAACCCACTCCCGAAATTTCCCCAGCCTTAGATGGGGATTCCCAGTGGCGCTTGATTTCCCAGCTGTCCTTAAATCACTTAAGCTTAAGCGGTACGGAAAAGTCTATCTTAGCCTTAAAAGAACTGTTGCAGCTTTACTCAGGGTTTAACAAAAATAAATCTCACCCTGAGATTATCGCCCTTCAGAACATCAGCTACACCCCTGTCATGCGCCGCAAAGGCAATGAGGCCTGGAGAGGGTTTATTCAAGGCCTCAGCCTCACCTTAACCGTCGATGAGATCCCCTTCGCAGGACATGGGAGTTATCTGCTGGCCTCTGTTTTGAACGAATTTTTTAGCCTTTATGTCTCATTAAACTCTTTTACCGAGCTTACGCTTATTAGCACTCATAGCGATGGAATTTGGAAACGATGGCCCGCACAAATCGGAAGTCAGCCCCTACTGTAAAAGATGTTCTTTTAAAAGAGCCTTACCGGTTTGAATTTCATCAAGCCATTAAGCTTTTAGAATATCTGCACCCAAAAGCCCTTCCTTTTGGAGAAACAACCAATCCCTCAAAAGAAGTCGTCAGCGTCAAGTCACGCGTTTATTTTGAATCTCTGTCGAGTGACATCTATTCTCTTGAAAAGGTCACCCTCTCTTCTGCGCCTCACATGCCCCCCGTTCTCAACGTGAACTTCATGGGGCTTGCGGGAATCCAAGGCCCCCTCCCCTTCCCTTACTCGGAAATGATTATTCAACGTATGCGGAGTGGAGACACAAGTCTTAAGGACTTTTTGGACATTTTCAACCATCGTTTGATTTCAATTCTTCACCGCATTCGTAAGCAATATCTGATTAGCCTCAACTCTTCTTCCCCTGAAAAAATAGAAATCGCCCATGGATTGCAAGCCCTTTTGGGACTTGGCCAGCCGTCCCTCCATAATCGCCTTCATGTCCCTGATCGCAGCCTTTTGGACTTTACGGGCCTTTATTGGTCCCACCCTCGCTCAGCTGAAGGGTTGGAGCGTATTATCGCAAGCTATTTTCACATCCCCACTCGGGTGGAAAAATGTGTAGGCCAGTGGCGCCCCCTTGCCCAAGATCAAGTAACGCGCATTGGCCAGCATGGACAATGGCAAAAACTAGGACAAGGGGCCGTCCTGGGAACGCGCGTATGGGATCAAGCGAGCCACTTTGTGATTCATCTGGGCCCCCTTAAGGTAGAGCAGCTGGATCTCTTTCTTCCCAATGGAAAAGGATTTAACCGCTTGCTTGACCTTGCGCGCCTTTATGCCGGGCCATCTTTGGACTTTAATGTCACTTACCGTGTTGAAAACCCACCCACAACGCAGGTCTCTCAAAAAAGCTATTTGGGATGGCGATCCTGGCTTGGGCAATCACTTGTTTCAGGAAGCCCTGTCAATGTAGATCCCCGTGCGATCAGGGAGTAGGAAATCACTCAGAAGGGAGCTCATGGGTATTGTTTTCTGTAAAAATCCCTTAGCACCCGATAATTTTCCTCTCCTTGTCCCCTTTACTTGTCATCCTCGGGCTAGAAAAGGCTTGTTTTTCGAAGAAAAACAATGACTTTTCTTGAACCGAGGATCTTATTCGTTGCGAGCAAGATCCCCGATCAAGAAGTTCTAAGATTTTCTTTGAAAATCAAGAACTTCTAGCTCGAGGATGACAAACATAGTGTACAAAAGCCTGTCCGTAAGTCGAACTGACTTTATTTTAATGAAAACGAGTTTTTTTATTGAAAAATCAAAGCGCTGTACTGGATCCCCGCCTTCGCGGGGATGACAATTGGGAAAAGTGGAGATGCCAAGAACAAGGCAACTCAGGTACAATGAGCATAATTCCACAATTGACAGATCATTGCGAAATTTATATGACTGCATTTGCAAAATATTAACTTTTCTTGGCTATAATAGAGTTTGCAGAGATCAATGAAACGTCCCGTCTCTCTGTGTGTATTGTGGGGCATTAACTTTATAAAGGACTATGATCATGAAAAAATATAAATACAATCTCCGGACATTTGCCTTAATGGGTCTTTCTTGTACCTTAAACCATAGTGTAATGGCCATGACGCATGATGTTGAGGCCCCAAGTGCTCACAAGGTGGCGGTAACAGCAACTCCCTACATGGACTGGACCCAACAGCGTAACGGCCGAACGTTTCTTCCCCGATGGACACAGAAGTACAGAGGAGATCTAGTGCATGCCGGCGTCATATACTACATACATGGCGAGCTAACAGTAGACTCCGAGACACATCCTGGCCCCCCCCCGAATCTCGCGGAGTGGGGGCTCTCAAGCCCACGAACTGCTAAGGATTTAGAGCTATCAACACCGGGTTGGCCATTAGTGGCTGGCTACCGCCTAAACAGCAACAGACCCGACCAAGAATCCGCCGGCACGATATACGTTACATCTATCATGAAGTATGGGTGGCCTGGTTCGGATGAGTGCAAGGCTGAAGTGACAGAAGGTTTTATAGGATGGCGAAACTGCATACCCCTGAAACGTTAGATAGTTGATCTGACACAATGGAGAGAGAAAACCCACCCACAACGCAAGTCTCTCAAAAAAGCTATTTGGGATGGCGGTCGTGGCTTGGGCAATCGCTTGTTTCAGGAAGCCCTGTCAATGTAGATCCCCGTGCGATCAGGGGGTAGGAGATCACTCAGAAGGGAGCTCATGGGTATTGTTTTCTGTAAAAATCCCTTAGCACCCGATAATTTTCCTCTCCTTGTCCCCTTTACTTGTCATCCTCGGGCTAGAAAAGGCTTGTTTTTCGAAGAAAAACAATGACTTTT
>CAZSAH010000025.1:0-22896 GCA_964605015.1 uncultured Alphaproteobacteria bacterium | reverse complement strand
TATGAGCAAGGAGGAGACAAGCCCGCGGTATCTGATCATTAATGCAGACGAGAGTGAGCCTGGGACATGCAAGGACCGCGATATTCTGCGCTATGAACCCCATAAATTGATAGAGGGAGCGCTCCTTGCGGGGTACGCCATCGGGGCGCATGTGGGGTATATCTACATCCGAGGGGAATTTTACCAAGAAGCGTCTCACCTTAAAACAGCCATTGCAGAAGCTTATGATGCGGGGCTTTTGGGCAAAAATGCGGCAGGGTCTGGGTGGGATTTTGATCTGTATATTCATCGTGGCGCCGGGGCTTATATTTGTGGCGAAGAAACAGCCCTTCTTGAAAGCTTGGAAGGGCGCAAAGGGATGCCGCGCCTTAAACCTCCGTTTCCTGCCGTTGTGGGCCTTTATGGGTGCCCCACCATTGTGAACAATGTGGAAACCCTTGCCGTTGTGCCAACTATCCTCCGCCGAGGGGGTAATTGGTTTGCGGGCATTGGAACACCGGGGAGTGCGGGAACAAAGATCTTTTGTCTTGTCGGGCATGTGAATACACCGTGTAATGTGGAAGAAGCCTTAGGGATTCCGCTCAAAGAGCTTATTGATCAGTATGGCGGTGGCGTCAGAGGGGGCTGGGACAATCTTTTAGCCGTCATCCCAGGGGGATCATCCGTTCCCCTGATTCCAAAGGAAATTTGTGAGACGGTTTTGATGGATTTTACCTCTCTTGCTGACGTTAAAAGCGCCCTTGGGACAGCAGGCGTTATTGTGATGGATAAGTCCACTGATATTGTACGCGCCATTGCGCGCCTGTCCAAATTTTATATGAAAGAAAGCTGCGGGCAATGCACGCCTTGTCGAGAAGGCACAGGATGGGTGTGGCGCATGCTCGTACGCCTTGCTGAGGGCCAGGGAACGTCTCAAGATATCGATCTGCTCGAAGAGGTAACCCATGAAATTGAAGGGCACACCATTTGCGCGCTTGGCGATGCGGCAGCGTGGCCTGTGCAAGGCTTAATTCGTCATTTTCGCCCTGAATTAGAGCGGCGTATAGGGAGAAAATAATGCCAAAACTCACCATTGACGACACAGAAATTGATGTCCCAGAAGGGATGACCGTTCTTCAAGCAGCCGAGATGCTGGGCATTGAAATTCCTGTGTTTTGTTATCATCCCAAGCTTTCCATTGCGGGCAATTGCCGCATGTGTCTGGTGGAGATGGACCCTAGTCCTAAGCCGATTGCAAGCTGTGCCATGCCGGCCTGTGAGGGCATGGTGATTCGGACTCAAACGCCCATGGTCAAGAAAGCCCGCCAAGGGGTGTTGGAATTCCTTCTTATTAATCATCCATTGGATTGCCCCATTTGTGATCAAGGGGGCGAATGTGATCTGCAAGATATCACTGTGGCCTATGGAGGGGATGGGAGTCGCTACGCCTTAAACAAGCGTGCCGTTCCGGATAAGGAGTTTGGCCCCCTTATTGAAACGGCCATGAACCGGTGTATTCAGTGTACGCGCTGCGTTCGCTTTGCAACTGAGATTGCAGGGGTGCCTGAGCTTGGCGCCACGGGTCGAGGAGAAGAGATGGAGATTGGGACCTATGTGCAAAAGGCGATCACCTCCGAGCTTTCAGGGAATATGATTGACATTTGCCCGGTGGGCGCCTTGACCTCCAAGCCCTATAATTATCGAGGACGCCCGTGGGAGCTGTCCCATACACCGTCCATCGATGTGTTTGATGCGGTAGGAAGCGCCATTCGCCTTGATACGCGGGGGCGGGAAGTCATGCGTGTTTTGCCTCGACAAAACGATGAGGTCAATGAAGATTGGATTTCTGACAAAACACGCTTTGCGTGTGATGGCCTAAAATATCAGCGTCTTGATCAACCATATGTACGTACGAAAAAGGGTCGCCTGTCTGCTGTCAGTTGGGACAAGGCTTTTGAGGTGATTGCAGAGCGCCTGCGCCCTCTCGCCGGCGATCAAATCGCTGCCATTGTGGGGGACATGGTAGAGGCAGAAGCGATGGTGGCGGTGAAGGATTTGATGGCAGCTCTTGGGTCGCCTCACATCGATTGCCGGCAAGATGGTGCCATCAGTGAGCCGCTTCCTCGGTGTAGTTATCTTTTCAACACACCCATTGCGGATATTGAACGGGCAGATTTTTGTCTTTTAATTGGCACAAACCCCCGATGGGAAGCGCCTCTTGTGAATGCCCGTATTCGCAAAAACTATCTGCATTCAGGTCTTCCTGTGGCGCGCATTGGCCCTCTCCATGATCTTGGTTATCCTGTTGAGCCTTTAGGCAATGATCCTTTGATTCTTAAAGATATCCTCAAGGGGAATCACCCTATTGCTGCCTCTCTAAAGGCCGCCAAGTATCCCCTGATGATTGTGGGAGCCGGGGTGTTAAGGCGGCAAGATGGAGCCGCCCTTCTTCATCTGGCGCGGCAAATTGCAGAGCAGTACGCTTTTGTTCATCAAGGGTCGCATTGGAATGGGTTTAATGTGTTGCAGATGGCGGCTAGTCGTGTCGGTGGCCTTGACTTAGGCCTTGTGCCAGGGCCTCAAGGCTATGGTGTGAAGAAAATTCTTGAGGCGGCCGCTGCTCAAAAAATAAAGGCTGTTTACCTTTTAGGCGCCGATGAAATAGACATGGCGCCCCTTCACTCCGCCTTTGTGATCTATCAAGGCCATCATGGGGATCGAGGGGCTGCGGTGGCTGATGTTGTGCTGCCAGGGGCAGCCTACACAGAGAAATCAGGAACCTATGTGAATCTGGAAGGCCGTGTTCAAAGAAGCTTCAAGGCTGTGTCGCCGCCTGGAGACGCCAAAGAAGATTGGACAATTATAAGGGCTCTCTCTGAAAAACTGGGTCATCAATTGCCCTATGATACTCTTGAGGCGGTGCGGGCACGCCTGGTGGAGGTGAATTCTCTTTTTGAAGAACTAGATACGGTCCAACGGGCGCCATGGCTTCCCTTTGGGGGGGAAGGCGTTTTGTCTTCTGAGCCCTTTGAGGCGGCGCTCGACAATTTTTATATGACAGATGCGATTTCTCGTCAGTCTCCCACCATGGCAAAATGCGTGCGCGAAATTGTCCAAGGGGGTCTTCATGGCTAATCTTGACGCTCTGCTTTATCTTGTGGGCTATAGCTTTTTGCTTCTTATCCCGTTGCTTTTGGCTGTGGCGTACCTGACGTATGCGGAGAGAAAAGTGATTGCAGCGATGCAGCTGCGCATCGGTCCCAATGTAGTGGGGTGGTTTGGGCTTTTACAGCCTTTTGCGGATGGGTTGAAGCTTCTCCATAAGGAAACGATTATCCCAACGAAGGCGAATCCCTTTCTGTTTCTGATGGCGCCTTTGATGACCTTTGGACTGAGTCTTTCCGCTTGGGCTGTCATTCCCTTTGGGCCAGGGATGGTCATTAGTAACATTAATGTGGGGATCCTCTACCTTTTTGCGATTTCTTCCCTCGGGGTGTATGGGATTATTATGGCGGGGTGGGCGAGCAACTCGAGATATCCTTTTCTGGGCGCTTTGCGGTCTGCAGCTCAAATGGTTTCTTATGAAGTCTCCATTGGGCTTGTGATTATTACAGTTCTGTTGTCGGCAGGATCCTTAAACCTTACAGAGATTGTGGAGGCGCAAAAAACCGTTTGGTTCCTTATTCCCCATTTGCCCATGGCGGTAATTTTTGGCATCTCAGCGCTTGCGGAAACCAATCGCGCCCCCTTTGATTTGCCAGAAGCAGAGGCCGAGCTTGTGTCGGGCTATAATGTGGAATACTCATCCATGACGTTTGCGCTCTTTTTCTTAGGAGAATATGCCAATATGATCCTTATGAGCGCTATGGGAACCATCCTTTTTCTGGGGGGATGGTTGCCGCCCCTATCCATCTTTCCCTTTACATGGGTGCCAGGGATCGTTTGGTTTGCCTTAAAACTATCGTGTCTTCTGTTTATCTTTTTATGGGTACGGGCCACTTTTCCACGCTTTAGGTACGACCAGCTGATGCGATTGGGGTGGAAGGTGTTTCTGCCCTTTTCTTTGCTATGGGTTATCTTAACAGCTGGGGTTATAGTCATCCTATGAAGATCGATATTACGCCCATAACAAAACTGTTTTCAGGACTTTTTTTGACACTGAAGTATATGTTTTTGAAGAAGAAAGTGACCCTGGCCTATCCTTATGAAAAAGGGACCTTATCCCCCCGTTTTCGAGGAGAGCATGCCTTGCGGCGTTATCCCAATGGGGAAGAGCGCTGCATTGCGTGCAAGCTGTGTGAAGCGGTTTGCCCAGCGCAGGCCATTACCATAGAAGCAGAAGAACGGGAAGATGGCAGCCGGCGCACAACCCGCTATGATATTGATATGATAAAGTGTATTTATTGTGGTCTTTGTGAAGAATCTTGCCCTGTAGATGCCATTGTGGAAGGCCCAAACTTTGAATTTGCAACAGAAACACGCGAAGAACTTTATTACACCAAGGAAAAGCTTCTTTCCAATGGAGACAGGTGGGAAGTTGCCATTGCCGCTCGCCTGGAGCAGGAGGCGAGATATAGATAAGATGAGTGAAAGCGGGATTACTTTAAGGATAGGGCACCCATGCTAGTCAGCACACTCCTTTTCTACGTCTTCTCAGGCATTTTACTAAGTGCTGCCGTCATGGTGGTGACGGCTAAAAATACAGTTTACGGCGTGTTGTTTCTTATCTTAGCTTTCTTTAACGCAGCCGGGCTCTTTGTTTTGGCTCAGGCTGAATTTTTGGCTATGATCTTAATCATTGTGTATGTGGGGGCCGTTGCGGTTCTCTTTCTCTTTGTTGTGATGATGATTAATGTGGATTTGCGGCCCCATCAGGGCACCCACCGGCGGTATTTTCTTGTGGGAGCCTTTGTGGGAGTCGTTCTTGTGGCTGAGCTTGTCTTCATGTTTCTGCGGTGGAAATCTTCCCCAGAGGCGTTTGAACTCATCTTTGCGCCTCCAAAAGGGCTTCCGAATACACAAGCCCTAGGGGACTTGATCTATACCCATTACGCCCTGATTTTTCAGGCAGCGGGCCTTATTTTGCTGATTGCGATGATTGGTGCCATTGTGCTGACCTTGCGCCAGCGGACAGGGGTCTTGAAGCAAAAAATAGGGGATCAGCTGGCGCGACGGGCAAGCGACAGTGTGCGCCTTGTGGATATTTCTCCCACGCCCTCCTTTGGGGCAGGGGATTCCGTAAAAGCGGGGAGGGGCCCCAATGCCTCTTAGTCTCGATCATTATCTTATTGTGGCTGGCCTTCTTTTTACCATTGGAAGCGTGGGCGTTTTCCTGAATCGGCGGAATGTGATCGTGATTTTGATGTCTATTGAATTGATGCTGCTTGCCATCAATATAAATTTTGTTGCATTTTCTCAATATCTTGGGGATTTTGTGGGGCAAGTGTTTGCCCTTTTTGTTCTCACCGTTGCAGCAGCTGAGTCTGCCATAGGTCTTGCAATTTTGGTGGTCTATTTCCGCAATCGAGGCGATATCGATGTGGATGACATCAGCGCGATGAGGGGATAGGGATGAACATCTTAGCCATCTTAGCTGTCTTTTTGCCTCTTATAGGGTTTCTTTTAGGAAGTGTTCTCGACCGCCGCTTTACCCAGCCCCTGACCTGTGGACTGATGGGGTTGTCGACGATTTTTGCGAGCATTCTCTTTGTAAAGCTAGGGCTTCAAGAAAAAACCCTTCTGATTCCCCTTTTTAAGTGGATTAATGTAGAATTTTTTGAAGTGAGTTGGGGGCTTCAAATTGATAGCTTAAGTCTTGTGATGATGGTCGTTGTGACGCTCATTTCTTTCCTGGTGCATGTCTATTCAGTGGGATATATGAAGGGGGATCCGGGTCTTTCCCGATTTATGGCCTATTTAAGCCTGTTTACCTTCTTTATGCTGACATTGGTAACGGCCCCCAATTTTCTGCAACTGTTTTTTGGATGGGAAGGGGTTGGCCTGTGTTCCTATCTGTTGATTGGATTTTGGTATAATCGAGAGCGCGCAAATGACGCTGCCATAAAGGCTTTCCTTGTGAATCGTATCGGGGACGTGGGATTTGTCTTGGGTGTCTTGACCATTTTTGTTCTTTTTGGAACCGTTGATTTCCTTGCTGTTTTTGAGCTTGCGGAAGACTATAAGGAAGCCACCTTTACCTTCTGTGGAGGGCAATACCATGCCCTGACCCTTGCGTCTTTCTTTTTCTTTTTTGGGGCCATGGGGAAGTCGGCCCAGATTGGCCTGCACACCTGGCTTGCTGACGCCATGGAAGCCCCCACGCCTGTATCGGCCCTCATCCATGCGGCAACCATGGTGACGGCAGGGGTCTTTTTAGTGGTGCGGATTTCGCCTCTCTTAGAATATGCGCCCCTTGCGCGCGAGTTCATCACCCTTGTTGGAGCCGTGACAGCTCTGATGACAGCAACGATTGCCTGTGTGCAAAATGACATCAAGCGCATCATTGCCTATTCCACCTGTAGCCAGCTGGGGTATATGTTTATGGCAGCAGGGTTATCTGGGTATAGCGCCTCTATGTTTCACCTCACGACCCATGCCTTTTTTAAAGCCTTGCTCTTCCTAGGGGCAGGGTCCGTTATTCATGCCATGTCTGATGAGCAGAACATTCAAAAAATGGGGGGGATTTGGAGGTACATTCCCCTTACCTATGTGTTGATGTGGATTGGAAGCATGGCGCTTGCAGGGATTCCATTTTTTTCAGGATTTTATTCCAAAGACATGATTTTGGACGTGGATTGGGTGTCCATGCTGCCTGTTGGCAAACTTGCGTTTACCTTTGGCATAAGTGCCGCAATCTTAACGGGGTTTTATTCTTGGCGCCTGCTGCTGCTGACCTTCCATGGAATCCCTCGGGCCAATGAAGCGGTTATGGGGCATCTGCAAGAATCGTCCCTGATGATGCTTGCGCCGCTCATGGTGTTAGGAGCAGGATCGCTTTTTTCAGGGTATGCGCTATATGACCTTTTTGTGGCAGGAGAGACGTCTTTTTGGGGGGCGGCCATTTTTGTTCTGCCCGAAGATGAGGTCATGAAAGCCGCCCATCATGTGAACACGTGGGTGGAATGGGGTATTACCTTTGCAACGTTTGTTGGCATTGGGCTTGCCTATTATCTTTATGTCTATGCAAAAAGCTGGCCCGCGCGCCTGGCAACGGCCTTTGAGACAATCTATGAGTTTCTTGTACAAAAATGGTATTTTGATCAGATCTACGATTTTCTTTTTGTGCGCCCCTCGTTGAAGCTTGGGAAGTTCTTGTGGGAAGAAGGGGACCAAAAAACCATAGATGGTCTTGGACCCAATGGTTTGTCAGCCTTCTCCCTTGCAAGTGGGCGCCTTTTATGTCGCCTTCAAACAGGATATATTTACCATTATGCTTTTGCCATGATCATAGGGCTTGTTCTTATGATGACATGGTATTTTTGGATGTAGGAACGCCCCATGGACACTCTTCCCCTTCTTAGTATCACGATTTTCCTTCCCCTTTTAGGAGCGTTTGCGATCTTCTTAAATTGGGGAAACAAGGGCGCTAATGCGCGCTGGGTGGCTTTGTGGACGTCCCTTGTGACGTTGGGAATGACCTTGATCATGTGGAAAAACTATGATCCCGCTCTGTCGACCTTTCAGTTTGAGGATAAATTCCAATGGATGCCTCTCTTAAATGTGGGATATCATGTGGGTATTGATGGGATTTCGTTGCCGTTTGTTTTATTGTCAGCCCTTCTGATCCCCATCTGCATCCTGGCCAGTTGGACCTCTATTCAAACGCGTGTATCTGAATATATGATTGCCTTTCTTGTTCTTGAGACCATGCTGATCGGCCTTTTTTCAGCCCTTGATTTTATTCTTTTTTACTTGTTTTTTGAGGGGGTTTTAATCCCTATGTTCCTCATCATCGGTATTTGGGGAGGGCCCAATCGGGTGTATGCGGCCTTTAAGTTTTTTCTTTATACCCTTTTGGGCTCCGTTTTGATGCTGCTTGCGATTCTGTATGTTTACTTTGAGGTGGGGGGAAGTGATATTCCCCTTGCCCTGACGACCCCCTTTGATCCCAAGGTTCAAATTTGGTTATGGCTTGCTTTTTTTGCGTCTTTTGCGGTGAAA
Organism: uncultured Alphaproteobacteria bacterium; assembly: GCA_964605015.1. GTDB lineage: Bacteria > Pseudomonadota > Alphaproteobacteria > UBA9655 > UBA9655 > UBA9655. The sequence goes on along the minus strand of CAZSAH010000025.1, from coordinate 14,757 downwards.
ATCCCCATGTGGCCCTTTCACACCTGGTTGCCAGATGCGCATGTGGAAGCCCCCACGGCCGGATCGGTTATTTTGGCCGGTATTCTCTTGAAGATGGGAGGATATGGGTTTTTAAGGTTTTCCTTGCCCTTATTTCCTGAGGCCTCGGCCTATTTTACCCCTCTGATCTTTACCTTAAGCAGCATAGCCATTGTGTATACATCCTTTGTGGCGCTGGCTCAGACGGATATGAAAAAGCTGATTGCCTATTCATCCGTTGCCCATATGGGGTTTGTCACCTTAGGTATTTTTACCGTTGATGCGCAAGGAGTCCAAGGCGCTATGACGCAAATGGTGAGCCATGGGTTGATTTCTGCGGCCCTTTTCCTCTGTGTGGGGGTTGTGTATGACCGTGTGCATAGTCGAGATATAGACGCGTATGGGGGGCTTGTGCATCGAATGCCACGGTACGCCACTCTGTTTATGTTCTTCATCCTCGCCTCCATTGGGTTGCCGGGAACCAGTGGCTTTGTTGGGGAATTTCTTGTCTTGTTAGGGGCTTATCAAGTGAGCACTTATGCCACAACCTTTGCCTCATTGGGGATGGTTTTGGGGGCAGCTTACGCTTTGTGGCTCTATCGACGGGTGGTTTTTGGGGTACTGGTGAAGCCCGCCTTAAAATCCATTGCCGACCTGAGTTGGCAAGAAAATCTTGTGTTTGCACCGCTTGTTGGGGGTATTCTCATCTTAGGGGTGTATCCCAGCCCTCTCTTGACTCTGATGGATGCCTCTGTTGCAAATGTGATCGATCAATATCATATTGCTCTTGATTCACAAGAGGCGATGATAGACTTTAATAAAGTCCTAGACGTAGCCTTATTAAGATAGAGTGAGACCCAGATGGATACATTAAAACACAAAACTTTGGACGACATTGAGGCCCTTTCCTCTTTGCAAGAATGGGAAGACCTGCGCGTGGCCGTTTTTGGGAAAAAGGGATCGCTTACACTTTTAATGAAAGAGCTGGGCACGAAATCTCCTGAGGAGCGGCGTCTTAGGGGAGCTGAGCTCAATGCGGTGAAAGAGGTGTTGATCGAAGCCTTGGACCGCCGTAAGGAACTGCTTGAAGAAGCTGCCCTTGCTGAGCGTCTAACACATGAAAGTTTGGATGTCTCCCTTCCTCCCCGGCCTTGCCTAAGGGGAAAGATTCATCCCCTTTCTTCTGTGATGGACCAAGCCATTCACATCTTTGGGCAAATGGGGTTTGTGGTGGCAGAAGGCCCCGATATTGAAGAGGATTTTTATAACTTTACGGCTTTGAATTTCCCCCCAGAACACCCGGCACGCCAAGAACACGATACCTTTTACCTTCCCCCAGGGGCGGATAAGCAACCGCTTGTTCTCCGAACCCATACATCGCCTGTACAGATTCGGACCATGCTGAAAGAGAAGCCGCCCATTCGCATTATTGCCCCGGGCAGAACCTATCGCTCTGACTATGATGCCACCCATACCCCCATGTTTCATCAGATTGAAGGGCTTGTGGTGGATACACACACCCATATGGGGCATTTAAAGGGATGCTTGGAAGAATTTTGTCGGCGCTTCTTTGAAGATCCGTCTCTTAAGCTTCGCTTTCGCCCCGGCTATTTTCCCTTTACCGAACCCTCCGCAGAAGTGGACATCTGGTGGAAAGATAGCAGCTGGCTTGAGATTTTAGGCTGTGGGATGGTGCATCCCAATGTGTTGCGCAATTGCGATATCGACCCAGAGGTTTACCAAGGTTTTGCCTTTGGCATGGGGATTGAGCGCATTGCTATGCTGAAATATGGTATTGAGGACTTGCGTCTCTTTTTTGAATCGGACCTCAGGTGGTTGAAGCATTATGGCTTTGAGCCGGAAGCGCGGGAGTAGGACATGAAATTTACACTTTCTTGGCTCAAAGAACATTTAGAAACGAATGCCTCCCTTGAGGTGATTTTAGAAAAACTCAACGCCCTTGGCCTTGTGGTGGACAAGGTTGACAACAAAGCCAAAGCGCTTGAGCCGTTTACAATTTGCCACATTATGGAGGCAGAAAAGCATCCCAATGCGGACCGCCTGAAGGTCTGCAAAGTCAACACAGGGCAAGATATTATCCAAGTTGTGTGTGGCGCTCCCAACGCCCGCAAGGGGATGAAAGCGGTTCTGGCGCGTCCCGGTGTGATGATTCCCTCCACCCAGCAAGTTCTGAAAGTGGGGAAGGTCCGGGACGTTGACAGTTTCGGGATGATGTGTTCTGTCCAAGAACTTCTTCTTGGGGAAGAGGCTGATGGAATCATCGAGGTGGACCCAAGCGCCCCTGTGGGGGACTCTTATGCCAAGTGGGCAGGCCTTGATGAGGTTGTGATCGATATCGATGTCACGCCCAATCGAGGCGATTGCTTAGGCGTTTATGGCATTGCCCGCGACCTGGCTGCGACAGGTATAGGAACGTTAAAACCTCTCAAACAGCCTGTGGTCAAAGGAACCTTTCCGTGTCCTGTGCCCTTAACAATCGATTCTGGCGCATGCCCTTATTTTACAGGGCGGGTTATTCGAGGCGTTAAAAACGGCCCCAGCCCTGCGTGGCTTCAACGAAAGCTAAAGGCCGTGGGCGTGAAATCCATCTCTGCCCTTGTGGATATAACGAACTACTTTACCTATGACCGGGCGCGGCCTCTGCATGTGTTTGATGCGGATAAACTGAGGGGAGGGCTTAAGATTCGTCTTGCTCAACCGGAGGAGACGTTGACGGCCCTAGACACCAAAACCTACACCCTTTCCGACACCATGACGGTTATTGAGGACGACTCCGGCGTGATCTCTTTGGGAGGAATTATGGGCGGGCAAAGCACCGGGGTTGAGGACTCCACCCATACAGTCTTTTTAGAATCCGCCTTCTTTGACGCGATTTGCACAGCGATGACGGGGCGAAGCCTTGGAATTTTAAGCGATGCCCGCTTTCGATTTGAACGAGGCGTTGACCCTGAATCCACCCTTCCTGGCCTTGAAGCAGCGACCCAAATGATCCTTGACCTGTGTGGCGGGGAAGCCAGCGATGTGGTGAGCGCAGGGCGTCCCCCTGAGACGGCCACAACGATCCTCTTTCACCCGTCCCGTTGTGAAAGCTTGGGTGGCCTTCCCCTGTCTTCTGCCCGAGCCAGTGATATTTTAAAAAGCTTAGGCTTTCAGCTGACAGGCAAGGAAGACAGCCTTGAGGTGACACCCCCGTCGTGGCGCTTTGGGATGGAGCATGAGGCGGACCTCGTCGAAGAGGTGTTGCGGGTGGAAGGGTATGACAAAATTCCCTCTATTCCTTATGGGACGCCTCAGGCGCAAAAGCCCCTCTCCCCCCTGCAAGCGCGCCGCTTTGTGATACGCGATAGGCTGGCAGGACGCGGGATGACGGAAGTTGCGACCTGGTCCTTTATGGCGCAAAAGGACGCCGCGCTCTTTGGGGGCGTGCTGGAAAGCCTTAGCTTGGCGAATCCCATTAGTCAGGACTTGGACGTCATGCGCCCCAGCCTTTTGCCGAACCTTTTGAAAGCCGTTCTTTTGAACCAAAATCGTGGAATGGATTCCCTAGCGCTTTTTGAAATAGGTCCCCAGTATTCAGACCCCACCCCAGAAGGGCAACACATGATGGCAACGGGCGTTAGGGCAGGGGCTCATCCTGGCAATTGGGGCGAGAAAAAGCGCCTTGTGGATCTGTATGATGCAAAGGCCGATGCCCTGGCAATGATAGAGATATCTACCCAGTGGGAGCGCGCCGCACCGTTCTGGTATCACCCCGGTCGGTCCGCAGCACTGAAGGTGGGACCCCAGGTGCTGGGTTATTTTGGAGAACTCCACCCCCGTATTTTGAAGGCCTTTGACGTCAAAGGGCCCCTTGTGGGCTTTGAAATTTTCTTAGATCGCGTGCCCTTGCCAAAGAAGAAAACAACGGCAAAGCCAAAGCTGGTTTTGTCTCCTTATCAAGCGGTTGAGCGTGACTTTGCTTTTATAGTGGATCAAGCCGTCCCGGCGGACGCCTTGACAAAAACAATCCTGAAAGTTGACCCGGCCCTTGTAGAAGACATCACCCTTTTTGATGTGTTTGAGAGGGGGGACGGCAAGAAATCCTTGGGCATTCGTGTGCGCCTTCAACCCCAAGACCACACCTTAACCGTTGAAGAAATCCAAGCGTTTTCTCAAAAAGTCGTGGCAAGCGTGGCGCAACAAACAGGGGCAATTTTGCGCGTGTGAGCGGGGGGGTAAAAGACAGAAATTTGCCCTCTTTTAAGAATTTTTTGATCACGTAATTAAAAAAGTGTTGCATCTAAATTTTGACGTGTTACACTTCCCAAACGCCGCCTATGGGTGATGGAACACCCACAGACGACTAACCACAGCAACCCCTTTAGCAAGAAGGAGCATACCATGGCTACGTCCAAACTACACGCGTCACCACAGTTTTTCAAGCAGTTATCCCTTGATCTCCAGCAGTTAAACATCACTCTTCAAACCTTAGACACCTTTGTGTGCAGAGCTTTAGCACGGGGGGAGGCTTTGGGTGATAGAAGACTGCAGTTGATCTTGGAACAGATGGAGGTCTTTATTGTAAAGGCCAAACAGCTGTATGGCAGTCTTGAAGGGCTTTTGGAAACGCTTGTGGTGACAGACTAAGCCTTGGGAGTTGTGGTACCTTTGAGGGTTCCCGGTAATCTTCGGGGCCCTCATTTTTTTTCTTTAACAAAAATACCCTGCAAATTCTAATTCGTATTTAGAATTTACAAGGTATTTTTTAAAAATGGAAGAGGGTTGATCAAAAAATTTCTGGGAGGTATTGTTTTTCATTTGGCCATATTTTCTTATGTTTTTGGCCTAAAATAGTTTGCATTTTTCTCAAATTTAGGGTAACCTATTAATATGATAATGGAAAATTCCATGCGTTGCCTCGCTCTCAGTACAGCAGAAACTTATGACCTCCATGGCTTGGCCTTGGTGCTGGAAGGTGTTGAGTTTATTAATTTTTATACTGATGCTCTCCATGCGGGGTATAAGGAGGGGAATATTTTTGTCTTTCGATACGGGTGTATCGTTTTATGGAATATTTCTAATGAGGAAGAAGCTCACTTTTTAAATCTTTTAGAAAAATTCTCTGAAAATGCGATCAATCCTGTTTTTGAAGAGTTTGACTATTGCTTTGCAAAAAAGCCACGCTTTTTCCAAGATAAGATTACCTTAGCCAAATCACGCTCTCACGCCCTTCAAATGTTGGCGGTCTCTTATGGGCTTTCTCAGGCCATAAAACTGACGGCTTTTGAAGCACGCATTGATAACACCATTGAAATGACAAAAAATATTCCTCAAGAGTTGGCGCGCCGAGGAAAAATATCCCTGTCGCGCAAAGAAATATCAAGAAGAATCGGGGAATTGTTTATTGAACGTAACTCTGTGAATTTGCACAGCGATATTTTGGATGCCCCCGTTTTTATTTGGGATCATCCCGAATATGAAAGCCTTTATACGATGACAACGAATGATTTAGAGCTTCACGCCCGCACAGCTGTGCTCAATCGCAGGCTAGACATTGTGAAAGAACTTTTTGAAATGATGAGGGATGAACTTAATAACCGTCACTCAACCATGTTAGAATCAATTATCGTGGTTCTTATTATGATGGAAGTGTTTCTCACCTTTGTGATTCACGTTTTTCATTTAGTTTAAAGAGATTCTTAACGAGATCTTTATTATTTTCTTGCATACTGAAAGTGTATCCATAATGAGGAAGGACGATTATGATGAAGAAGCAGAAAATACGGTGGGTTCTTGTTGCAGATGGGGCAAGGGCGCGCATTTTTGTCAGGGACAAGAATAAACTGGAAAATGCCATGGGGCAAGATTTCGTTGGAGAAAACTTAAGAGAAAGCGCCTTGGGGACCTCTAAGCCAGGACGAGACTTTGAAAGTAATAATTCCGCTCGGCATGCGTATGCACCGCGCACAGATTGGCATCAGCATCAAAAAAGTCTGTTTGCAAAGGAATTGTGCGATATTTTAGCAAAAGCGACAGAAAAGGCAGAATTTGATGAACTTGTGATTATCTCGCCTCCCAAAACCCTTGGAGATCTGCGTGAGAATTTAGGCAAGCAAACCTTATCAAAAGTAACGGCGGAAATTCCGAAAGACGTGACAAAACTTACAGAATTTGAGCTTGTAAGCTTTTTGGAGAAAGAAATATAAGTGAAAGTACTTATCTGTGGGGCCGGCCAAGTTGGATTTAGTATTGCTCGCTACCTGTCCACTCATGACAACGATGTGACGGTCATTGATCAATCAGAAGAGCTGATTAATCATATTTCTGCCACCCTAGATGTGAGGGGGATTGTGGGCTTTGCCTCTCATCCGGATGTGCTCGCGCGGGCCAATCTTCATGAAGCGGATATGATCATTACAGTGACCTTTGCAGATGAAGTTAATATGGTCGCATGCCAGATTGCCCATTCTCTTTTTAAGGTCCCCATAAAAATTGCGCGTGTGCGGAACAAAAGCTATCTGAATCCTGAATGGGCGGCCCTGTATAATCCGGACCACATGCCCATTGATTTAATTATTTCTCCTGAACTTGAGGTGGCGCGCGCCATTGGGCGGGGTCTTGAGGTTCCCGGGGCGTTTGAAGTGATCCCTTTTGCGGAACGAAAACTTCAATTGGTTGGGATCCGTTGCAAAGCGAAAGCGCCCATTTTAAATACGCCCTTGCGCCTTCTTGATGGCCTGTTTCCCACCCTTGACCTGCGCGTGTTGTTTATTATTCGCGGGGATACGGGCTTTGTCCCTGCAGGCTCTGATGAGCTGAAGGAAGAGGATGAGGTCTATGCGCTCATTCCCCACCCCATGCTGATGCAGGCCGTGGAAGCGTTTGGATTTAGTGATCAAAAATCCCAACGCCTTTTGATTTTAGGGGGCGGAAATGTGGGGTTTTGTTTGAGTGAAGAAATCGAAGCTCAACACCCGAACATTTCCCTTATGCTGATCGAAAATGATAAGAATCGAGCCATGTATGTCGCCGATCAGCTCTCCCGTGCTGTTGTCTTACGCGGGGACGCTTTAGATCTGGAAATTTTGAGAGAGGCCAATGCTAAGGCTGCTGATAAGGTTGTGGCCGTAACGTCCGATGATAAGGTCAACATTCTGGCCTCTCTTTTGGCGAAACGAATGGGGGCCAAGCAATCCATGGCGCTCATTAATAGCTCGGCCTATTCAAGCTTGATTCCCTCCTTGGGGATTGATTCGGTGATCAGTCCTAAGGCATTGACGGTTTCAAGCATTTTACAATACGTCAGGCGGGGCCGCATTCGTACAGTTCATTCCCTCAGAGATGGGTTTGGAGAAGTCATTGAGGCGGAAGCTGTGGGGGCGTCCAGCGTGTTGGGCATGACTGTGGGGGAAATCAACATCCCCCAAAGCTTAATGATTGGGGCGATCATTCGGGGAGACCAGATTCTTATGCCACGAGAGGAGACGGTCATTAAGGTACAAGATCGCATCATTTTAATGGTCACAAGTGCGGCTGTAAAACGATTCGAGAAGCTGTTTTCTGTGCGATTGGATTATTTTTAGACGTTTGAAAAAGTCTCTTGGCTCATTAGACAATTAAGGGATTTTTCTCTCCATAAGCCTATTATATGAGATTTTTTTGATTTTAAGAAGACAAAAATGAGATATTTTTCAAGTTAAGAGAAAATGAGATCGCAGCATGAGGATTGAAAAAATCTCTTGACTTTGTACGCCATTGGCGTATTGTTAAAACATGATTGAAGCCCTTAAAGAGGTGCTGGAAGATGTTCAAGGCACAAAACATCTCAAGGAAAGGTCAGTTGGGATAGATGACGTTGATGTGTATGAAATACGTCAAAAATCAAAACTGACTCAGCTTGAATTTGCTCAGGCGTTTGGATTTAGCCTGCGCACGCTTCAGCAATGGGAGCAAGGGCGACGGAGACCCCATGGGGCTGCGCTTGTCCTCTTAAAAGTTGTGGATTATGCGCCTGATATCGTCAATAAAGCCTTGCATCATTAAACACCCTCCCTATGCTATGAGACACTCAAACAACATTGAGATGACATGACAGCAGCACTGATCCATGGATGGATACTGGTTGATAAGCCCGAAGGCATAAGTTCGGCGCAGGTGGTGGGTAAAATCAAGCGGCTGTTTGGGGTGAAGAAAGCCGGCCATGGGGGGACCTTGGATCCAATGGCGTCTGGCGTTTTGCCCATTGCGCTGGGGGAAGCCACCAAAACCCTCGGGTATATATTGGATGGGCAAAAGGCTTATCGTTTTGAGGTCAAATGGGGGGAAGCGCGCTCGACAGAGGATCGAGAGGGAGAGATTACCGCAACCTCACCCCATCGCCCCTCTCGCCATGAGATTGAGCAGGCTCTGCCTTTTTTCAGGGGAACCATCGACCAGCTCCCCCCTATCTATTCCGCCCTTAAGGTGGGAGGAAAGCGAGCTTATGCCTTAGCGCGAGAAGGAAAAGAGGTGGTGCTAGCGCCCCGGCGCCTCACTATTGAGTCCTTGGAGCTCCTCGAAAACTCGGATGAGTCTGCTGTGTTTGAGGTTGTCTGTAGTAAGGGAACTTATGTGCGGAGCCTGGCCCGAGATTTGGCTCTACGGCTGGGAACCTGTGGGCACTTGATAAGTCTAAGACGCTTACGGGCCGGGCCTTTTCATGAAAAAGATGCGATTTTACTAGATTCTCTGCTCAAGATAGGGCATAACACAGACTTAATGGACTATGTTGTACCTCTTCAAGATGCGCTGGCCGACATCCTGGCTCTTGAAGTGGAAGACAAAGAGGCGCGTTTGCTTCGCCAAGGTCAATGCATTTCTTCGCCCTATGGGGGAGAGGAAGTTGTCTTGATCCTATGTGGAGGTGTGCCTCAAGCCCTTGCGAGAGTAGGGGAGGGGGTTATCAAACCCCTGCGCGTATTTAACATAACCTAAGAGGAGTAACCGATGTCGATTACAAATGCACGAAAACAAGAAGTTATCAAAGAATTTGCAACTCAACCTAATGATACGGGGTCTCCTGAGGTTCAGGTGGCTGTCTTGAGCGAACGCATCAGCAACCTAACAAGCCATTTAGGGGATCATAAAAAGGATTTTCACTCTCGCCGTGGTCTTCTCATGCTTGTCAGTCGCCGGCGTCGGTTGCTTGATTATTTAAAGAAGATAGATCAAGGCCGTTATGCAAAGCTTATCGAGACATTAGGGTTGAGGCGGTAGTTAACGTTGTGTTGACATAGGGTCACCACACAGCAAGTAAAAATGGATAAAGGAATCAAAAACGAATGTTTAAAGTTTACAAAAAAGAAATGAATTGGGGAGGGAAAACCTTAACCATTGAAACGGGAAAAATAGCGCGTCAAGCAGACGGCGCCGTTCTTGTCACCTACGGAGAAACAATTGTCTTATGTACAGCAGTTGCCCAGAAAAAGGCGACGCCAGATCTGGACTTTTTTCCTCTCACCGTCCACTATCAGGAAAAAGCGTATGCGGCAGGTCGTATTCCGGGTGGGTTTTTCAAACGAGAAGCAAAACCCAGCGATCACGAGACATTAACGTCCCGCCTGATTGATCGGCCGATTCGCCCGCTTTTTGTTCCAAATTTCCGCAATGACACTCAAGTTATTTGTACGGTTCTGAGTCATGATATGGAAAACTCACCCGATATTCCCGCCCTTGTCGGAGCCTCAGCTGCATTGACACTCTCTGGCCTTCCTTTCTTAGGCCCTCTGGGAGCGGCTCGTGTGGGGTTTGTTGACGGAGAATTCGTTTTAAACCCATCCTTGGAGCAGCTTTCAACCTCTCAGCTAAACTTAGTTGTTGCGGGGACAATGGAGGGCGTGTTGATGGTGGAATCAGAAGCCCATGAGTTGTCCGAAGCTCAAATGCTTGAAGCGGTTATGTTTGGCCACACCCATTTCCAACCCGTCATTCAAATGATCATTGAGCTTGCAGAGGAATGTGCAAAGGATCCTTGGGATATTCTCCCCGAAGATCCACAAAGAGAAAAGCTTGTGGACCGCTTAAAGCAGCTTGCAACGGATGATCTGAAGGCGGCCTATAGCATTCGGGACAAAAGCTTGCGTCATGAAAAAGTAACGCTTGTGAAGTCACAAACAGTGGAAGCCCTTAAGGAAGAAGGATTCCCAGACTCTCTTGCTACGACAGAGTTTAAAGAGCTCATGAAAGATTTGGTACGTCAGGAAATCCTCAAAACAGGCACCCGCATTGATGGGCGAGACACTGTCACCATCAGACCTATTGTGTGTGAAGTGAGCGCTCTTCCTCGTGCTCATGGAAGTGCCTTGTTTACGAGAGGATCCACTCAAGCCCTTGTGGTGGCAACCCTTGGTACAGGTCAAAATGAGCAAGTGATTGATGCCCTTGAAGGCGAATATAAAGAAAACTTTTTGCTTCATTATAACTTCCCCCCCTATTCTGTAGGAGAAACAGGGCGCATGAGTGGCCCTGGTCGCCGGGAAGTGGGTCATGGAAAGCTTGCGTGGAGAGCGCTCCATCCCTTAATGCCTTCAAAAGATCAGTTTCCTTACACAGTGCGCCTTGTGTCCGAAATCACCGAATCCGATGGATCCTCCTCCATGGCGTCTGTGTGCGGCGGTTCTCTTGCCCTGATGGATGCAGGTGTGCCTCTTGAGCGGCCTGTGGCGGGGATTGCCATGGGGCTTATCAAAGAAGGAAAAGAGTTCGCCGTTCTCTCTGATATCATCGGGGACGAGGATCACTTGGGCGATATGGACTTCAAAGTGGCAGGAAGTGAGAAAGGCATCACAGCCCTTCAGATGGATCTAAAAATTACTAGCATCACCCGTGAGATTATGGAAATCGCTTTGGAACAAGCGCACCAAGGGCGTCTGCATATTTTGGGGAAGATGAAGAACGCCATCGAAGGAGCACGCGAAGACGTCAAAGAATATGCCCCCCGCATGATTACCTTTACGATAGCCAAAGACAAAATTCGTGAAGTGATCGGAGCCGGTGGAAAGGTCATTCGTGAAATCTGCGAAACCACAGGAGCCAAGATCGACATTTCTGATGATGGAACAATCAACGTTTCTGGAGCCAATGCCGAGGTTATTGCGGCGGCTGAAAAGTGGATTCGTAGCATTACAGATGAGCCCGAAGTGGGGGTGATTTACAAAGGGAAAGTTGTTCGTATCGTTGACTTTGGGGCATTTGTGAACTTCTTTGGAAGCCAAGATGGCCTTGTCCACATCAGTGAGCTTGCGCCTCGGCGTGTGGAGAAAACAAGTGATGTGGTCAAAGAAGGGGATGAAGTCTTTGTGAAAGTGATTGAAATGGACAATCGCGGAAAAATTCGTCTTAGCATGAAAAGCGTTGATCAAACGACAGGAAAAGAGAAGCTTCCTGAAGGAGAGTAAACACCTTTGAAATCATTGAATTCAATTCGTCTGTCAGGCCGTGACGTTCTCCCTCTTGTTGAGGGGGGAAAGGGTATTTCTGTTTCAAATGGAGAAAGCTCTGGGGCGTGGTCGGCTGCGGGCGGCGTGGGAACATTCTCGGCCGTTAATGCGGATACTTTTGATGCCGAGGGAAATCTGCTTCCTTTTGTCTATAAGGGACAAACACGACGGGAACGTTACCGAGAGCTGATTGATTTCAGTATCCAAGGTGGCATTACTCAGACGCAAATTGCCCATGAGCGTTCCAATGGCCAGGGGCGCCTGCACATGAATGTGCTCTGGGAAATGGCGGCTGTGGAGGAAATCCTCCATGGGATTTTGGACAAGGTCAGCCCTCTTGTCCACGGGGTCACGTGTGGGGCGGGTATGCCTTACCGCATTGCAGAAATTGCCTCTCGTTACGGAATTTTTTATTATCCCATCGTTTCCTCAGGCCGGGCCTTGCGGGCGCTGTGGAAGCGCGCCTATCATAAGTTCCCTGACTGGATGGGGGCTGTTGTCTATGAGGACCCCTGGCGCGCTGGGGGCCATAATGGGCTCAGCAACAGCGAAGATCCCGAAAAACCAGAAGACCCTTACCCACGTGTTCTCGAATTACGCCAGGTCATGCGGGAATTTGGTCTTCATGACACGCCCATCATTATGGCGGGCGGTGTGTGGTGCTTAAAGGAATGGACCGATTGGCTTGATAACCCTGAGCTAGGCCCGATCGCCTTTCAGTTTGGCACCCGTCCCCTGTTGACCAAGGAAAGCCCCATTTCGGACGCTTGGAAAAGGCGCCTTTTAACCTTAAAGCCAGGGGATATCTACCTCAACCGCTTTAGCCCCACAGGGTTTTACTCCTCAGCAGTGTCAAACCCTTTCTTGGACGAATTGAAGGAGAGAGCGGCCCATCAGGTAGCTTACTCCATTGCTCCTGTGGGGGACCACACAGAAGGCTTTCCCGTCGGCGCCAGGGGACGGCTTGTCTACTTAACGCCTCATGATAAGGAAATGGCCGAGAGTTGGGTGAAGGCGGGCTTTCAGGAAGCCATGCGCACCCCTGACACAACCCTTATTTTCGTTAAGCCCGAAAAAGCAAATGAAATCCTTACCGATCAAGTGAATTGCATGGGATGTTTGAGTGCTTGCCTTTTTAGCAATTGGGCTCAAAATGAGGAAGGAACCACAGGTCGAAAGGCAGACCCGCGCTCCTTCTGCATTCAGAAAACACTCCAAGCCATTAGCCATAGTGACGAGGTGGATAATCAACTCATGTTTGCGGGCCATGCGGCTTACCGCTTTGCAGAGGATCCCTTCTACGCAGATGGCCACATCCCCACCGTTAAAGAGCTTGTGGAGCGTCTTCAGACGGGGGATTAGGGGCACTTTTCTTCAAAGTAAGCGTTGCTATGAACAGGTACACCCACATGTACTGGTGCATTTTTTTAGCGAAGAACCCTCAGCTTTGCAAGCATCGCAGCAGATATGGCAAAAAGTCTGACCTACCTTTGCGTTGTCCTCCGCTGATTGCTCAGGAGATGCAAATAAAGTTTGAGAGACAGACACAACAAGCGTTAAGGCAAGGACGCTTGTGTAAAGAATAGTTTTTTTCGTCATGATTTTTCTCTCCTTTTAGAGTTAATACGCAAAGGATAGCCTAAAACGTTTAAGGAAAGATTAAGAGGTTTATCCAAAACCCAGGCTAAAGGGCCACCGTCTCAAGATACTCAGGTACCCGGCAGGTCCAGCCAAATTTTTCCTGGATTTTTAAACGGAGGGCGTTGGCTTGAAGGGGTTCCCCATGGGTGAGGAACACCTGCCGGGGAGGGTTTTTAAAATGACCAAGCCAGTCCAAGATTTCTGATGAGTCAGCATGCGCTGAGAGAGACTCAGACACCACAATTTCTGCGCGTACGGGGAAGATCTCTCCGTACATCTTAACGTGACGCGCGCCATGGATCAGGGCCTCTCCCCGTGTGCCGGCTGCTTGGAATCCTGTAAAAAGGATGGTGTTTCTCTCATCTGAAATAAAGGCTTTGAGATGGTGGACAACACGCCCGCCCGTGGCCATGCCGCTTGCTGAAATAATCACTTTAGGGGAGGTGTTCCCATCCAACGCTTTTGAGTCTTCAACCGAATTAATGATTTTAACGCCCTTGCACATCAACATGCATTCCGTGGTGGGAAGCCTATGTTCCGCCCCAAATTCACAATAAAGGCTTGTCACATCTCGGGCCATGGGGCTGTCAAGATAGATGGGGATATCTGGAATTTTCTTCTCACTTTTTAAACGGGAAATCAGATACATAACCGCCTGAGCCCGCCCCACCGCAAAGGCAGGAATGACCGTCACGCCCCCACGACGGCTTGTTCTTTTTATCACGTCTTCGATCTCTTTCTGAGGATCAGAGGGGGTATGATCGCGATCCCCATAGGTGGACTCCACAACAAGATAATCGGCGTCTGTCACCGTTACGGGAGGTTTCATAATGACGTCATGGGGCCGCCCCAAATCGCCCGTAAAGAGAAGCGTCGTGTGTTTGTGCGTCACCTTAATCATGGAGGCGCCAAGGATGTGGCCTGCGGGCAATAAGGTAAAGCTGATGTTCTCCCCTAAACCAACCTCTTGTTCGAAGGGGACGGGGTGAAAGTAGGTTAAGGACGCTTCCGCATCCTCTTTTGTATAAAGAGGCAGGGCAGGGGTATGCTTTGAAAACCCATGCTTGTTGGCAAAATGCGCATCTTCTTCTTGTAAATAGCCACTATCGGGGAGAAGAATTTTACACAGCTCATACGTTCCTTGGCTACAATATATTTTGCCCCGAAACCCATTCTTGACCAGAAGGGGGATATAGCCGCTATGGTCAATATGGGCATGCGTCAGAAGAACGTTTTGAATAGCAGAGGCGTTAAAGGGAAGAGCCGCCCAGTTCCGAAGGCGTAACGGTTTTAATCCCTGGAAAATCCCACAATCCACCAGGATCTGTGTGCTGGGTGTAGACAAAAGATATTTTGATCCCGTAACGGTCCCTGTCGCCCCAATAAATTGAAGATTCATCGCTTTTCCTTTTTCTCTTTTAAGTCTAAGAGAAAAGGCCTTAATAAAGGGTTAATTCTCTTTGTTTGTCACCCTCCCCCTTTTGTCCTCGCCCCCACTTGTCCCCGCCCTCATTTGTCATCCCCGCGAAGGCGGGGATCCAGACAGCGCTTTTAAAAAAGAAAATTTTAGGGCTTATGAATTATCTTTTTGAGAACGCTGTTTTTTAAAGTTTTTAATTTG
>CAZSAH010000024.1:0-22965 GCA_964605015.1 uncultured Alphaproteobacteria bacterium | reverse complement strand
AGATGGACGGTGCCATTCTTGTGGTGAATGCGGCAGACGGCCCTATGCCTCAAACACGTGAGCACATCTTGTTGGCCCGCCAGGTGGGTGTGCCGGCCCTTGTGGTGTTTATGAACAAAGTGGACCAAGTGGATGATCAAGAGCTGTTAGAGCTGGTGGAAATGGAAATCCGTGAGCTTTTGTCCTCTTATGGCTTCCCCGGCGACGATATTCCGATCGTGAAAGGGTCCGCTCTCTGTGCCTTGGAAGGCCGAGAGGATCCTATCGGAAAGAATGCCATTTTAGAGCTAATGACACAAGTTGACACCTATATTCCTCAACCAGAGCGGGATATTGACAAGCCATTCTTGATGCCAATAGAAGATGTGTTCTCCATTTCAGGACGCGGAACGGTTGTGACAGGGCGCGTTGAGAGAGGAATTGTAAAGGTTGGCGAAGAAGTAGAAATCGTGGGCCTCAAGCCAACAGTAAAGACAGTTGTAACGGGCGTTGAAATGTTCCGGAAGCTGCTGGATCAAGGTCAAGCGGGCGACAACATCGGAGCGCTGCTGAGAGGAACCAAAAGGGAAGAAGTGGAACGTGGTCAAGTCTTGGCGAAGCCAGGATCCATCACCCCACACACGACTTTTATGTGTGAGGCCTATATTTTGAAGAAAGAAGAAGGGGGTCGACACACAGCGTTTTTTGCGAACTATCGTCCGCAATTTTACTTTCGAACCACAGACGTCACCGGAACAGTGAAGCTTCCAGAGGGAGTGGAGATGGTGATGCCAGGAGACAACGTAACGATGGAAGTCGAGTTAATGGCGCCCATTGCCATGACAGAGGGCCTTCGCTTTGCGATTCGTGAAGGTGGTCGAACCGTTGGCGCAGGCGTTGTGGCAAAAATTTTGAAGTAAATGGCCAATCAAAAAATTGGACATCCAGTCAAAACTTTTGTAAAATATAAGTACAAAAGGTGTAAATACTGATTGTGAAGGACGAGAGTTAACGACTGAAGAACTGATTACGGATTATTGCTACACTGAGGGTAAAATGAGTGAAAACCAAAATATACGCATACGTCTTCGGGCCTATGACTACCGTGTCCTAGACCAGTCGACGAGTGAGATTGTCAATACGGCGAAACGAACAGGCGCAAAAGTGTGCGGTCCTATTCCGTTGCCAACGGATATTGCAAAATATACGGTGTTGCGTTCGCCGCATATTGACAAAAAGTCTCGCGAGCAGTTCGAAATGCGAACGCATAAGCGGCTTTTGGATATTACGGAATGGTCACCTCAGACGGTTGATGCTTTGATGAAGCTAGATCTTCCGGCAGGTGTTGATGTTGAAATTAAACTCTAGGGAATGGAAACCATGCGAACAGGTTTGATCGCTGAAAAATTGGGGATGACCCGTCTTTTGACAGACAAGGGAGAGCATATTCCTATGACTCTTCTGAAGGTAGATAACTGTCAGGTGGTTGGGACCAAGAATGCTGAAAAAGATGGCTATACGGCTGTGCAAATAGGGGTGGGAGCGGCGAAAGCAAAGCGGGTCTCAAAAGCCATGCGCGGGCACTTTGCGAAAGCAAAGGTCGAGCCAAAGAGAAAGCTTGTTGAGTTTCGTGTGGCAGAGGATGCGCTTCTGACCTTAGGGGATGAATTGTCCGTTGGGCATTTTCTTGAAGGCCAATTCGTGGATGTGACAGGAACGTCCATTGGTAAAGGATTTGCAGGGGTGATGAAGCGACACAATTTTGGCGGTCTGCGGGCAAGCCATGGTGTTTCTGTGTCTCACCGAAGCCATGGGTCTACGGGGCAACGCCAAGATCCCGGAAAAGTCTTCAAAGGCAAGAAAATGGCGGGCCATCTGGGCCACGAGCGGGTAACTGTACAAAACCTAGAGATTGTCTTGACGGATCCAGAAAAAGGTCTTTTGGGAATCCGGGGGGCGATTCCAGGAAATGCGGGCGGGTATGTGATTATTCGGGATGCTGTTAAGAAAAAGCCCCATAAAGGCGCTCCCTATCCGGCAGGATTGGTGAAGGGTCCTGCGGCGACGGCGGCAAAAGAAACCCCAGCTCCAGAGACGGCTCCGGCCCCTGAATCAGCACCGGCTCTTGAGTCGGCTCCAACCGGTGAGGCAGAGTAAGATGAAGTATGAAGTGTTAAATTTTGAAAACAAAAAAGTGGGTGAAATCCAACTGACCCCTGACGTGTTTTCGGCTCCTCTGCGTCAAGATATTTTAGCGCGTATGGTTCATTGGCAGCTTGCAAAGCGCAGATCTGGCACCCATTCCACCAAAGGGGTGAGCGAGATCAGCGGAACGACGAAGAAACCATGGCGCCAAAAGGGAACGGGCCGCGCGCGTGCGGGAAGTCTGCGTTCCCCTCAATTCCGAGGAGGCGCCACGATTTTCGGTCCTCTCCCGCGGGATCATGGATATAAACTGCCTAAAAAGATTCGGCAGCTTGCTCTTAAGACAGCCCTGTCAAGCAAAGTTGCGAGCGGTGCGCTTCTGATTGTTGACTCTTTGGATGCAGGGACGCATAAGACAAAAGAGCTTGAGAAAAAATTTAAGACCTTGGGCTTGCGTTCGGCCTTGATTATTGATGGCGCTGAGGTTAATAAAGATTTCGCCCTTGCGGCCGCCAATCTTCCCATGATTGACGTTCTTCCTCAACAAGGAATCAACGTCTATGACATCCTTCGTCATGAGCATTTGGTGTTGACAAAAGCGGCTATTGAAAACTTGGAAAGTAGACTAAAATGAGTAACCTATGTCTTGCAAAAGAGCGGTTGTACAAAGTGATCACCTCACCGATCGTGACGGAGAAGTCAACGGCGTTGAGTGAACATAATAAGGTTACTTTTAATGTAACCTTAGATGCGACAAAGCCTGAAATCAAATTGGCTGTGGAAGAGCTTTTTAAGGTTCAAGTAAAATCCGTTAATACGCTGCGGGTTAAGGGCAAGACAAAACGGTTCAAAGGAATTCGTGGTCAAAGAGGGGATCGTAAAAAAGCGATCGTGACTTTGGCAGAAGGTAATTCAATTGATATGGCATCAGGATTATAAAGATGAGTTTAAAGCATTATAACCCCGTCACTTCCTCCCAACGTGGCCTCATTCTCATAGATCGGAGTGAGCTTTGGAAAGGAGCGCCCGTTAAGTCCTTGACAGAAGGACTCCGGAAAACGGGCGGAAGAAACAACCTGGGACGAATCACGAGTCGTCGTATGGGGGGCGGTCATAAGCAGCGCTATCGCTTGATTGATTTCAAACGGACAAAAAGAGATATTCCCGCACTCATTGAGCGTTTGGAATATGATCCGAACCGGACAGCCTTTATTGCCCTTCTTAAGTATGAAGATGGGGAACAAGCTTATATTTTAGCACCTCAACGCCTTGCGGTGGGGGATCAAGTGATTGCCTCTGAAAAGGCTGATATTAAGCCTGGAAATGCCATGCCTTTGAAAAGCATGCCCGTTGGAACCATTGTTCACAATGTGGAAATGAAGCCCGGCAAAGGGGGGCAACTTGCCCGATCTGCAGGCACGTACATTCAGCTCGTGGGGCGAGATGGACCGTCCGCTCTCTTGAAGCTTTCTTCAGGGGAAGTGCGTAAAATCAGCAGCGATTGCATGGCAACGGTGGGTGCACTTTCCAATCCTGACCAAAAAAACATTAATCTCGCAAAGGCTGGTCGAAATCGTTGGCTGGGTGTAAGACCAAGCGTTCGAGGCGTTGCGATGAACCCGATTGATCACCCTCACGGGGGAGGGGAGGGGCGTACCTCTGGTGGACGCCATCCTTGCACACCTTGGGGTAAGCAAACTAAAGGAAAGAAAACACGTAATCGGAAGAAGGCATCGAGTAGCCAGATCATCCGGCGACGGAAATAGAGAGTGTAAAGAGGAGCAAGGTTAAGTGGCACGTTCAATTTGGAAAGGACCGTTTGTTGATGGGTATTTGCTTAAAAAAGCAGACGCGAGTCGGGAATCGGGCCGTAAGGAAGTCATTAAGTCATGGTCACGGAGATCAACGATTTTGCCTCAATTTGTGGGTCTCACCTTTGGGGTCTACAATGGACAAAAATTTATTCCCGTGCTTGTGACTGAAAATATGGTTGGCCATAAGTTTGGAGAGTTTTCTCCCACCCGAACCTATTATGGCCATGCCGCGGATAAAAAGGCGAAGAGAGGATAATCATGTCGAAGCCGAAAACACCACGACAACTCTCAGATTATTCAGCAATGGCAAATTTGCGCATGTTGAGAGTCAGTCCCCGCAAATTGAACTTGGTTGCTCAAATGATTCGAGGTCAACGAGTTGATCAAGCGATAAATTCTCTTACTTTTTCTCCGAAAAGAATTGCAATTGAAGTGAAAAAGACCTTATTGTCTGCTATCGCTAACGCAGAAAACAACCATGGCCTCGACATTGATAATCTCTATGTTTCAGAAGCCACGGTAGGAAAAGCTTTGGTTATGAAACGATTGGATATTAGAGGACGAAGCAAGACGGGGCGTATTAAAAAAGCCTTTAGCAACCTTCGTATTATTGTCAGTGAGATTGGAGACGTCGCGTAATGGGTCAAAAGATAAATCCGATAGGTCTACGTCTTGGGATTAACCGCACATGGGATTCTCGCTGGTTTGCGCGCCATGAGTACGCAAACCTTCTTCATCAAGATTTGAAGCTAAGAAAATATATCCATGATCGCCTTTCACAAGCGGGCGTTTCTAAAATTGTGGTGGAACGTCCTGCTAAAAAAGCGCGGGTGACCATTCACACGGCGCGTCCAGGCATTGTTATTGGGAAGAAAGGCGCTGATATTGAAAAATTGAAGGCAGAGCTTTCTAAGATTGCAGGGACTGAGGTGAGCCTCAATATTTTGGAAATTCGCAAGCCTGAATTGGATGCTGTGTTGGCTGCTCAATCCATTGCGCAGCAGTTGGAACGTCGGGTGACCTTTCGGCGGGCTATGAAGCGAGCCATGCAAGCGGCTATGAAATTAGGGGCAAAGGGGATTCGCATCAATGTCAGTGGACGTCTCGGCGGATCTGAAATTGCCCGGATGGAGTGGTATCGTGAGGGCCAAGTTCCGTTGCACAGTTTGCGTGCAGATATAGATTATGGGGAAGCGGTTTCCAAAACAACGTATGGAGCCATTGGGATAAAGGTTTGGATTTACAAGGGCGACATCATGGAGCATGATCCTATGGCATTTGATAAGCGTAGCGCTCTCCATACAGTGAATCGAACGGCGAGTTGAGAAGGATTGTTGAGACATGTTATCCCCTAAAAAAACAAAATTTCGCAAAGCCTTTAAAGGACGCATTCACGGAAATGCTAAGGGTGGGACGAACTTAAATTTTGGAGCCTTTGGGTTGAAGGCAATCGCGCCAGAGCGTGTGACGGCGCGGCAAATTGAGGCCGCTCGTCGAGCTATTACGCGTCATATTAAGCGTGCAGGGCGGGTATGGATTCGGATTTTTCCAGATGTGCCCGTTTCAACCAAACCTGCGGAAGTTCGCATGGGAAGCGGGAAGGGGTCCACTGAGTTTTGGGCCTGCCGTGTTCATCCCGGGCGTGTGATGTTTGAGCTTGATGGGGTTCCGGAAGCCTTGGCGCGTGAGGCCTTTGAATTGGCTGCGGCAAAGCTTCCCTTGGCGACCAAGTTTATCTCCCGCGAAACAAGGGGAATTGAGTAATGAAGTGGATAGATATTAAACAAATGGATGACGCTGCCCTGAAGGGGAAAGTTATCGAATTAAGGAAGGGGCTTATGGCCCTTCGTTTTCAACGTGTGACGGGTCAAGTTGAAAAAACCCATCAGTTTCAGGATGCGCGGCGGACGATTGCCCGTATTAAGACGTTGTTAAATCAACGCGCGAAGACAGTTTGAGGAGTTGTAGATGCCAAAACGTGTTTTAAAAGGAACTGTGGTCAGTGCAAAATGTGAGAAAACGGTTACCGTTCGCGTTGAACGCCGTGTGAAACATCCGCTTTATCATAAGTTTATGACGCGCTCTAAAAAGTTCACGGCTCATGATGAAGGAAATCATTTTAAAGAAGGGGACGCTGTGAGCATTCAAGAGTGCAAACCCTATTCTAAGATGAAGACGTGGGAAGTTGTTTTGGAAGAAAAAGCTTAGCGCAACCTGTCATCCTGAATTTATTTCAGGATCTCGTTGTTGCTAAGATGTTGACATGATCCTGGGTCAAGAGACTAAAGGTTCAGCATGACAAAGACCGCACCCTAGGGAAGCCGTAAAGCATTCTAGGGTCAGATGATTAGAGTTTTTTTGGCCATTTCCCTTTGTGGAACTTGTAAAAAAAGCTTAAACTGAGTAAGATATATTTATAAAAGGAAGTAAAACATGATACAGATGCAAACCAACCTGAAGGTAGCCGATAATTCCGGTGCGCGTCGGGTGCAGTGCATCAAAGTTCTGGGTGGTTCAAAACGAAAAACTGCTTCAGTTGGTGATGTCATTGTCGTCTCAGTGAAAGATGCGATCCCCCGGGGGCGCGTTAAAAAAGGAGACGTGCGCCGCGCAGTGATTGTGAGAACGGCCAAGGAAATTCGCCGTGTGGATGGAACAGCCATTCGCTTTGATGATAATGCAGCGGTGTTGATTAACCCACAGGGAGAGCCTATTGGGACGCGTATCTTTGGTCCTGTGACGCGTGAATTGCGCGGAAAGAATTTTATGAAAATTATTTCCCTGGCTCCGGAGGTTCTGTGATGGCACAAAAATTTCGCATTAAAAAGGGCGACACGGTGTGTGTCATCTCTGGTAAAGACAAGGGCAAGTCAGGACAAGTGTTGAAGCTGATTCGTGAAGACAACCGGCTTGTTGTTCAAGGGATTAATCTTGTCAAAAAACACCAGAAGCAAACCGTTGCTCAGGCAGGAGGGATTGTGCAAAAAGAAGCATCCCTTCACATTTCCAATGTGGCCCATGTGGACCCGGTTTCTAAAAAACCAACACGGGTGGGGTATAAATTTCTTAAAGATGGCAGTAAGGTCCGAGTGGCCAAGCGATCTGGTGAGACGATTGAGTAAGGTAGACTGACAATGGCACGATTAAAGGATCATTACGAAAAGGTTGTAAAACCAGCTTTGCTAAAGGAAATGGGATACAAAAACCCCTTTCAAGCGCCGCGTTTGACAAAAATTGTCATCAACATGGGCTTAGGCGAGGCGGCACAAGATAACCGTAAAGCTCAAGGAGCGCTTGAGGAATTAGCGCTTATTGCGGGTCAAAAGCCGGTGTTGACAAAGGCAAAGACATCGATCGCAGGGTTTAAGCTTCGAGAAGGAATGAACATTGGGGCAAAAGTGACCCTTAGGCGGGAAAGAATGTACGAATTCTTGGATCGTCTGGTGACGATCGCCATGCCGCGTGTTCGCGATTTTCGGGGGATTTCTCCAAAAAGCTTTGACGGCCGGGGAAATTATTCTCTGGGAATTCGGGAGCATATTATTTTCCCTGAAATCAATTATGATAAGGTTGATCAAATTCGAGGGATGGATATCACCCTTGTGACGACAGCAAAGACAGATACAGAAGCACTCGCCTTGTTAAAGGGGTTTAATTTGCCCTTCACAGGACAAAAAGGGCAGGAGAAATAAATGGCTAAGGTAAGTTCAATTGAAAAAAACCTTCGACGGGAACGCATGTCTAAGCAATATGCCCCTCGGCGGATGCGGTTGAAGGCTATTGCAAACAATGACACCCTTCCTATGGAAGAGCGTTTTAAAGCACGCCTTCAATTGGCAGAGTTGCCGCGCAACAGTTCGCCTGTTCGTGTGCGTTCACGCTGTCTTTTGACAGGGCGCCCAAGAGCTGTTTACCGTAAATTTAAATTATCAAGAATCGCATTGCGAGAACTTGCGTCTGCAGGGCTTATCCCTGGCATGACCAAGTCAAGCTGGTAGGAGGAAGAGATGTCGTTCTCAGATCCAATAGGGGATATGTTAACTCGGATACGGAATGGTCAAAAAGCACGGAAGTCGACCATTGTCTCTCCGGCTTCAACGCTTCGAGAGAATGTTCTTGAAGTTTTAAAGGAAGAAGGGTACATCAGGGGCTATAGCCGCGAAAAAGTCTCTGAAGGGATTGATCAGATTAATATTGAGCTAAAATATTATGAAAATCAGCCCGTCATTCGGTCTGTTGATCGTGTGTCAAAGCCAGGGCGTCGGGTGTATGCGAAAATTAAGGACCTAAAACCCATTAATAATGGCTTAGGCATTGTTGTTCTTTCAACCCCGAAAGGTGTTCTTTCCGATGGAAAGGCACGGGAATTGAATGTGGGCGGCGAGGTTCTTTGCAATGTATTCTAAGGATTAAACGATGTCACGAGTTGGAAAAAATCCAGTTTCTGTTCCTCAAGGGGTCACGTGCCAGTTAAATGGGCAAGAAATTACGATAAAAGGAAAAAATGGTGAGCTTGTTGCCCTTACCAGCAAAGAAGTTCAGATAACATTTGACAATAACGAAATTCTTGTCAGACCAGCAGATGAGTCTAAGCAAGCCCGTATGCTGGGGGGAACATGGAAGAATCGCATTAAGAATATGGTGCAAGGGGTGAATGAAGGATTTACGATTCGCCTGGACATCAATGGGGTTGGATATCGTGCGGCAGTTGAAGGAGCGGCCTTGAAATTGCAGCTTGGGTATAGTCACGACATTGTGTACCCCATTCCTGCGGGGATTAAGATTTCTTGTGCAAAGCCGACGGAAATTGCTGTTTTTGGGGCCGATCGTCAGCGCGTAGGCCAAGTGGCCGCTGAAATTCGAGCCTATCGCAAGCCAGAACCCTATAAGGGCAAAGGAATTAAGTATGAAAACGAACACATTGTTCGTAAAGAAGGTAAGAAGAAGTAGCCATGACTCAAGCAAACGATCTTTTTGAACGACGCAAACGCAGGACACGCTTTAAGTTGTCTAAAGTAACAACGGACAGGCCGCGCCTTTCTGTGTTTCGCTCGAAAAAGCACATGTATGTGCAAGTTATTGATGACGTAACGCGTTGTACCTTAGCTGCGGCTTCAACCTTAGATAAGAGTTTGAAAAAGCTCAAAGCCACATCCAACGTTGCCGCAGCAGAAGAAGTCGGCAAGCTTGTGGCCGCGCGCGCTCTCAAAGCAGGCGTTAAAAAAGTTGTATTTGATCGTGGGGGATATCTCTATCACGGTCGTGTGAAGGCATTAGCGGACGCGGTTCGCAGTGCTGGACTTTCATTTTAGGAAGGTGCGAGATGGCCAGAGACGGAAAAAATAGTCGATCCTCACGCTCAGACCGTGAAGAGGGTGCTGAATTAGTCGAAAAGTTAGTTGCGATTAACCGCGTGACTAACGTTAAGAAAGGTGGAAAAACATTTTCCTTCTCTGCAATTGTTGTTGTGGGAGATGGAAAAGGTCGGGTTGGACATGGGACGGGAAAGTCTCGTGAGGTTCCTGAAGCCATTCAAAAGGCAACAGAAAAAGCCAAAAGAGCTTTGGTGCGCATTCCCCTTCGTGAGGGCAGGACCCTGCACCATGACGTGACAGCTTCCTATGGAGCGGGTCTTGTTCATATGCGTGCTGCGGTTCCAGGAACGGGGATTATCGCTGGTGGACCTATGCGTGCGGTCTGTGAAGCCCTTGGCATCCAAGATGTGGTGAGTAAGTCTATTGGGTCCTCTAACCCCCATAACATGGTGCGAGCGACTTTTAGGGCCCTTCAAATGATTGATGCGCCGCGGCAAGTGGCGGCTCGTCGAGGCAAAAAAGTAGCGGAACTTGTGGGACGCCGCACACAGGGTGAGGTCTAGAAGATGGCTAAGAAGGCAACACTCATTGTAACGCAAACAGGCAGCCCTATTCGCCGTGATGCAAGCCAGAGAGCGACTCTTGCTGGGCTTGGACTTAATAAAATTGGTCGGACCCGTGAGTTGGAAGATACCCCAGCGATCCGTGGAATGGTTGCGAAAGTTAAACATATGGTTAAAGTTGAAGAAGGGGCCAACTAAGACAGAGAGATACCCCTCTGTTGTGTGGAAGATGAACAATGAAATTAAATGAAATTTGCGACAATCCTGGTGCTCGGCGTCCCAAAATGCGCATTGGCCGTGGGATTGGGTCCGGTAAAGGCAAGACAGGCGGTCGAGGCGGAAAAGGCCAGACAGCCCGTACAGGCGTTTCCATCAATGGGTTTGAAGGGGGGCAAATGCCTCTTTATCGGCGCTTGCCCAAGCGTGGATTTACCAATATCTTTGCGTTGAGGTTCGCAGAGCTTAACCTCACGCGTCTCCAAGAAGCGATTGACGCGAAAAAGATTGATTCGAAGACCCCTATTACTGAAGACGCTCTTGTGGCAGCGGGACTTGTGCGGAGAGCATGGGATGGAATTCGTCTTTTAGGGACAGGGGAGATTAAGGCAAAGGTTTCCTTAGAGCTAGCAGGGGCAACGAAGTCTGCTATTGCGGCTATTGAAAAAGCGGGGGGAACAGTGACGCTTAAGGTTAGGACTAAGTTTAAGGCTCCGGAGAAAACGAAATGACATCCAAGGGTAGCATCCAAGTCATTGTCACCCTGAACTTGTTTCAGGGTCTCGTTGTCATGGGATGCTGAAATGCTCCCGGGTTAAAGGGCTCTGCGGTTTAGTATGACAAGAGGAAAATGATATTCAAGGGTTGGCATCCCTTTTGGTTGTCATCCTCCTATTTTTGTCATCGCTTCTGTTTGTCATCCTCGGGCTAGAAGTTCTTGATTTGCGAAGCAAATCTTAGAACTTCTTGACCCGGGGATCTTATTCGTTACGAGCAAGATCCCCGATGAAGAAATTCTAATGTTTTCCTTGCGGAAAACAAAGAATTTCTAGCTCGGGGATGACAAAAGTGGGAGGATGACAAATAAAGAGCATAACAAAATTTTCCAAATGGCCAATCGGAAAATTTGACTCTGCAGACGGTCTATTGTAAAGTAAATGTAGAATGCGAAATACTGTAAGGAGTAATGTATTGGCCGCAAAGAATCCCAATAAAGGTCGGGGTGACACTGTCAAAACGTTAAAAAGAGAACAAACTAAAGGGTTATCATGGCTTCAGCCGCAGAACAATTAGCAGCAAATATAAACTTAAAGGCTTTCTCTAAGGCGGAAGACTTAAAGAAACGCCTCTGGTTTACCCTTGGCGTTCTCATTGTTTATCGACTCGCCACCTATATTCCATTGCCTGGTATTAATCCGGCGGTGATGGCGGAATTTGCGAGCACCCATGGCGGAGGAATCTTCGGCATGGTCGATATGTTCTCAGGAGGCGCCTTGAGCCGTATGTCCATTATGGCTCTTAACATTATGCCTTACATTTCTGCGAGCATTATCGTTCAGTTGATGACGGCGATTGCGCCGCAGTTTGAAGCGTTAAAGAAAGAAGGCGAATCTGGGCGACGTAAGCTTAACCAATATACGCGGTATTTGACCGTGTTGATTGCAGTTTTGCAATCCTACGGTGCTGCTGTTGGGTTGGAGTCTTTGCAGGGAGCTGCGGGTTCTGCGGTGACGGATCCGGGCATTTTCTTTCGTTTGACGACGGTGATAACCATTGTGGGCGCTACATTGTTTCTGGTGTGGCTGGGTGAGCAAATCACAAGCCGTGGAATTGGCAATGGAATTTCCTTAGTTATCTTTGCAGGTATTGTGGCTAACCTTCCGTCCTCTATTGTGAATGCGTTGGAGTTAGGGCGCACAGGGGCTTTCTCTTATATCTTTATTCTTTTCATTCTTATCTTTTCTGTGGGAATGATGGCCTTTATCGTTTTTATGGAGCGTGCGCAGCGTCGAATCTTCATTCAATATCCTAAACGCCAGGTGGGCAATAAGATGTTTGGCGGAGAAAGCTCTCACCTTCCCATAAAGTTGAATAGTACAGGGGTGATTCCTCCGATTTTTGCCAGCTCTCTTTTGTTGCTCCCCCTCTCTCTTGCCCAGCTTTCTGGAGGGCAAGGCCCGGAATGGCTGCAGTTTATTCTAGGGGGGCTCCATCATGGAGGGGCTGTTTACATTGGGATTTATTTATTTTTGATCGTTTTCTTTGCCTTCTTCTACACATCTATTGTGTTTAATCCCCAAGAAACGGCGGAAAATTTAAAAAAGAATGGTGGGTTTGTGCCCGGGTATCGCCCAGGTGTGAATACAGCGAATTACTTGGATTTTGTTGTGACACGATTGACGGTGATAGGGGCGGCCTATTTAGCCTTTGTCTGTGCGGTTCCTGAGTTTTTCTATTCCGTCTATTCCTTGCCTTTCTATTTGGGAGGAACAACGTTTTTGATTGCTGTGAGTGTGCCGATGGATACGGTTGCTCAGATTCATTCTCATCTTTTGGCTCATCAGTATGAAGGGCTTTTAAAGAAGACACGTTTGTTAAAAAAGGGGCCTCGATGAATCTCATTCTCTTAGGGCCTCCTGGGTCAGGGAAAGGAACACAAGCCCGCTTGATTCGAGATCGTCATGGTTTGTCTTTGATAGCAACGGGTGAGATTTTAAGGGAAGAAGTTAAAAAAGGAACGCCCCTGGGCCGCGAGGTTAAGGAAATCATTGACGCAGGACTCTTTCCGTCTGATGAGATTATTCTTAAGATCTTTGAAGCCCACTTAAGCCAAGCAAAAACGCAAGGCGTTGTTCTTGATGGGGTTCCGCGAACACTTAATCAAGCCGAAAAAATTGATGAAATGTTTAAGAAGTTGGGCCTTGAGCTGACTATGGTGATTCAGCTTGCGGTTGATGAGGGGGAGCTAGTGAAGCGCCTTTCCCATCGAGTGATCTGTAAAACTTGTGGGGCAGCCTATACACTTGAACTTCATCCGCGTGTAGAGGGTGTGTGTGATGTATGTTCTGGAAAAGAGCTTGTGCGCCGTTCAGATGACGCTCCTGAGGCTATAAAAACCCGTCTTGATGTGTATAACGAGCAAACAAAACCTCTTATAGACTATTACTCAAGGCATAACCATTTAAGGGTGATAGAGGGGATGAAGTCTGTTGAACATGTGAATGAACAGATAGAAGCCCTCTTGCGAGATTATCTATGATAAGAAAACCTATCGCAAGTGTTGACAATACTGTCAGGATGCCTATACTCCACACAGGAATTTTAGGCATCTTAAGTAACAAGATGAAGGAGAAGTAAGTGGCTCGTATAGCTGGTGTTAATATCCCGACCCAAAAAAGGGTAGAAATTGGGTTGCGGTCAATTTATGGAATTGGCCCCGTAAAGGCACAAGAAATTTGTGCAAAGCTGGGAATTCCTGCAGAAAGACGCGTGAATCAATTAACGGATGCGGAAGTTTTAAAAATTCGTGAAGCGATTGACCATGAATATAAGGTGGAAGGCGATCTTCGCCGTGAAGTTTCGATGAACATCAAGAGATTAATGGATCTTGGATGTTATCGTGGTCTGCGTCATCGTAAGGGACTTCCCGTCCGCGGGCAGAGGACGCATACGAATGCGCGGACACGAAAAGGTAAGGCAGTCGCAATTGCAGGTAAGAAAAAGTAAGGATTAGGACTTAAATGGCTCAAAAACCAGCACAAAAACTTCGTCGCAGAGAGAGAAAAAATATTGTCTCTGGGGTAGCACACGTCAATGCATCGTTTAACAATACGGTGATTACCATCACTGATGCCCAAGGCAATACAATTGCTTGGTCATCCTGTGGGATGAAAGGCTTTAAAGGCTCTCGTAAGTCAACGCCTTATGCAGCTCAGATCGCAGCAGAAGATGCAGGACGGAAAGCTCAAGAGCATGGAATGAAGTCCCTTGAAGTTGAAGTGAAGGGGCCGGGGTCTGGGCGTGAATCAGCGCTGCGGGCTCTTCAAGCAACAGGCTTTGTCATAACGTCCATTCGGGATGTGACATCCGTTCCTCATAATGGATGTCGCCCTAAAAAGCGTCGTCGTGTGTAAGTCTGAATTTATCAACCAAAATTAATTCTGAGAGGGTATACTCGTGATACAAAAGAATTGGCAAGCCCTAATTAAGCCCTATAGATTGAACCTGGATCATAGTGAGGATCCTCAATACGTAGCGACCATTACAGCCGATCCTTTGGAGCCTGGTTTTGGGATGACCCTTGGGAGCGCGTTGCGACGTGTGTTGCTTTCCTCCCTTCAAGGATCATCCATCACGTCTGTTCAAATTGAAGGCGTCTTACATGAATTTTCAGTCCTTCCTGGAGTGAGCGAAGATATAACGGACATTGTTTTGAACCTCAAAGGGGTTGTGACAAAGCTTCATAAAGATGGTCCTGTTCGGGTTAAGCTTCAAGCTGAAGGCCCCTGCAATGTAACGGCAGGGATGATTGAATCGACAGCAGACCTTGAGATTTTGAATAAGGATCATTATATCTGCGCCCTTGGTCAGGGGGCAAAGCTCTCTATGGAGCTCACCATCAACACGGGCAGGGGATATGTTCCTGCAGAAGGGAACAAAAAAGCGGATTCGTCCGTTGGATTGATCCCCGTGGATGCGCTGTATAGCCCTGTGCGCAAAGTTTCTTATAAGATCGAAAACACCCGCGTGGGTCAACAAACAAACTATGACAAGCTAATTATGCGCGTTGAAACAGATGGCACGGTGCGTCCTGATGATGCGGTTGCCTTGGCTGCGCGTATTCTTCAAGACCAACTTCAGAAATTTATTAATTTTGAAGAGCCCAAAGAATCTTATATGGAAAAAGAAGACTCTTTGCTTCCTTTCAACAGAGCCTTACTCCGCAAGGTGGATGAACTTGAGCTTTCCGTAAGATCGGCAAACTGTTTGAAAAACGATAATCTGATTTATATTGGGGATCTTGTTCAAAAGTCAGACGCTGAGATGCTGAGGACACCAAACTTTGGGCGCAAGTCATTGAATGAAATTAAAGAGGTCCTTTCTCAAATGGGCTTAAGCCTTGGCGTGGATATTCCCGGATGGCCCCCTGAAAATATTGAAGAATTAATTAAAAAGCTCGATGAGCCCTTTTAAAGGATAGGAGTCTAAATTATGCGTCATGGTGTTAGCGGTCGTAAGCTTAATCGTCACTCAGCGGAAAGAAGAGCCCTTTTTAAAGGATTAGCCTCCTCTTTGCTGAAGCATGAGCAAATTAAGACAACCTTGCCGAAGGCCAAGGATCTTCGTCCTATCGTCGAGAAGATGATTACCCTTGGGAAAAGAGGCGGGCTTTCTTGTCGCCGTCAAGCGATTGCTTATCTGGGAGACAAGGACCTTGCTGCAAAAATTATGGGCGCTTTAGCTGATCGATACAAGGAACGGGCAGGGGGCTATGTGCGGATTGTCAAGGCAGGCACTCGCCCAGGGGATAATGCCCCCATGGCCATTATCGAGCTTGTGGATAGAGACTTGGCCGCAAAAGGAAAAGACTCCGGCCCGACGGCAGAGACGTCTTCTGACGACTCTTCTGAAGCGTAGACGTCTTCTCCACGCTTGAGTAACCCCATTTGTGTCATTCTATGAAGAGGGGAGGCTGTTCATAATAATGTCGGATAGAGTCCTTAATCAATATAAAAACAGGGAGCGGTAGAAAAAGTCATGAGCTGGTTCACCACTTTTGTCCGCCCGAGGATCAGTGCCTTGATTCGTAGCCACGAAATTCCAGATGATCTCTGGCATAAATGCGCAAGTTGCGAGCAAATGATCTATCATAAAGATTTGGTGTCTCACCTCTATGTTTGCCGCCATTGTGGTCATCATATGCGGCTTCCTCTCACCATGCGTTTTGAAACTCTTTTTGATGAGGGAAAGTATAGACGTGTTCCTTTGCCAAAGGTTCCCTCTGATCCCTTGAAGTTTAAAGACTCAAAAAAATATACGGATCGCCTCAAAGCTGCCCGCGCAGAGACACAAGAAGAGGACGCAATCCTTGTGGCAGAGGGCCACATGGGGGGGCACCCCGTCGTCCTTGCAGCCTTTGACTTCTCCTTCATTGGGGGATCCATGGGCATGGCTGTGGGAGAAGGCCTTGTGCGGGCCGCTGAGCGTGCCTGCGAGCTTAAGGCTGGCTATATTACTTTACCCTCTTCTGGGGGAGCACGCATGCAAGAAGGTATTTTCTCTCTTATGCAAATGCCGCGCTCTGTCATTGCCCTTGAGCAGGTCAAAGAAGAAGGTCTCCCTTATATTACAATCTTGGTCAACCCGACCATGGGAGGAGTGGCGGCTTCTTTTGCCATGTTGGGAGATGTGGCCATTGCTGAACCTGGGGCCATTATTGGCTTTACAGGTGCGCGCGTTCTGCAAGAAACAATTCGCCAAGCCCTTCCCCCTGGCTTCCAAGAAGCGGACTTTCAGCTCGCCCATGGGATGGTTGATATGGTGACCCCTCGCCAAGAAATTCGTCAGAAAGTGATCGATATTTTGGGCGTGTTGATGTCTTCTGGTCAAAAATTACACTAGGGCTTCCCATGATTGTTGCTCACATTACCGACACTCATATTTTGCCTAAGGGGCAAGCATGGTTGGGCAAACAAGAAACAAACACGTCTGCGCGTTTGGCTCTTGTTGTCGAGCACTTAAATAAGCTGAACCCAAGGCCAACAGCGTTGCTCATAACAGGAGATACCATCGAAAAGGGGGGCAAAGACGCCTACCAGCACTTAAAGGAACTTTTGACCCCCCTTACCATTCCTTTCTATATTATTCCGGGAAATCATGATGATCGTGAAGAGATGCGCACGGCATTTGTTGACACATCTTATATGCCCAGAGATAGCTTTATTCAGTATGTTGTTGATGAGTACCCTGTTCGCCTTGTGGCTCTTGATACGCATGTTCCTGGTGCAGATTATGGGCTTCTTTGTCAGGAACGGCTTCGATGGCTTGAAGAAGTATTAAAAGACAATCCCTCCAAGCCCACCTTGTTGTTTATGCATCACTTTCCAGTGAAAGTTGGGCAAAAATGTTTTGAGGATATCTCCTGTCAAATGGAGGGAGATTTTGAAAAACTTGTTCATGCTTCTCCCCAAATTTTAGGGGTGGTTGCAGGGCATTACCACAAGATGTGCGTCTCTCTTTTTGGTGGAAAAATGTGTGTTGTGGCCCCTAGCGTTGCTCCTTCGCATTATTTTGCCGCAGACGAAGACAAACATGTGACGGCCATTGATTTAGTTTGTCCTTCTTTTGTTCTTCATCGGTGGGGCGGAGGGAGCCAAATGACTTCAGAAGCTTTTCAAGCTGTAGAGGCAGATAAGCGTCTTTTGAGGGAGTAGAAAAGACATGCAATTTTTTGGTTGAACGTTATAGAATTATGCTTTGTATAAAAAGGCGGCTCAAGTGCTTAGAGTTTTTAAGAGTTATAAATTTATAAAAGGAATCTTAGTTTCTTTATGTCTGTTAGGAATTAATTTTAAGGGAACAGAAGCAGAAGCGGCAGCAGCAGATAAAATTAAGCAAGAAGAAGTTCTTAAGTCTATTCAACCGAATAACATGAATACTTATAGAGATATAGGCTTAATAGATCTTTTTATAAATGGTTGTTATGGTCAAAATATAACAATAGCTGTGATAGAAGGGGGGTTTTATCATACCCTGGCCCCTGAAGATCGACCCATTGTAGGAAATATTCAGATTCCTGGGGAATCCAATGATTGGCATTCTCTCCATAGAGGGCAAATCCTTCCCCCTCTGTGTATGTACGATGCTGTTAACACCCCCATTGACCAGCGATTTGAAGCTGGTCTAGAGAGAGGAAAGGCTTTTCGGTTTGAGCATGGAGATAATGTACTGTCCCTTATCGCAGAAGCTGCTCCTCAAGCAAAAATCTTGCCTGTACAGGCTTCTTTCGGTCGTTCTGATGGCTCCCTTGTACGGGCTCTTGAAGCGTTAAGTGAAAGAGAAGATGTCAATATTATTAACATGAGCCGCTGGCTTGAATCCACTCACGATGAGACCCAATTAAATCCGGCCGTTCTGACAGCCCTTCGCAAGTGCACAGATAGGGGCAAGATAATTGTTCTTTCTGCAGGTAATACACTGACACCTCATCAAATTCCTCATAACCCTACTCGATCTCCTGCGGGTGTGCGAAATGTCACTGGTGATTTCCTGGCTAATCTTATCTCAGATTTATTTGCTAAAATGGCACCTAATGATTCCCTGAGAAAGCATATAGTGATTTCAGGCGCTTTAGAAAATGATACAAATTGGCTTGCTAAATACTCAGTGGGTGCTGGTTATGGTGCTGCTGCTCGAAATTATGTTGCGACTAAAGGAACGGCCTATTCTTCGATTGCAACAAAAGACTGGAAGGGAACATCCGTAAGTGCGCCCTACACATCAGCCGTTCTTGCGAATCTTTTGAGTAGTCGACCTGGAGTCCAACCCTCAAAAATCGTTGAGGCCATCTTCGATAATGCAGAAGCTATCCCCAATCAGCAGAATCTTTATGGAAGAGGACGGCTTAAAGGCCAACGTGCGCTTCAAGCTATCAGGTAATGATTGATCAAACCTCTGCCCAGCTTGTTCCCACTGTGGCTTCGACCACAAGGGGAACGGAGAGGGAGACGATGGATTGCATTGTCTTTACAATTAAAGCTGTGGCTTTCTCTACGTCCCGGTCTTCAATTTCAAAGATAAGTTCATCATGAACCTGAAGAAGCATATGGGCTCCCAGATGGGTTTCTTTGAAAAGACGATCGAGCTTAATCATGGCTTTTTTAATAATGTCTGCATTTCCCCCTTGGAGAGGGGCATTGATGGCTTGGCGCTCTGCAAAGCTGCGACGGCTGGGGTCGCGGCTCTGAATATCAGGGATAAAGCAGCGGCGCCCTAACAGGGTCGTCACATAGCCGTGCTCTCGGGCATCTTGTTTCATCCGTTCCATATAGTCTTGAATGCCCGGATAAAGCTTAAAGTAAGTTTGGATATACTGGGCAGCAGTTTCCCGACTGATGCCCAATTGGCGCGCCAGGCCAAAAGGACTGATCCCATAGATAATCCCAAAATTAATGGCTTTCGCGCGTTGGCGGAGTTCAGAGGTCATCTGTTCAAGAGGCGTATTAAAAACGAGAGACGCTGTTTGGGCGTGGATGTCTTGGCCTTCCCAAAAGGCACGTTGAAGCTCAGGGAGATTGGCCATGTGTGCCAGAAGGCGCAGTTCAATTTGGGAATAATCCACAGAAAGAAGCTTCATCCCAGGCGTTGCAATGAAAGCGCTGCGAATTTTTTTCCCGTCCTCCGTTCGAATGGGGATGTTTTGTAAATTGGGATCAGAAGACGCCAGCCGACCCGTTGAGGTGACAGCCATGGCATATGATGTATGAACGCGATTGGTTTGTGGGTTAATTTGGCGAGGCAAGGCGTCCGTGTATGTGCTTTTCAGCTTTGATAGCTGACGCCATTCTAGCAATGTGTCTGCAATGGCAAAGCCTTGCTCCGAAAGGCTCTCTAAGACCTCGGCAGAGGTCCCGTAGGCTCCCGTTTTTCCTTTTTTGCCCCCTGGGAGCTTCATCTTGTCAAAGAGGATGTCGCCCAATTGTTTGGGGGACGCCACATTGAAGGATTCCCCCACCTCATGGTGGATGTGTTTTTCAATGTCGGACAAGCGCTTTTCAAACTCTCCGCTCAGTTTCTTTAAAACAAGGGGATCGACCTTAATGCCGCGATATTCCATCTCAACCAATACAGGAATGAGGGGCCGTTCAAGGGTTTCATAAACGGTACACTGGTGTTCACTCAACAGGCGTGGCTTTAAGAAGGAATGCAGCTGAAAGGTCACATCCGCATCTTCTGCAGCGTAGACAAGAGCTTTGTCGAGGGGGACCTTATCGAAGGTGACCTGACCCCGCCCTGACCCCACCACATCTTGGTAAGGAATGGTGTCATAATCGAGATAAAGCTTGGCAAGTTCATCCATGCCGTGACCATGCTGGCTGCCTTCCAAAAGATAAGACATTACCATGGTGTCCTCCAAAGGGGTTATGGTAAGGCCATATTTCTTTAAAACCAACGCATCATATTTGATGTTCTGTCCAATTTTTAAAATAGACGGGTTTTCAAGGACAGGCTTAAGAAGATCAAGGGCCTCTTTGAAAGGGATTTGCTGCGGTGTTGTGCCCTCATTTAACAGGTCTCGTTCTTGCCCCTTATGGCCTAAGGGGATGTAACAGGCTTTTCCAGGCGCTGTGCTGAGGGAAACGCCCACAAGCTCTGCGGTCATTCCGTCGAGAGAGGTGGTCTCCGTATCAAAAGCAACGTACCCGAGGGTGTGGATATGGTCGATCCACGCCTTCAAAGTGGAGAGGTCTTGAACAAGTTCGTACGCTGTTTCTGTGCGGGGAGACGGGGTTTGTTCTTTGTCGAGACGATGCATAAGTGTCTTAAAATGTTGTTCTTTTAAAAAGGCTATGGCTTTTTCAAGGCGTATGGGCTTTACAGCAAAGTCTTCCAGCGATTCTGTCATAGGAACGTGCGCATCAAGGGCGACTAGCCTTTTTGATAATAAGGCATCCTCTGCATGGGCTAAAAGTGTTTCTCGCCGCTTGTTTTGCTTGATGTCTTGAGCGTGTGCCAAGAGATTTTCAAGGGTCCCATAGGTTTGAATAAGCTCAGCTGCGGTTTTGATGCCAATCCCAGGAACGCCAGGGACATTGTCAGAGGCATCTCCGGCCAACGCTTGCACATCCATAACTTGTGCAGGAGGTACCCCAAACTTTTCCTTCACTTCCTCAACGCCAATCAAACGGCTTTTGATCGGATCAAGCATGCGCACCGATCCCCCTACCAATTGCATCAGATCTTTGTCCGAGGACACAATGGTCACCTCCCCCGGTTGAGAGTGGGCATAGGTGGCGATCAAATCGTCTGCTTCATAGCCTTCTTTTTCAATATAGGGCACATCAAAGGCCTCGCACGCCTTGCGGATCAACGAAAACTGAGGAATGAGCTCAGGGGGTGTTTCCTGTCGATTGGCTTTATAGGCCGGGTAAATTTTATTGCGAAAGTTTTCTCGTGCCGCATCAAAGACAACCACCAAATAATCAGGGTTTTGCTCCCTTAAAAGCTTGATGAGCATATTGGTAAACCCAAGGACAGCACCCACCTGCACTCCATCGGGACGCGTGAGGGGAGGGAGGGCATGAAAGGCCCTGAAAATATACCCCGAACCGTCAACAAGGTAAATTTGGGGGGAAGAGGGAGGCATGGCGGAGTCCTTATGATGGTTGGATTGTGTAGGGCACTCTTACAATAGGAAGTGTTGTTGAGACATGGCAAACGCACTGAAAAGTGTTTGATGAAATAGATTTTCATATCATAATAACCCCTCCGCAGTCTTTTGCCATTTTATATTTATAGTGTATAATAGATTTTCTGCGGGGTCAAACTTTCCGGTTGGCCATTTCAGAAAAAACTATCATGCCCACAAACATTCTGTTCGAAGGAATTTTCTTTTCTTCAAACTGTGGAGTAAATTACTCTTCCATAAAATCGTTTTTCATCATATAATCAATTTATAATCATTATTCACGGAGACTTGCTAAGATATGCGCTTTTCACGGGTTGCAAGTGTTTTTCAAGGAAGACACCTCCCAGAACCAGACATGAAACTTGTTGGATTGTACGGCCCCCTCTCTTCTAACATACGTTCTTCGGCGTCAACCCTGATCTAAAGCCCAGATCCCCACCAATAAATGCTGATAAAAAGAAAAAGCCAGACCACATCAACAAAATGCCAATACCAGGCGGCGGCTTCAAAGCCAACATGACGATCGGGCGTGAATTGATCCAAGCGCGCTCGAAACCAGCAGACACTTAGAAAAAGGGTTCCAATGATGACATGGGCGCCGTGAAAGCCTGTGGCCATATAAAAAGTGGAGGGATAAATCCCCTCCTTAAACCCAAAGGTCGCATGGACATATTCATAAATCTGGATTGCGGTGAAGGTAAGGCCTAGCAAAATAGTGCAGCCGAGCCCCTTCAAAAGGTCTGCCCGATGGTTTGTTAAAAGAGCATGATGGGCCCAGGTAATGGTTGTGCCTGATAGCAACAAGATCAACGTGTTAAAATAAGGGTAATCAAAGGGGTTTAAGGGGTGGATGCCTTTGGGGGGCCACACTCCTGTTGTGGGAAAAAGGCTCGCATTAAAAAAAGCCCAAAAGAAGGCGACGAAAAACATGACTTCTGAGATAATGAAAAGAACCATTCCCATGCGTAACCCTGATTGAACGGGGCGGGTGTAATCCTCTTTTTTTGCCGATTCCTTAATAACGTCCCGCCACCAGCCTCCCATTGTAAAAAGGATAATTGCAAGGCCCATCAACAGAACATACGATCCTAAGTGGTGCATTAACAGAACAAAGCCAATGGCTGAGACGAGGCCCCCAATTCCCCCCACAAAAGGCCAAGGGCTGGGGTCAACCAGATGGAAAGGATGATTCTTTTGGTGTCCCATGCGTTGCTGTCCTTATCTGTGGCTATTGGCCTAGAGGCACACGAAGGCCGATCCGGGGGGCAATGACCGGGACCTCACTCGGCGGTGCAGCTAAAGGCTTTTCTGTGGGCGGCATAGGAGAGCGAGAGGGTTTTGCCTCTGGGCTGGCCCTCATAATAACTTCTGAGTTCGGAAAAAGAGAGCACGCGCTCAAAGATAAGAGGAGAAGTCCGGAGTAAAGTTTTTTCATTGGTGTATTCCTTTGGTGGATAATTTTACGACCTCTTCTTGATTATCACAAGGGAGAATATGAGAAAACCGCATCTCCCTAAAATTTTCTTCAAAAAAACTTTTGCAAGAAAAGAGAAAAAGTGTATAAGGGAATGCATCTTAAGCGGGTGTAGCTCAATGGTAGAGCTCCAGCCTTCCAAGCTGGCCACGAGGGTTCGATTCCCTCCACCCGCTCCACAATTTAACTCGAGACCTGAAAAAAAAGGAAATCGCGATGGCAAAAGAGAAATTTGAGAGGACGAAACCGCATTGTAACATAGGGACAATCG
>CAZSAH010000023.1:12415-24175 GCA_964605015.1 uncultured Alphaproteobacteria bacterium | reverse complement strand
CGATTGTCCCTATGTTACAATGCGGTTTCGTCCTCTCAAATTTCTCTTTTGCCATTTTTCTTCTCCTCTAAGCGTATTTAGATTTTACTTCATCAGCAACATGCTGGGGAACTTGTTCATAGTGATCAAACTGCATCGTGAATTGCGCTCGCCCTTGGCTCATAGACCGCAAGGTATTGACGTACCCAAACATGGACGCAAGAGGCACAAACGCCTCTACAACACGCGCATTTCCTCGCTGATCCATCCCGGACACTTGGCCACGACGACTATTCAAATCACCAATGATGTCTCCCATATACTCTTCCGGCGTCACAACTTCAACCTTCATGATGGGCTCAAGAAGTTTTGGGTCTGCCTTTGGCACACCTTCGCGAAACGCCGCGCGAGACGCAATTTCGAAAGCCAGCACGCTTGAGTCCACATCATGGTACGCCCCATCATAAAGCGTCACTTTATAATCAATCATGGGGAAGCCCGCAATCACACCCGTTTCACTCGCCTGCAAAAGCCCCTTTTCAACGCCAGGGATGTACTCTTTAGGCACCGATCCCCCCACGATTGCATTCACAAAGGAATAGCCCTCGCCCGGCTCAACAGGCTCAAACCGCAGCTTAATACGCGCAAATTGCCCCGCACCGCCGGTTTGCTTCTTATGGGTATAGTCGACTTCTGCCTTTTTCGTAATGGTTTCGCGGTAAGCCACCTGAGGGGCGCCCACGTTTGCTTCTACCTTAAACTCACGACGCATCCGGTCCACAATAATATCGAGGTGGAGTTCCCCCATCCCCTTAATAATTGTTTGACCCGATTCAATATCACTCGCCACCCGGAAGGAGGGATCTTCGGACGCCAACCGCGCCAGGGCCAGACCCATTTTTTCTTGGTCAGCTTTCGTCTTCGGCTCAACCGCCACTTCAATC
Organism: uncultured Alphaproteobacteria bacterium; assembly: GCA_964605015.1. GTDB lineage: Bacteria > Pseudomonadota > Alphaproteobacteria > UBA9655 > UBA9655 > UBA9655. Next base: position 23,252 of record CAZSAH010000023.1, on the reverse strand, counting down.
ACAGGCTCAGGGAAAATCATACGCTCAAGCACAATCGGCTTTGCGGGATCACAGATGGTGTCCCCTGTAGTTGTGTTTTTTAAGCCACACAAGGCCACAATATCGCCCGTGCGCGCTTCTTTAATATCTTCTCGAGAGTTTGCATGCATCAAAAGCATGCGCCCAACCCTCTCTTTTTCATCCTTGATGGAGTTCAACAGATAGGACCCTGAGTTCAACACGCCTGAATAAATCCGCACGAAAGTCAAGGACCCCACAAAAGGATCGGTCATAATCTTAAAAGCCAATCCACTGAAGGGCTCGGTATCCACAGGGTTCCGCACCAATTCCTCATCCCCATCGACTGTTTCGCCCTTCACGGCGCCCACATCAAGGGGAGACGGCAGAAAATCAACCACCGCATCAAGGAGAGGCTGGACACCCTTATTTTTAAAGGCCGACCCACACAAAACGGGCACAAACTTAGCCGTTACGGTCCCTTTACGAATACACTTCTTCAGGGTCGCCATATCTGGCTCTTCCCCTCCCAAATACGCTTCAAGAGCCGTATCATCTTGCTCCACAGCCGTTTCCACAAGCCGCGCCCGGTAATCCGCAGCTTGCGCCTGCAAATCTTGGGGGATATCTTCAACCACATACTCAGCGCCCATGGTCTCGTCTTTCCACCGAATCGCCTTCATTTGAATCAGATCAACGATCCCCACAAAGTCCGCTTCTGTCCCAATGGGCAAATGAATCACAAGAGGATGAGCGCCCAAGCGATCCACAATCATATCCACTGTCCGAAAGAAATTCGCCCCAATCCGATCCATTTTATTGACAAAACAAATCCGGGGAACATGATATTTATCGGCTTGACGCCACACGGTTTCTGATTGCGGCTCAACGCCGGCAACGCTGTCAAACACAGCAACCGCGCCATCAAGAACCCGCAAAGACCGCTCTACCTCAATGGTAAAGTCAACGTGACCGGGAGTATCTATAATATTAATACGATGATCATTCCAAAAACAGGTGGTCGCAGCGGATGTAATGGTGATCCCCCGCTCTTGCTCTTGCTCCATCCAGTCCATGGTGGCAGCACCCTCATGGACTTCCCCAATTTTATGAGATTTTCCTGTATAATAGAGAACGCGCTCAGTCGTGGTTGTTTTACCCGCATCAATGTGGGCCATAATCCCAATATTGCGATACTTTTCGAGAGGAGTTTGACGTGCCATGTTACTTGACTTCCCTTACCATCTAAAGTGGGAGAAGGCTTTGTTCGCCTCTGCCATTTTGTGGGTGTCTTCCCGCTTTTTCACAGCCGCCCCCCGATTATTCGCCGCATCCATCAGCTCCGCCGCAAGGCGCGCCGTCATGGTTGTTTCTGAGCGTTTGCGCGCACTTCCAATGATCCACCGAATGCCCAACGCTTGCGCCCGCACATTCCGCACCTCAACAGGAACCTGATAGGTTGCCCCCCCCACGCGGCGAGACCGCACTTCAACGGAAGGCTTTACGTTTTCAAGCGCCTCATGAAAAAGCTGTAAGGAATCTTGACCAGTCTTTGTTTTCACATGATCCAAAGCCCCATACACAATGGTCTCTGCCACAGACTTTTTCCCTTCATACATTAAACAGCTCATAAACTTGGATAAAATCTTATCCCCATACTTCGCATCCGGTAAAACGGGTCGTTTTTCTGCACTGTGCCTTCTTGACATGGTTTTCTCTCCTACTTCGGACGCTTTGCGCCATACTTGGACCGCCGTTGGCGTCGCTTTTGAACGCCTTGCGTATCCAACGTACCGCGAATAATATGATACCGCACACCTGGCAAGTCGCGAACGCGTCCGCCGCGAATCAACACCACCGAGTGTTCTTGAAGGTTATGCCCTTCCCCAGGAATATAGCCCGTAACTTCATATCCATTCGTCAACCGTATACGCGCAACCTTCCGCAAAGCTGAGTTTGGCTTTTTGGGAGTTGTGGTCATCACCCGCGTACACACGCCACGTCTCTGCGGATTCCCCTGCAACGCAGGAACCGTATTCCGGACTTCCTTGTCCTGCCGTGGCTTTCTGATCAATTGGTTAATCGTCGGCATCTATAACGTGTTTCCTTTCAGTATACTTAAGCAAAACAAGGGCTGAGGAAGACAATCCCCCGCCTGTTTCAAAATTAATTCTTTCTTTTAGCCAATTTTTTGCGCCGCGTCTAGTGCAGAAATCAAGGAGAGGTCAGAAAAACAAAAACAGTTTTTACCCACGCCTCAAAAGAACCATACCACCAGCGACTCTTATGACGGAGCGGACACTACATCTTACGCCCAAAGCCCGTCAAGCCCTCTCTTTGTTTTTTTCTTACCCATTTGTATAGTCTATCCATCGCATGACTTGTTGTTCCCTTTGTTTGTCATTCCACCATTTTTGTCATCCCCGACTTAGAAGTTCTTGATTTGCAACGCAAATCTTAGAACTTCTTGATCGGGGATCTTATTCGTTGCGGACAAGATCCCCGATGAAGAAATCCTAATGTTTTCTAACGAAAACAAAGGATTTCTAACCCGGGGATGACAAGGGTGGGAAGATGACAATTTGGGGAAAATGCAACAAAGTGCTTTTCAGTTATATACTTACCATCCAACCATCAATACACAACCCACTGTTATTTACAAAAAGAAAATTACAACAATATTTGACTTTAAAAAATAAAAATGATAGAATGTTATTAATGGATGAATATACTAAGAAAAAAAATGGCTAAAAGTTTAAAAATAGTTGCAAACCCCAAGCTTATGCCTTATATGAGTGGTATAATTTATAGATTTGTGTCTAAGGAGTCCTAGGCTATGAGAAAAACCCTTCTAACATTATTAACAACTGTTTCCTTTATTGCCGCAACGCCTGTGTCGGGGGTGGGCAGTGGTTCCGAGTCAGATTCAGATGGCAGCAAGCATCCAAGAGCGAGGAAGGGTAGCCACTCCTCCAGGAGGAGTTCGGCGACTTCTGCTTCACGGAGCCTAGAACAGGAAAAACAGGAAATACATGCGGCGTTAGATCAAAAAATAAGCAATGCAGAATTCCTTGCAACACAAACGAAAAAGAGTGCAAACAAGGCGGGAACAAAGACAATCGAAGAGGTGGAAACTCGTTTAGAGTTATTGAAAGACGCGGTAACGAAAGCAGAAGAGTCAAAAGACACACTAGAGGCAGAACTTCGCCGTCAGGAAGATATGACGTCCAACCGGCTGCTAGCAGTCGCAGACAAAGAAATAACAAGGCTGACGGGTCTAATGGAAGACGCGAAGAGGCAGTTAGCGAGTAAGAAAGCAGCAGCAGCATCCCCATCCCTACTAGACGGGACTCCAGAAAAGGGCAAAGCGGAGGGTGCAGTAAAATCCAAGGAAGGCGTGGTGACAGACCTAGAAAAACTCTTGAAAACGGCAGAAAACCAAAAGCAGGACGCGCTAAGGACGCTGAACCAGCGAATAGAGCAGCTAACAGCAGCAGTGGCGAAGGCAGGACCTAAGGTGGACGCAGCGCGCGCTGCCGTAGAAGATGCATTAGAGGAGATTAGAGCGGCAAAACAGAACACGGCTGACAGGATAGCTCAAGCAGACGAAACCCTAGCAGCTACAGTGCGCGAGGCACGAGATAGAGCAGCAAAAGACATCCTAGCGGCAGAGCAAAGGGCAGAGCAACTAAAGACAACGCCAGTGGCTGCAGCAGCGGCTGCGGGCCCAGGTCCAGCAGCGGCACCTCTCGGTGATGATACAGATGTAGGAGCGGCAGCTGGTGGTCCAGGAATTCAAGAGACGCTATCAGAGGCATTAGCCGCGATCCAGACAAAGCTGGGAGACGCGCGCACGGCAGAAGAAGAAGCACGTCGAGAGATGGGAGAAGTAGAACGCGATCTGTCCTCTTCCTCATCGCTAAAAGTAACCTTGGAGACGGCACAAAGCGAACTACGAAGTGCAGCGATATCCATGGTGCGCGACCTCCTAAGAGATAAAGATGAAGATGAAATACAAACTTTATTTGATCAACTAGCCACCAAAGAAGCTCTGCTTACAGCAGCAGAGAGGCTAGAAGGGCTGCAACAGAAACAAATAAACGCCCTAAAAGACAAAGTCACTGAAGCGCGAGATAAATATTCCGCCTCACTGGGCGAGGCTTTACGAACCAAATGGACGACTGCAAAAAGCAACAAAGAGGACGCCGAAAGAGTTTTAGAAGACCTGCAAAAACCACTCAAACTGCTGCAGCGCTATCAAGCAGCACAAAAGAAGGCAACTGAAGCAAAAGACAGACTGAACGCAGCGGAACGCGATGTGACAACAGTGCAAGATCGTTTGGCCCGCGTGCAGGCGAATCCTTTAGCCGCAGCACAGGAAGAGCTGGAAGAGGCGCGCACGGCAGTAGAAGATGCGAATAAACCGATAGCAGAGATACAAAAGGACCTTAGATCACCCGACACAACGATAGCTAACGCAGCGGAGCGGCGCCATATAGCGCTACTAGCCGTAGCAGATGCAGCCAGAGAAAGACTGGACGCCGCGGAACGCGCTCTGGAGACAGAGAAGGCGCGCCTTGCCGCAGCAGCAGCGGGTGCAGCTCCAGTAGCAACTCCAGCTCCAGCGCCAGTAGCTGCAGCTCCAGCGCCAGTAGCAACTCCAGCTCCAGCTCCAGCTCCAGCTCCAGCAGCTCCAGCGCCAGTAGCAGCAGTGGCTCCTCACGTGGCTCCTCCAGCGGTGGCAGTGGCTCCTCACGTGGCTCCAGCTCCAGCAGACGAACCTAGCTATCACTCTGATGCTGATCTTCCCTCGGAGCATGCACTTCCAGAGTCTGCTATTCTGATGGTAGAGCGTGGTGGTGGGTATTGGCTTCCAATATCATCAGCGCGGGAAAATGCTTTGAGAGCAACAGGAAGCACGCTACAAGACACACTGATAAAAATGCTGAGCGCACGCATGGACACCCTGTTACCAGGCAACGCCTCTTTCTTAACAGTGCAAAAACAATTGACAGACCTACAAATAGGGCCAATAGCGTCTTTAGCACCAAGTGAGGTTCTAGGGCGAGCAGAAGCTCTAGTGGAAGCAGGACAAGGTGAACTAACCGAAGTAAAGAATCAAGTAGACGCACTGAACGCAGAAGCAAGAAGCGCGATGGACGCATATAGCGCGGCAGAGGCCAGAGGAGCTCTACCCACAGAACTAGTCCCTCTAACAGAACAACGGCAAAAGGCAATCGCCGCACGAAATGCCGCCGAAGAAGCTCAACGCCTACTGGAGAATCAACTAGAGGAACTGCGAGACAAAGTCGACGAACTGAAAAGCGTACCCCCGGTTCCTCTAATAGCCCTACCCCGTCCCAACATCGCCGCCACACCATTCGCACCCCCAGCTGCTGCGACAGGAGACGTACCAGGCGGGAGTCCTTTTGTGCTAAACATGCTGGATGAGCTAGGCAAGATAGGACGGACCGCACCTACAGGCATAGTAGAAACACGACCTGACGCTGCAGCTGCAGCTCCAGTTTCAGCCTATGAAAGGCTGCAGGTGAAACAAGCCTATCTTGCACGAATCACACCCGAAGCAAATGCACTAAGCATGAGCATCAGTGAAACAAAACAACTCGCAAAGACAGCGGGGGATGCAGGCAACACACAAGAAAAAGAAAGATTGGATGCAATCATACAGGACTTGAGCGTGCAGCACCGGGCGCTAAGAGACGAAGAGGCTGCATTGACACCCGAAGCCCAAGCTCTGCAACAAGAAGCCCTAACCGAAACAGAGACGAACATACGTAATACACAAACGGATCGAGGATACTTAGAAACGTCACTGCGCGACGCACAGATGGCGGTCAAATCCATGGATGATAGTCTGCTTAGAATAGACGATGAAGCACTCGAACGAGCACATAAAAAACTAACTCTTGCGAAGGCCCAACTAGCCGCAGATGATGCATTCATAGTATGGAATGAAGCGCAACAAGCACATCTAAAAAACGACGACGCAGAACAAGACGAAGCGCTACGGAAGGTAGTGACTATGTCTCAAGCATGGTTTGATTCTTTACACAACAAAACCAAAGCATTGGCTAGCGGAAGACAACCAGCACCACCTCCGACCTATCAAACGCTAGATGAAGCACAGATAGCGCTTACCAAGGCAAAAGATGATATAACTTTTGTAGATAAAGAGAATAGGAAGCCTGGCAACTCGGAAGCAAGAGAAAGACTGCTACAGGTTCTCCTCGATGACTACCTACAACAAGAGAATGAGATCCGAGAAAGCGTGATTAATTTTCTAGAAAAAACAGACACTCCGCTGTTCGAACAACTCGTGGATGTATCGAACAAATTGCGCACATTGGAAAGAGGTGCAACTCCAGACGCAACAAAAATATCAGATCTGCAAAACCAAGAAGATAACTTGCGCGCACAGAGAGCCTCTCTAGGGAGAGAAATAGACGCCTTGCGGGATCAAGTGGCCCTCTATAAAGAATCCCTTAGGGCGAAACAACGTCTTGTTGAGGAGAAAACACCCTTTGGGGACGAAAAATACCCTCGACCTCGCTTTGACCCATTCTCTCACCCTGGACAACCTGGACCTCTCTTTGGAGGACAACCAGTCCGAGAAGTCATCGCCTATGACGCAGACACTGGGCAACCAATCTACGCCTCCCCTCCGGGAGACTATCGGGCACCACAACCCTTTGCGTGGGGACAACCTCTCGGTACGGAGCCAGATCTTAGGGCACCTCGACGCCGTGCTCCACAACCTCTCCTTGTAGCAGGAAAGGAAGCAGAATATGCAGACCTATCAAACCGCCAAGAAGCGATAGACAACTCAATGTTCGACCTATCCAAGAAGATAAGTAACACACAGCAATCACTGTTGTTTGACCCTCTACAAGACCGCCTAGAGCGAGCAACGTACTCCTACCAGATACAAGAGCGTCAAGCCGACCTAAAAAATAGGCTGGCTCAAGTGGAGATCTCTCCTGCTGAACGCACCGCAATAGGCAAAACCCAAGCAGCGCTTAACGCAACCCTAGACACGACAAAACAAAGATTACAAGCAGAATACGCCTTCAACGAAGCAGACCTACGCAACATGACGGCGAGACGAGGCGTACTGAGCACGCAAGATGAAATGTTGGCCGTACAGAAATGGCTATTAACAGATGAGGCATCACAAACCCCCATCGGTCAGGCGGGAGCAGAGAAGAGGATTCAAGAGTTACGGGAAATAGAAAAATTACACCAAGCTGCCGTGGGCGAAAGCGCCAAAGAACTAGAGGAAAAACAAAAAGATCTAGACAGTGCAAGAATCCTGGAAAACCAAAAAGAGAATGAATATGATGAAGCATTTCAGGAAATGCAAGCAGCAACACTAAAGGAAGAGCGAACAAGAAACGAAGCTCGATGGAGACAAGACGACGCCGACCTGGCAGCCTCACTACGCCTACTAACACAATTGGCTAACCCAGCAACTCCTGAAGCGCAATGGGAACAAAAAGTAAAAAAGTTGTTCCGCGGATACGTTGACGCAGCAGAAGAGATGACCGCAACAGAAGCGGCAAACCATAGCGCAAAGGAAGCAGAGGAGTCGGCCACCCTTCTAGCACGACTGGAAGCATTGCAAAACGGTCAGATTGATGCATCCCATCTTTTTGATTTCCTCGCCTTGGATGAGGAAGATCAGAATGCAATGCTGGCCGCAATAAAGGACTCAAAAACCTTTGCTGCAACACTAACCACCACCAAACAAAGGTTAGAAGAAGAGAACAAGGAGATGGCTGCTGCGGATGCACTAGCAATAGACATGCAGATAAAGGAGGAGGCAGCGCTCCAAGGGTTCGATCCCGACTCTACGTCTCCAGAGCTACCTCACATAATGGCGAATATAGCGAAACGCCAGTTAGAGTTAGAGTTAGGGACCGCAGACGCACCGAACCCAGACACGAGCGTAACAAAAGCAACCAAGGCACACAAGGCCGCAATCGAGAAGGCAGGAAAGTGGCAGAACTGGCTAGACTTCCTGCCCAAGACGCAGGACGATATAGATGCCATACCAAAGCAAAGCGCCGATCACAACGTTTTCACCCATGCATGGATAAAAAGACAATTGGGAATAACAGAAGACGTCTCCATTACAGTGGAGATGCTTAAGGATGCAATAGAAGGCGCAAAAGTGCAGTATATCGTAAGCCGTATAGCACAAGCGGGCCACGCCCTAAAGCGCGCACAGCTAAAGGAAGATGCACTGAAAAAAGCAGAAACAGAGTTACGAACAAAAGCTAAGCAGGCTAAACCTGTAGATGTTGCTGCTGCATACAACCGGGAAGACATACGCCGCGCACGAGCAATAGCAGAGGCCGTAAACCAAGCCCAATTCGAGTACACCCCTCCGCCACCGCTCCCTACAGCAGAAAATTTAGTGAGGGCAACGGGAGATGCCTTGGAGCTAAAACTAGAGGCAGAGCGTGCCGCGGAAGACACCCAAAACGCAAGGAATAGCGTCCGTCGATTCCAAGACATCGAGGAAAAACTAGCCTTGCGGCTACAGAACGCAAATAAAGACGCACAAGCTGCAATGAAAACAGCTACAGAGAAAGACGAAAAAAGCCAGCAGAATGCTATGAGGAAATTTGAAGAAGCCCGCAAAATAGCCGCCATACAGACGGCCCTACAGGAGAACTTCCTGAAAAAGGCAAAAGAGGTATTTCCCGCAATAATAGAGAGTTTAACAAAAACCCAATTAGACGCTGCAAAAGCAGCAACAAAAGCAGAACTACGTAAGCAAGAAATAGAACAGAAAGCAGACAAAAAGACAGCCTTGCCAGAAATCGCACAGACGGCCCTCACAAAGCTTGAAGCCGGAGGTGTGGCAGAAAGACAACTCTCTCAAAAAAAGAGAGAACTCCAACAATTGGGGCTACAACAACAACAGACAAACTTGTTAGCAGAGGCACTGCAATCCCTATCAATGGCACACATCAAGGAGTCTGCCATACCCAAAATGGAAGGGCAGTTGGCAATCGCCGTGACAAAGGCAAGCAACCTTCCAGTAGAGGCTGCCATGAACCTTCTTTTCCCTCCCCCTCTCTCACTACAGGACGAAGCTTCTCTCGCTGCTTTAAAACAGAAGGAGCAAGAGGCACAATACGCGGTGTGGGCTGCAGAGATGGCGCAGAGAACAGCGGACGCCACGCAAGAGGAAGCCGCCAACAACCTAGTAACTGATAAGAAAAGGGAGCTAGCAGAAGCAACCACAAAGGCGATGCAAGCATTGCCATGGGCTAAAACTGAAAAAGACTTCCGCGACAAACTTGCTGAGCTAGAAAGAAAAGAGGGTGAGATACAATCCGCCATAGACGCAGCATACAACGCAAAAGACGAGGCGTCTGAGGGGGCAAGTCAGGCGCTCGCTGCTGCGCGATCTGCATTAGATGAAGCAGATGCACGAGCGGAAGCACAAGTAGAGGAAGAAAAGCGATTAAACAAGGCAACAGCACAGCTAGCAGCACTGAGCGCAGAAGAGCGCGCCGCCCTTATGGCGGATGTCGCAGCTGGGGCAGCAGAAGCTAAAAACGCAGCAGCTAGAGCGCAAGAAGAAGCTGAGGCACGCGAAAGAGCAGCCGAAAACGCTAAGAGGCAAGCAGAAGAAGAGGCGACAAGAGATAACGCAGAGCAGAAAACTAGGGAAGAAGCAGCGCTGAAAAAAATTCAGGAAACCGCAGCTCGAGAGAAAGAAGAGCTGAGAAAAGCTCAGGAGGCCACCAAAGCAGAGCAGAAAGCTAGAGCCGCAGAGGAACTCAAGCAAGCTGAGGAAAAAGCAGCTAAGGAGGCAGAAAAGCTCAGACAAGAGCAAGAGAAAGAGAAAGAAGCGCTGGACGCTCAAGCCGCAGTGGAACGCAGACAAGCTGAGGAAAAGTCCAAGACTGAAGCAGAAGCTCTCAGACTAGCTCAAGAGCAAAAGAAAACAGAGCAAGAAGCTAAAATCAAAGAGGAACTCCAGCTGGCTCAGCTCACTGCTGACGCAGAAAAAATCAGACACGCTGAGGAAAAAGCCAAGACTGAGGCAGAAGCTCTCCGACTAGATCAAGAGAAAGAGAAAGAAGCGCTGGAAGCTAAAATCAAAGAGGAACTCAGACAAGCTGAGGAAAAAACAGCTAAGGAGGCAGAAAAGCTCAGACAAGAGCAAGAGAAAGTGAAAGAAGCGCTGGAAGCTAAAGCCGCAGAGGAACGCAGACAAGCTGAGGAAAAAACAGCTAAGGAGGCAGAAGCTCTCAGACTAGCTCAAGAGAAAGAGAAAGCAGATCAGCAAGCTCAAGCCACACAGGCTCTCCAAAAAGCTACGGACCAAGCAGCTAAGAAAGCAGCAGAGCTCAAAGAAGCTCATGAAAAAGCCCTAGAAGATGCTGCGAAACTCAAAAGAAAAGCCGAAGACGCTAAGAGGAAAGCAGAAGACGACGCAAGAATCGCAGACGAAGCAGCTAAGAGTGCAGCAGCAATAATCGCAGCTCAGAAGAAAGCAGAAGACGACGCAGCTCAGAAGAAAGCAGAAGACGACGCAGCTCAGAAGAAAGCAGAGGCCGAAGCAGCTCAGAAGAAAGCAGAGGCCGAAGCAGCGGCAGCGGCAGCTACGAAGAAAGCAAACGAGGAAGCAGCGGCAGCACTCAAAGCAACTCAGGAGGCGGCAGCACTCGCCGCCGCTACGAAGCAGCCTCCAGCAGCTCCAGTAAAAGCAACAGTCGCTAAAGTAGTAACCGTAGGAAAAGCGATAGCCGGTAAAGGAGTAGCCGTAGGGAAAGCAATAGTCAGTAAAGTAGCAGCCGTA
>CAZSAH010000023.1:0-12315 GCA_964605015.1 uncultured Alphaproteobacteria bacterium | reverse complement strand
GGGAAAGCAACAGCTGGTAAAGTAGCAGCCGTAGGGAAAGCAACAGCTGGTAAAGTAGCAGCCGTAGGGAAAGCAACAGCTGGTAAAGCAGCAGCAGCTAAACCAGCAGCAGCTCCTAAAGGAAAACCAGCTCCTAAGAAGGCAGCCCCTAAGAAAGCAGCTCCTAAGAAGGCAGCCCCTAAGAAAGCAGCTCCTAAGAAGGCAGCTCCTAAGAAGGCAGCTCCTAAGAAGGCAGCTCCTAAGAAAGCAGCTCCTAAGAAGGCAGCTCCTAAGAAAGCAGCTCCTAAGAAAGCAGCTCCTAAGAAAGCAGCTCCTAAGAAAGCAGCTCCTAAGAAGGCCGCTCCTAAGAAAGCAGCTCCTAAAGGAAAAGCAAAGGGAAAAGTAGCGTCTAAGTCAAAGGCTAGAGGAGCCAGCAAACGGAGGGCTCCGACGCTCAAACGCACATAGCGTAAACTCTCGTGCGGTGAAACAGTCAGCCTAGGCTACACCGCTCACACAAGAGGGAGGGGGGAGTGATCCCCCCTCTTTTTCTTTGATGCATGCCCCCGCCCCCATATGGCCAATCCTAAAGTTAAAATTTTATTGACAATTCTCTGGAAGAACGATAAACATATGGTATCTAATTTTTGCATGCTAGTCATGTTTTTATTGGACAATTAAGAAAAACAAAAAGGAGTTAAAAAATGCTTTCCACCGCCTCAAAACCACGCTGGTTACCCTGGCAAAACATCTGCCTTACGACTGCTTTTAAGCACCACATTCAACTTAAAGTTATTGCCGCTGCCTTGAACAAAAGCGTGACGTCTGTAAGCAAAAAAATCACAAAACTTGGGCTAAGGGAAGAAAAATCAACTCATACCCTCTGCCCCGATTGGGAAGCAAGGATGCCCCAAGATGTCGAAAAAATGGCAGAACTCGTGTCCCAGTATGCTCCGATGACCCATTCGACAAGCCTGCAATGGAAGACGCGCGCCCACCAGTGGACCCTCACAAAGACCCACTCCAAGAAACGCAAGGCATCTGCTCGCCACTGCAGCCTCCCTCAAGACCCTCTCTATGTGTCCCTGTGTCATATAGAAGAATGGGCCCTGTCAAAGGGCTTTCACCCCACCAAGAGTGCGTTGCGCAATCATGGGCTTGCGTATTGGAAAGACGGAAAGTATTTTTCAAAAGCCCAATTGCTTGTCTATGTGAATGGGCTGCGCTTTGAGCAAAAGCTCACCCCTCTTCGTTTATATGAGGAAGAGATGGAGGCTTAAGAGATAAATCAAGCTTAAAAGACCCCAACGAAGGGGCTGAGATGCTTTTCGGGTTCCTAAATCTGTTGCGACAAAGAACGGCAGCAAAACACAGAGAAAAGGGAAGAGAACAAGGGGAAGAACAGTCAAAAAAGACGCCAAAAGAAAAGCGGTCGTCAAATGAAGATGCCCCTCTGCAAACACTGACTTTTTAACAGAACCTCCTCTTTCCTGATCAAGCGTCACAAGGTCCCCCACAATCAAGAGCCCTGATGTCAACGCACACAGAGCAACAAAAAGGGACAGGGAAGGCACCCCCAGATTACACAACCAAAACAACGGGCGCAGACCAAGAAAAAGCGCCCACACACGTGACATCTCTCGGGGAAAATGCATAATATCTTCTGGGCCTCGCAAGGCATGGAGCTTTTTTAACACTCCCCATTGGGGGCTCACAACAAGGGCGCAGCGCGCTACTTCCCAGATGTGGAGGTCTTTATGGGAATCCCCCGCATAATCAAAACCACCCTCCCCGAACCGCTCTGTCAGGGCGTTTTTCTTGTTCATACCCGTCATGTTGAGGTGGTCGTTGCTTCCAATAACCTCTTGGAAAATCCCCACATAGTCTGCGATCTCACGCGCTATCTTTTGGTTGGTCCCTGTGGCCAGAATAAGCGGGCGCCCCGTTTCGGCTTCTGCCCTTGCAAAATTTAAGACGTGGAGATTGTAAGCAAGACGAGCTGGATTAAGGTCCGTTTCTTCCACAAGGCGCGCCTTGGCAAAAGCCCTCCCCTTTAAAAACCAAAAGGGAAGCGCCAGCAGGCGCCACGGCTTTTGGTAAAAAAGGCGGCGCACCATTTCGTGAAATGTATCCGTTCGAATGAGCGTCCCATCCAAGTCCAGCACAAGAGGAAGCGGGGTCAACAACACCCGTGTTCCGGATGGGTGAGTGATCTTTTGTTCCACAAAACGCTCCCCATAAACAACGCAAGACATAAGTATAAAAGATACTCATACCCATAAAAAGCACACATCCCCATGCCAATAACGGCCCCAAGGGCTATCTTAAAGGGACCCCACTTTCCATGGTGGGTAGAGATTTGATAGGCCATAAGCCCCAAGGTCACACCTGCAAAGCCAATCATAATGGGGAAGAAGAACTCATGAATGTTGCCAAGCTCAATGCCAATAATGCTGAAGAGACCTGCATACAGGGGTAAGCAGAAGGGACACACCGCGCACGACAAAAGGGACAGCACTATTGTCCCCGCCCCACTCACAACATCACCCCAATGTTTCATGATCTGCATCCTTTCTATTCATACTTGTAAAGTAGAGGGATGTCTGTTTTATTTCAAGAGAAAAACAAAATATTTACTCAGGAGGCGCACATGGCTTTATTTGAATCAATTTATCGCTTTTTTGGCTGGTGGATCATTAACATTGATATGGTGTTCGTGGTTCTTCTGGTCATGGGTGGCGTCCTTTTCGCTTTTAAAAAGAACACCTGGGGGAAAAGGCTGATCCTTACCGGCTGCAGCGGATTTGTCTTTTTTGCTATTGTTCCCGTTGGATTGTGGACCCTTGAAGCCCTGGAAAATCGATTTCCAAAAATTGAGAGAATTCCTCAAGATGCCAAAGGAGTTATCCTACTAGGAGGAAGTTTTGATCGCATAACCACCTACGGACGGGGAGAAACGGCTTATAATTTAGCAGCCGGAAGATTTATCCGTTTTGTCCAGCTTATCCCTCACCACCCCCATCTTCGGTTTGTCTTTACAGGAAACCCTTTTGAAGTCGAAACCGCCAAAAAGGAGCTCCAGGCCTTAAACATAGCCCCCTCCCCTCTTCTTTTTGAAGGGGATTCGAAAGATACAAAGGATAACGCTTTCAAAACAGCCGCGATGCTTCATCCCAAACCCCAGGATAAATGGATCCTCATGACATCGGCCTATCACATGCCACGTGCCGTTGGCCTTTTCCGAAAAGCAGGCTTTACTGTCATTCCCTATCCCGTTGATTATCATACACCGGGCAAGTATGAGCCCTGGTTTTTTATCGGCCTTCAGCTGAATCTGGATGGGTGGCATGCCAGCGCCCGCGAGTGGTTGGGAATGGTCGCCAACTTCTTCATGGGGCGATCAGATGAGGTTTTCCCAGGGGTGGATTAGGAATGATGGGTCGACTGCTTCTCGCCCCTCACACTTTGTCCTATATACTCCGCGAGGATGGTTGCCACCAGAGTATTCAGGCTGACCCCTTCATATTTCGCTCGATAGGTAAGCTCTGCATGTAAGCTTTTGGGCACTCGCATCCTCCATTGGCCACTAAATCCTTGTTTCGAAACAGGAATAGGATCCCCAAATTCTTCTGAAGTCTTTATCCAAGAAAGCATCGCACTCTCAGCTTCTCTTAAGGCTTGTTCAGGAGTTTCTCCATCTCCATAACACCCGGGAAGATCAGGAAACTCGGCCAAATACCCTCCCCCTTCTTCTTCCATCAGGGGACGAATAATCGTTGCATAAGGCAATTCATTTTTCATCAATCTCTCCTTGTTTTTCAACAAACTCGACAAACAGTGTGATATAAATAGGTTTTATCGGCTTGTGAGCTGGAACCGTTAACTTTTTTCCGGCTCGTGTTCGAAAAGTTACATGGCTACTGCCAGGTTGGCGAAATTCAATATCAAATCTTTGCGCAATCCTTTTAAGATCAGCTATAAGCCAATCTCCTTTTGGATTTCGCTTCATAGAGGCAATGAGTTTCTCAATCTTGCTCATAAAAAATGATACCATATACGGTGTCATTGTAAAGAATTTTTTCCCAGGGGTGAGTTAAGGGATGAGACTATTTGCCAAATGGCCAATCGGAATGTTTGCTCCTATAGAAAATTTATGATAAAGTATAAATATAAAATGGCAAAAGACTGCAGAGAGCTTACCATGTATATTCTTCTGTTAAGCTTAAGACAACACTTCTCCCTTATTCCAACTCTTTCAAAACCGCCTCAAAAGCCTTCAGTCCACTCTCAAGCTCTTCTTTTGTTATCACCAAAGGAGGAGCAAGGCGCACAATGGTCCCATGCGTCTCTTTGAAAAGCACTCCTTTTGAGAGCATTTTTTCGCAAACTTCGCGCGCACTGGCACGGTCTGGGTAGAATTCCACCCCTGCCCACAGGCCTTTCCCGCGCACCTCTTTGATGAGGGGAGAGCGCAGTCCCTCAAGCCGCTGGAGCATATAGGCACCAAGCTCGGCGGCATGTTGATCCAGGCGGTCCTCTTCAAGGATGCACAAGGCCTCGTGACCGACGGCGCAGGCTAGAGGATTGCCGCCAAAGGTTGAGCCATGACTTCCTGGCGTCATCAGAGAGAGGATGTCTTTTCGGCTCAACACAAGGGACAGGGGGACCATCCCCCCGCCCAATCCTTTGCCAAGAAGAAGAATGTCTGGGCGCATGTTTTCATGTTGAAAGGCAAACATTTTTCCCGTGCGCCCCAATCCTGACTGAACCTCATCAAGGATTAAGAGGATTTTGTGGCGTGTGCAAAGGCGACGTACCTCCTCCAGCCATCCCTTAGGAGGGATAATAATGCCCGCCTCTCCTTGAATGGGTTCGACAAGAAAGGCACACACAGTGGGCGTTATGGCTTGTTCTAAGGCATGAGCATCGCCAAAAGGGATGGCTTTAAACCCCGACGTGAAGGGTCCAAAATCTTTTCGGTTTAAGGGGTTTGTTGAAAAACTGATGACTGTGGTTGTGCGCCCATGAAAATTATTTTCGGCGACAATAATGTCAGCCTGGTCGGGGGGAATCCCTTTCACCTCATACCCCCATCGTCGCGCGAGTTTCAGGGCGGTTTCCACGGCTTCCACCCCCGTATTCATGGGAAGTCCCATCTCAAAGCCAGACAATCCACAGGCTTTTTCTAAAAACGGGACCAGCTTATCTGTGTGGAAGGCCCGCGATGTTAAGGTCAGTGTGTGGGCTTGGTCAGTTAAGGCCTTGACAAGACGGGGGTGACAGTGACCAAAGCTCATGGCTGAGTAGGCAGACATCATATCAAGGTACTTGCGGCCCTCAACATCCCAGAGCCACACCCCTTGTCCTTTACACAACACAACAGGAAGAGGGGTATAATTGGGGGCACACACCAAAGCTTCACGCTGGATGATCTCTTGTGTGCCCATTCTCTTTCCTTTTTTTAATCCACGTCTTGTCCGTCCATCATGGCTGAATGAGGTAAAATATGTGTTAATAAATCACGTGTAAGGCGCAACGTTTTTTCACCCCTATCGCGATCAGGATTATATTCCACAATTTCAAGGGCCTTGAAATCTGGCTCCTGACGAAGCCTGACCAGGGCGGGAAGGACATCCTGAGGCGTTAAGCCATCAGATTCAGGGGTTCCTACCCCGGGGGCATCCTGAGGATCAAAGGCATCCAGATCCAGTGTGACGCCAAACCCCTGGGTGCCTTGTTTGACATACTGAAGCGCTTCTTGAAAAACAACGTCAAAGCCACGGGCCTGCACATCACTCATATAATAAATGCGCACGCCCAGTCGTTTCAAAAGAGCCGCTTCTCCGGCCTCATAACTCCGTACCCCTATGAGGCAGACGTGCTGAGGGTTTAAGACGGGTCCTTTTTCTAAGATATTCACAAGGGAGGGCTCGCCATACCCCAACAAGTTTGCCAAAGGCATGCCATGATAAGCTTGGGAAGGGGTTGTTTCCATGGTGTGCGCATCCATATGAGCGTCAATCCACAGAAGGCCGAACTTTTCTTGAGCCTTTAATTGAGCCGTGACGCCGGCCCATGTGCCCGCTGCCACCACATGGTCTCCCCCAATCACAACAGGAAAATGATCCTGGCGGAGCGCTTCGGCAACGGAAAGGGCCGTTCGTTTACAGACATCTTCGATATAGGGGAGCGTCGTCACTCCTGATGGCAAAGAAATTTCTTGTGCGGATTTAAGGGGAAAAATGGTTTCTTTCCATGCCCAGTGGCATGTCAGAGTCGATAAAATCCCTGATTTACGCAGAGCTTCTGGGCCTTTTTCCGTTTCCCGGACTTGCGCTCCCCAACCTGAGGCCACCCCAATGAAGACAACAGATTTTGGCCATATTGTTTTTATTTCTTGATTCAAAAGACTATTCCCCGTACCTTTAAGGGAGAAACTTTAGGAAAATATCAATGACAACACAAGCTCATAAACACACAGATACCCTTTGGGAGAATGTAAAAGCTCTTTTTTACGCCATTTTGCTTGCGCTTCTTATCCGTACGCTTTGGTTACAACCCTTTCACATTCCATCAGGATCCATGATTCCCACCCTTTTGATTGGCGATAATCTGTTTGTTTCCAAGACTGCCTATGGGTACAGTCGTTATTCCATTCCTTTTGGGGGCTATATCGATTATTTTTCAGGACGCATTTGGAGCGGCGAGCCCAAGCTTGGAGACGTGGCCGTTTTCCGCTCCGTTACTGATCCAAACATGGATTTTATTAAGCGCGTTGTTGGATTACCTGGCGATCGCATCCAGATGAAGGATGGCCTTCTGCATATTAATGATGTGGTCTGCCCTGTGGTGCCCAATGGAGACGTTAAAACAGCTAATGATACGGGGACCTCCTCAAAAGTGTTGAGCGCCCCTCAATTCATTGAAACCCTCCCCAATGGCTTAAAACATCTTATCATCAAGCAAGTCCCCTTTGGAGAAGGAACCTATGACAATACACCCGTCTATCATGTTCCCCTAGGCCATTATTTTATGATGGGCGACAATCGCGATGGATCAAATGATAGCCGTGCTCAAAACATTGTGGGATACATTCCTTTGGAAAATTTCATTGGCCACGCGAACTTTATTTTCTTTTCAACAGGGGGCCACATCGCTCTGTGGGAAATTTGGAAGTGGCCTTTTACGGCTCATTATAACCGCATAGGAAAGGGTATCCATTAATGCAGGATTTTGAAAAGGATATAGGATATACCTTTCAAAATACCTCTCTTTTGGAACAAGCCTTAACGCACCCCAGTGCCTTGCCCCCCGGGCAAGGACGGAACTTTGAACGACTCGAATTCTTAGGGGACCGTGTCCTGGGCCTTATCATAGCCCAGTGGCTGTTCAAAGAATTTCCTCAAGAACCAGAGGGAGATTTGGCAAAGCGGTTTGCAGATCTTGTCCGGAAAGAAACACTCGTTAGCATTGCTGAAGCGCTTTCCCTTCATCAAGTCATGCGCCTCAGCCGAGAGAAAAGCTCATCCCACAACAGACGCCTGGAAACTTTACTCGCAGATGGATGTGAGGCGCTCATTGGGGCTCTTTATTTAGATGGGGGGATAGAGGCCGCCCAGTCCTTCATCCACCACTATTGGAAACATTATATAACGCGCTCTCAAAAACCTCCACTTGATCCTAAATCCATGCTTCAAGAATGGGCGCAAGCGCAAAGAAAAACCCATCCCGTTTATGTGCTGGTGAGCTCCTCAGGGCCCTCCCATTCCCCCTGCTTTAAGGTAGAAGTCCGGGTTCAGGGATGCGACCCTATTCAAGGAGAGGGCCCCTCCAAGCAGCTTGCCGAAAAGAATGCGGCCCAGCGCATGCTAGAGATCTTGAGTGAATAAGATGATGATGACGCACCCTCGCTGTGGCTTTGTGGCCGTTGTTGGCGCCCCTAATGCAGGCAAATCAACCTTAATCAACAACCTTGTGGGAAGCAAGGTCACGATCGTTTCCCCAAAAGTTCAAACCACCCGTAATCGCATTTTAGGCGTGGCCCTTGAGGGAAAAGCGCAAATCATTCTCATTGACACGCCCGGCATTTTTTCTTCCCCCAAACGGCGCCTTGAAAAAGCAATGGTGCGTAATGCGTGGGATAGTCTTGGGGATACGGATGGCATCATGATTATTGTGGATGTCAGCCGTAAAAATTTTGACGACACGACCCTTATTTTAGATCACCTTCATGCTACGAAAAAGAAGGTGGCTCTTGTTCTCAATAAAATTGATCTGATTCCTCGAGATCAGCTATTGGCCTTGGCAGCACAATTCTCACGCCCCTTTATTGAGAAGATTTTTATGATTTCGGCCCTCAAGGGCGACGGCATTCAAGACATTAAAACCTATTGGGCCACCGCCCTGCCCCCAGGCCCCTGGTTGTTTCCTGAAGATCAGCTCAGTGACCTGCCTCTCAGACTTTTGAGTGCAGACATCACACGGGAAGAACTCTTCCATCGTCTTCATGAAGAACTCCCCTACGCTCTTTGGGTTGAGGTCGAATCCTGGGAAGAATTTAAGGACGGAAGCGTTAAAATTTCCCAATGCATCTATGTACAGCGGACCAGCCAGCGCCCTATCGTGTTAGGAAAGGGCGGTCGGCAAATCAAAGCTATCGGCGAAGCGGCCCGCCGACAACTCGTGGAAGTTTTAGACAGGCCCGTTCATCTTTTTCTTCACGTCAAAGTCAAACCAGACTGGATTAACGACCCCAGGCTATACGCAAGCATAGGGTTAACTTTTTAAAGAGAATGCCGTCTCACTCTGTGTATCATTCTAGGCCCACGAAACGCAGGGCCATGAAATACATGTCCATGACCAACAGGCCTAAGCGCTACTCTCATATGCCTATGGAATGGCCTATGGAAAGCAGGCCTCACTACCAACCTCATCGCTGGGTGAGGTGGAATGACCATCGCACATCTTCTGCACATGGGTCTTGGAAAACAAACACCTGCTGGATGCATCCTCATGCGGCGACAAGGCCTCACCTTGACATACATGCCTCCGTGGTCATCGTAGAAATAGCGGCCTCTTGGGCCTGCAAAGGCTTCTTCTTTAGAAAAGGACATGACAGCTATCAGCAAAGCAACAATTTTTTTAACACGTAACATCATAACACTCCTTAAACATCAAATTCACTAAAAACACTTTTCAGAAAACAGCAACCCCATAAAATTGTTTTCTAGTGATGATATAGTGCGTTTTATTAAGCCTTTCAAGGCTTTTTTATTGTGACATAGGCCTCAGATGCTTTTACATCCTCTTCAACATGCTCTAAGATTAGGCTTTATTAAATCGAAAGATATTTCAATGGAATGGCAGGACGAGGGCATTATCCTCCACACACAAAGCTTAGGAGAGCGCAAGCAGATTGTCAGTCTCTTCACCCACTCCCATGGGCGATGCACGGGCGTTTTCGCGGGAAGCTCCAAAACAAAAGGCTGGATCCAATGCGGGGAAAAAATGAAGGCACGCTGGGGCGCCCGCCTTGAAACCCACATAGGCTATTGGAACCTTGAGCCCTTATCAGCAAATACTGCCCATCTGTTGGATGCGCCGGGTCCTCTTGCCGCCCTTATCAGTGCAGCCACCCTTTGTCAGCTGGGCCTTCCCGAACGAAACGCCTATCCCCATCTTTATGAAAATTTTGAGATTTTGTTAAAAGAGCTCCCCTCAGACAACTGGATCCAGTCTTATATCTTTTTTGAGCTCTCCCTTTTGGAAGAACTTGGGTATGGCCTTAATCTTAAAATGTGTGCCGTCACCGGCGTGACAACAGGTCTTGTGGCCGTTTCTCCTCGAACAGGACACGCTGTTTGCGAGGCGATTGCACAGCCTTATCAAGGGAAGCTTTTGGCTCTCCCTGCCTTTCTCGTTGAAAAAAGCACAAAAACGCACTTAGGGCATCAAGAAATCCTCGACGCCCTGCATCTCACAGGTTACTTTCTGGAAAGAAATCTTTTAGGTCGTCCCCTGCCCCCAGCCAGAGCCCGGTTGGTACAGCAGTTTGTTAAAATGAGGAATGCACTATGACTATCCGTGATGTGGAACTTGTTGAAGCCCTTGGCGAGCGCTATCTCTCTTACGCCCTCTCCACCATTATGCAGCGCTCTTTGCCCGATGTGCGGGATGGCTTAAAGCCCGTCCATCGTCGCGTTCTCTATGCCATGCGTGAGCTCAAGCTAGACCCTAAATCAGGTTATAAAAAATGCGCCCGTGTGGTGGGGGATGTGATTGGTAAATTTCACCCCCATGGGGAAGGATCTATTTACGACGCCATGGTGCGCCTTGCTCAAGACTTTGCCGTCCGCGTTCCCCTTGTGGATGGGCAAGGGAACTTTGGAAACATTGATGGGGATTCCGCCGCTGCCATGCGGTATACGGAAGCGCGTCTTACGGCGGCAGCAGAAGCCTTAATGGACGGGCTTGACCAAAACGCTGTCGACTTCAAATTCACCTATGACGGAGAGAATGAAGAGCCGGTGGTCATGCCGTCCGCCCTCCCCAATCTTTTAATCAATGGCGCCACAGGCATTGCGGTGGGCATGGCCACAAGCATCCCCCCCCATAATCCTCGGGAAGTGTGTGAGGGAGTCATTGCCCTTATCAAAAACCCTGACATTTCCATCGAAGAGCTTGTTCATCACATTCCGGGGCCCGATTTCCCCACCGGGGGACTTTTGGTAGAAAGCCATGACAATATCCTCAAAGCCTATCAAACAGGCCGGGGAAGCTTTCGCCTGCGTGCCAAATGGGAAGTGGAAAAGCTTGACTTTGGTCAATACCATATTCTCGTGACCGAAATTCCTTATCTTGTTCAAAAGTCCAAACTTGTCGAAAAAATAGCCGATCTGTTGGCGAATAAAAAACTCCCTCTTTTGGCAGATATGAAAGAAGAATCAACGGATAAGATCCGCCTTATTTTTGAGCCCAAAACGCGAGGCGTTGATCCTGCCGTTTTGATGGAATCCCTGTTTCGCCATACGGATCTCGACATCCGCATTCCTTTGAATATGAATGTGGTGGACGGCAAGGGAATCCCTGGGGTGTACACCCTGAAACAGGTCTTAGAAGCCTTTTACCACCACCGCCTTGAGGTGCTCGGCCGCACGACCCAGTTCCGCCTCGATAAGATCGACCACCGCCTTGCAGTTCTTGAAGGATACCTCATCGCCTATCTAAATCTTGATGAGGTCATTCGTCTGATTCGAGAAGAAGACCACCCCGCCCCTCTGATGCAAGAGAAATGGGGCCTGACTGAGATTCAAGCCGAAGCCATCTTAAATATGCGCTTGCGCAGCTTGCGGAAGCTGGAAGAAATCGAAATCCGGAAAGAACACAAGAGCCTCACCGATGAAAAAACGGCTCTTGTCGCGCTGTTGAACACCCCCGCCTTACAGCAGCAAACCATTATTCAAAGCCTTGAAAAACTGAAAACCCAGTTTCACGAGGAAGGCCACCGCAGGACCCTGATTTCTACCCCTCCTGAAGACATTGTCATCCCCATGGAGGCCATGATAGAGCGCGAACCCATAACCGTTGTGTGCTCTCAAAAAGGATGGCTGAGGGCCTTAAAAGGCCACGCCCTGACAACAGATGACATTAAGTACAAGGACGGGGACGAAGAAAAGTTTATTCTCAAAGCTGAAACAACGGATAAGCTTCTTATTTTCACAACCCTTGGACGCGTCTATACCCTTTCCGCAGATAAGCTTCCCCGCGGGCGCGGCCATGGAGACCCTTTGCGCTTAATGGTTGATTTGGCCCCTGAGGAAGATGTGCTGGATATCTTGGTCCATGCGCCGGGAACTGAGGGAAAGGTTTTCGTGGCCTCTCAGAATGGCCGCGGGTTCATCACCTCGCGCGCAGGTCTTGTGGCTCAAACCCGAGGCGGCAAGCAAATCTTGAATGTAGATGGCCCCACCGCCGCTTTATGCCGAGACGTCCTGGGGGATCACCTAGCTGTCATTGGAAAAAACCGCAAGTTATTGATTTTCAACGCAGACGAAATCCCTGAAATGGCCCGCGGAAAAGGCGTCATCCTTCAGCGCTATAAGGACGGCGGCATCTCAGACGCAAAGTTCTTCACCCTTGCCGATGGCTTATCTTGGAAAATCGGGGATAAAACACGGCTTGAGTCAAACCTTTTGCCGTGGCTTGGAAAGCGCGGTCAGGGAGGAAAACTCCCCCCTGTTGGATTTCCGCGTACCAATCGGTTTTAGGGGATGGTTATACCTCCCCTCACCCGCCCAATCGCTCTGCGATCGGGCGACCTCTCCCACAAGGGGAGAG
>CAZSAH010000022.1:4681-25032 GCA_964605015.1 uncultured Alphaproteobacteria bacterium | reverse complement strand
GATCCTCGGTTCAAGAAAAGTCATTGTTTTTCTTCGAAAAACAAGCCTTTTCTAGCCCGAGGATGACAAACAAAGGGGATGACAATGTTGTAAATTCAAACAGTTAGTTAATTCTTGATGTCGAACTGACGTTACTTACCAAAAATATAGATTTTTCCCGCTTGGTCATCGCTCCCTGTGGTATAAGCAACACGAAGCTGCTCTGGCTTGAGACCGAGTTGGATAAGCTGAGCTTTTACCTCGTCTCCTTTTTTTGACGACTCTGCGTGAGTTGAAATGCTCACAATGTCGATAACATCGGACGAGTTTTCTATCCCTCTTTTAGCCGAAGAAAATAGGTACCACTTGTAGCTTTGGGGATCTTGACCAGCATTTAAGATGGCCAAAGGGGCTCTTCCTTTTGCAATGGTTCCATAGTCCATCATTTTGTTTGCAAGATCAGGATGGTCAGATGCAGGGGGAGGGCCCTCTTCTGGAGGGAGCGGGATCTTTGGGCGAGATTTTACAATAAGTTTAGGTAAAGGTTCCTGTTCTTGCGCAACAGGGGACGGCGGTGTCTCTTCTTGAGGCTGAGGCAAAAGTTCTGGACTTTGTTCTTGTGCAACAGGCGGTGGCGGAGTTTCTTCTTGAGGTTGAGGCAAAAGTTCTTGACTTTGTTCTTGCGCAACAGGCGGTGGCGGAGTTTCTTCTTGAGGTTGAGGCAAAAGTTCTTGACTTTGTTCTTGCGCAACAGGCGGTGGCGGAGTTTCTTCTTGAGGGTGAGGCAAAGGTTCTTGACTTTGTTCTTGCGCAACAGGTGGCGGAGGAGTTTCTTCTTGAGGTTGGGGCAAAGGTTCTTGACTTTGTTCTTGCGCAACAGGGGACAGCGGAGTTTCTTCTTTAGGTACCAGAGAAATTGCTGAGTCTTGCTCCGTGCTCCCCCAAGCTTTATTTGTCCCTGAAGTAAAGCCAGCAAGGAGGGTCATCGAGAATAATAGGAGCAGTTTATGAGAAATTTTTTGTTGCATAGGCCAAGTCCCGCCATTTTTATTGTTTAATTTGAGGGTAACATACAATTTCTAAACTTTTTGAACAAGCTAGATTTTTAAATAGATTTTTTCCGGATAAAGGGCAAGATAAGGGATGAGAAAGCAGCAATAGTTGCACTTGTGTAAAACATAGCAGCTGGACCAGCCTCACTCCAGACCCATCCAGCAAGGGTATTAGCCACGATCAAGCACATCCCATTCATCAGGTGAAAGAGGCCAAATCCTGTTCCTCTTAAATGCGTAGGGCAGGTATCTGCAAGGAAAACAGCGAGAAGGCTTTGGGTAAAACCCAATTCAGCGCCCCACAGCAAAACGCCGATCAGCATTATATAAATTGACCCCCCATGGGCGAGAAACATATTTGCAAAAATAACCAGAAGAATTCCTAAAAACATCATGAGGTGTCTCCCTAATTTATCAGAGAGATACCCAACCGGATAAGCCGTTAATGCCGTTGCCATGTTTTGAACAACCATGACAAGGGGGATAAAATGAAGATCAAGCCCCGTTTGCTCTGCACGCAAAAGCAAAAAAGCTCCCGAAAAGTTAGAGATCATGAAGGTCCCACTTAACAAAATAACGAGCCAAAAAGAGAGGGGTAAGTCTATGATATCTTGGAGTTTTAATTTCTGTTTTGTGGGTTTTGTCTGAAATTTTTCCTCTACAGGATCTTTCACAAAGACAAGGAGAACAATCAAGGCCAGGGCTGTTGGAATGGCCCCCACCCAAAAAACCAGAGAATAATTATTGTGGGTAAGCCATAAAAGAGCAACCGTTAAGAGGGCGCCTGAAAAAGAACCCGCACGCGCCATAGACTCTCTGAGTCCATAACACGCTCCCTTAATCTTGGGAGGGGCTAAATCGCCGACAAGAGCGTCCCGAGGGGTGGCTTCTAACCCATTCCCCACACGATCAAAAGCCCTGCTTATAAAGACCCCCTCCACTGTGGTTGCAAGAGCAAGAAAGGGGCGAGATATTAAATAAAAAGCATATCCCACAATAATGATCGATTTTCTTTTATGGATAAAATCGCTCACAATGCCTGCAAAAAGACGGGAAAAGAGAGAAATCGCTTCAACGAATCCTTCTAATACTCCTAAGACAAATGTACTCGCCCCTAAAACTTGCGTGATAAAAAGAGGGCTCAGGGTGAAGATAATAATAGATGAAACTTTTATCAAAAAAGACACACTCCCTAGCGCCCAAACGCTTTTGGGAATGGAGGAAGAATAGGGAGAAACCTTATGCATATATACCTAAAAAATGTTTAAGGATCAATTCATTGTATGTGTCATGAATCAGAAGAGTCTGTCTAGGTAAAAATAGGGGCCTTGTTCACAATCTCAGATTTCTCCTCATGATTTGTTTTTTGGAAGTGTTAATTAAAAGAGAGACACGATACTGCTGCATCCAAAGTCAACAGTAGGAACTGTAAGAATGGACGGTCAAATAAATTTGAAAATATTCTTTAAGGTCGCATCTCTCTTTTGATTAACGCTCCCAATCAAGTTGTGGTTTTATAGAAAAACCCTTTAAGGTCTCAAGGACAGCTGTTTGCCATTGGATCCATAATTTTTGTGATCCGCCCTAAATTCGTGTCTCTCTTTTGGTTAACATTCCCAAAAAACGGTGATTGTTAATTAAAAGAGAGACGCGATATGCTGCATTCCAGACAATAATGGGGAGAAAAAGAGGCAGGAGACACAGGTAGGGGGACAGAGATGTAGGAGGCAGAGGTACAGGAAGACAGATAAGTTGTAAGGATTACGACACCAAGTCTTTGAAAATATCCGCCCTAAACTCGCATCTCTCTTTTGATTAACACACCCTATATTTTATCCATCCCACCTCTTGTCAATCCCCTTTGCTTGTCATCTTAGACCTTCTTGACTCGGGGATCTTAGCAGTTGCAGACAAGATGCTTGGATCAAGAAAAGTCGTTGTTTTTATTCGAAAAACAAGCCTCCTCTAGACCGAGGGTGACAAAAGTGGAGGATTGACAAGGACAAGGAGATGATAAGCAGAGGAAATTGTCGGGTGCTAAGCCTAAAGCCCCTTTTCTTTTGCCTTGAAAAAATAGCTTAAAGTCTTTTACACTTTTTAAAAAGGAAAAGACGAGATGATTGGTAAACGATTTCTTTTTGTGGTGGGGGTTTCAAGTTTTCTGGGAGGGTGTGATCTTGTTGAGCATCGCCAATTTCATGATCCCGCTCTTAAGCTTCAAAAAGAAGATTATGAAAAAATGACAAAAGTCCCCTTCCCTCAACCTTGTCGTCCTTCTTTTCGTCCTAAGTGTTTTTCCACAGGCAAGACGCCCCCCTTGCCCCCTGCCATGCGGAAAGAAGTATCGCTCACCTTACAGGAGGGGGCGTGTTTGAAAAGTGTTTTTATGGAGTTGGGTCACCAAGCGGGGGTAAGCATGGGGTTGAGTCCTCACATGAATACTGAAAGGGGAGGACTCTCTTATAGTGCTCACAAAATGCCTTTTATCGACGTTATTAAGGACCTGTGTTCATTGACAAATCACAGATTTCAAATTCAAGGAAGTCGCCTTTTGATTGAGCCAGATGAGCCCTATTTTGTAACCTATTGCGTTCAGTTTTTAAGCAATATACGAAAAAGTGAGAACCGCATTTCGGTGTCAACGGATGTTTTCTCTCCCCTTGAAACCCAAAAACGGGCGGACAATGGCTCAAACAGCATGCTTGTAGGCAACAGCGTGATGGATTTTTGGGCAGAGCTTGAACAAAACATTAAAATGATTCTGGGCGGATCCCCCGCGGGCCCTCAGCCCTATACCTTTCATAAACAAGGGGGGCTTGTGTCCGTGATGGGAACGGCAAAGCAGCACGAACACATTTCTGACTATCTTCGAAAACTGAAAGAATCCATCGCAACACAAGTGGTTATTGAAGCGAAAATTATCGAAGTTGCCCTTGATAATGCCTACAAAACAGGAATTAATTGGAGCCAGTTGGGGGGAGATGTGCACCTTACTGCCCCGTTGGGGAGCCTTGCAGGGGCACACGCCGCGCGCGATGTGTTTACCTTTGCCGTTGATCATGAAAAGTTTTCAGTCGTCTTGAATCTGGTCAAGAAATTTGGGACGATCCGAACTCTGTCCAATCCTCGCCTGACGGTGATGAATAATCAACCCGCCATGCTCAAGGTGGCAACGAATGAAGTCTTCTTTCATCTTGAATTTGAACGGCTTTTTCAAGCCGAGGGAAAGCCGGACATTGAGAATATCTCAAGCAATGCCATGACCGTTCCCATTGGTCTTGTGATGGTTGTGCAGCCGTCTGTAAACCTATCTACGGGAGAAATTATGATGGTGTTGCGCCCCACTATTTCTCGTGTTCAAAAGGAGGTGGAAGACCCCGCGGTGGCCATTAAATCCCATCAAAAAGTGAGATCCACCGTTCCCGTTGTGCAGGTGCGTGAGCTAGATTCTGTCTTGAAGATGCGCTCTGGACAGGTGCTGGTCATGGGGGGACTCATGGAGGATAGATCAAGCTATGAAACCTCGTCCGTCCCCGTTGTGGACAGCATTCCTCTTTTTGGAGAGTTTGCAAAGGGAAAAGATGATGAGCGCAAGGTTACTGAGCTTGTGATTTTTCTGACAGCTCACATTGTAGAGGATCCCTCTATTATTGCAGCAGATGCACGGCTCTATAATACGTACACGGAAGACCCCCGTCCTCTTAGGTTTTAGGGGGAGAAAGTTCAAGATGACAATAGGGTTAAACTCTGGTACCTAATGAAGAGCAAAAGACTGATGGGGCGCCGTGGGCCATGGCACTTCAGAAAATTTATTGGATTGCTTGTATGACATCATCTTCAGAAAATGCGGCCGCCTTCGCGATAGGGCTTGAGGCCAAAAACCTAAAGAAGTCTTTTGGCGGACGTACAGTGGTGGATGGCGTCAGTTTGCATGTAAAGCGGGGAGAAGCGGTTGGCCTTTTAGGACCCAATGGAGCCGGCAAAACAACCTGTTTTTCTATTATTACAGGCTTAATCAAGGCCGATGAGGGGTCCGTTTTTTTAGATGACTTTGATGTGACCCTCCTTCCCATGTATCGCAGGGCACGCCTTGGGGTTGGCTATCTTCCTCAAGAAACCTCCATTTTTCGAGGTCTTTCGGTTGAAAATAATATCCGAGCCGTTTTAGAGCTGGTTGAGTCTGATCAGGATGCGCGTGAAGAGCGCTTGGACGTCCTCCTTGCTGAATTTTCCATTAATCACATCCGCAAGTCATCAGCCCTTTCTTTGTCAGGGGGAGAAAAGCGTCGCACGGAAATTGCCCGCGCATTGGCGAGTAACCCCCATTTTATGCTTCTTGATGAGCCGCTTGCGGGGATTGATCCCATTGCTGTTGCCGAAATCCGCAATCTTATTGCTCACTTAAAAGATAAGAATATTGGGGTTCTGATTACAGATCACAATGTGCGCGATACCCTTGGGATTGTGGACAGGGCTTACATTATTAATGAGGGAATGGTTCTTAAAGAAGGAGTTCCTGAAGAAATTGTTGCAGATAGTAGGGTTCGTCGTGTTTACTTAGGTGAAGAGTTTAGGCTTTAGGAGAAAAACAACATGCGGTCCTCAGTTTATTTTTACCCCACCTTAAAGGAAACTCCCCAAGAGGCTCAGATTGCGTCCCATCGCTTGATGGTCAGGGCAGGAATGATCACCCAAGTGACATCGGGAATCTATACCTGGCTTCCCTTGGGCTTGAGGGTATTGAAAAAAGTCGCACAAATTGTGCGCGAAGAGCAAGATCGCGCAGGCAGCCTTGAAGTGTTGATGCCCACGATTCAGCCCGCTGAACTGTGGGAAAGAAGTGGGCGCTATCACGACTATGGGAAAGAAATGCTTCGCATGAAGGATCGCCATAAGCGAGAGATGCTCTATGGTCCAACCGCAGAAGAAGTCATTACGGATATTTTTGCTCGGTTTATCAAGAGCTATCGGGATTTGCCAAAGCGCTTTTATAATATTCAATGGAAATTTCGGGATGAAATTCGCCCCCGTTTTGGCGTCATGCGCGGGCGTGAATTTTTGATGAAAGATAACTATTCCTTTGATCTTACCATGGAGGGGGCCAAAGCGTCTTATCAAGCGATGCTAGAAGCCTATGTCAGGACTTTTGCGCGCATGGATTTGACGGCTATTCCCGTCAGGGCGTCCTCAGGGGCTATTGGAGGGAATCTAAGCCATGAATTTCAAATTCTGGCAGATACGGGGGAAAGTGAGATCTTTTATGACGCGGCGTATGAAACCCTAGATGTCACAACCTTGACCCTTGATCGCCTTCAAACCCTCTATGCAGCCGCAGATGAACTGCATAATCCTAATGCATGCCCTGTGCCTCCGGATCAATTGAAAAGGGCTCGGGGTATTGAGGTAGGCCATGTGTTTTATTTTGGGACGAAATATTCCGTGCCCTTGGGGGCGTTTGTGATGGATTCTGAGGGAAAGCAAGTCCCTGTTGAGATGGGATCTTATGGGATTGGGATTTCGCGTGTTGTGGCCGCCATTATAGAAGCGCACCATGATGAAAAGGGCATTGTGTGGCCCGAAAGTGTCGCGCCTTTTAAGGTCGGTTTATTGAATATGAACGTAAAGAATGAGGCGTGTGGGCAGCTTTGTGATGATATGTACGCGAAGCTTCTGAACGCTGGTGTTGAGGTCCTGTATGATGACCGAGATAAGGGCGCTGGCGCTAAATTTGCGGATATGGACCTTGTCGGGCTTCCTTGGCAGATTATTATCGGCCCCCGCAGTGTGGCGTCTCGCACATGCGAGCTTAAAAACCGCTGTACGGGGGACACGATCGATCTTTCCTTGGAGGATGCTTTAAAGAAGATGTGTTCTTAAGGGAGGGAGTCGCCACTTGTCATTCCCATTGTTGTCATTCTCCCATTTTGTCATCCCCACCCCCACTTGTCATCCCCGCGAAGGCGGGGATCCAGACAGCGCTTTTTAAAAAGCGATTATTCTGCGAATTGTTCTGTTTTCTCCTTTTCTCTATTGACAACATTCTGTTTTTAAAAGGTTTATCTGGATCCCCGCCTTCGCGGGGATGACAAAGGTGGGAAATGGAGGACAAAAAATCTCACCGATGGCCAACCGGAAAATTTGATCCTGCGCGAGATCTATGATAAAGTATAAATATAAAATGGCGAAGTCCTGGTCGCGGGGAAGCTAAGAATAAGAAACGCTTCTTAGCCCCTGATTTTACCGAAAAGCTTGCTGTTTGGACGGGCCGCGCCGCGCAAACCCACCGCCGCCTCGCTTTGAGTCTGTCGGTTTTTGAAAAGGTTTCCTTTGTGCTGAAGCGCCCGCCCCTCGGAAAGGTTTTCCTGGTTTCGCATCGCTAGATTTGGAGAAAGGCCTTATGGACTTGGAACTGTCAGATCCTCGGAAAGGTTTTCCCTGCTTCCCATTGCCAGACTCACGAAAGGGCCTGTCTTGCGGTGAGTCTTCAGATCTCCGATACGGTCTGTCTTGTTTTGGACCGTCAGACCCTCGGAAAGGTTTGCCTCGCTTGGCATCGCCAGATCCCCGAAAGGGTCTCTCTTGCGGTGAGTCTTCAGATTTCCGATGCGGCCTGTCTTGTCTTTGGCCATCAGAACTTCGATAAGGATTTCCTCGTTTTGCATCACTAGGTCCCCGAAAGGGTCTGTCTTGTGATGAACCTTCAGGCCTCTGATAAGGGTGAAAGGGGCGTGGTTTTGACCTTTTTCTTGGGGTGTCTGTATTGGCAGCAGCAGGAGTCTCTTTCCCGGGATTGATAAGGCTACTAATGCGTCTCCACTTCTGATTATCTTCTGGAGCAATCAAGGAAAGGGCTGACCCTTCCATGCCTGCGCGTCCTGTTCGACCAATGCGGTGGATATAATCTTCGGGGCATTGGGGAAGGTCATAGTTAATCACGTGTTGAAGGTGAGGAATGTCCAGGCCCCGCGCGGCCAAATCCGTTGCGACCATAATACGGTACTTAAGGTTGCGGAAGTTCCGAATAACCTCATCCCGTTTGCGTTGCTTTAAGTCGCCATGAATCGCGGCCGCAGGATGGTTTTGACGGCTTAGCTTTTCTGCTAGACGATCGGCTCCATGCTTTGTTTTCACAAAAATAATAATTGATCCGTCCCGGTCTTCTAAGGCCTGCAAAAGATTTGGAAACTTATCAGAGGCTGATGTTTGAAGCGTCTCTTGCGTGACTTGCAAAGAGGGCGTTGTGGTTGATCCTACAGAAATATGCCGAGGATCGGTCAAATAGGTCATAGACAAAGCTTTAATGCTCGGGGGCATGGTGGCTGAAAACATAAAGGTTTGCCGTTCTTTTGGAAGGTACTTAACAATCGTTTTTAAGGCTTCCGTAAAGCCCATATCAAGCATACGGTCTGTCTCGTCAAGCACAAGAAAGCGTGTTTCCCCAAGCTTGAGGGTTTTTCGTTGCAGGTGATCATTGATCCGTCCAGGTGTCCCAATAATAAGGCGTGGAGTCCGTCTGAGCGCTGAGAGCTGCTTTCCCATTGACTCTCCACCAATCAAAAGCGCCGTATTCAACGACATGTTTTTGCCAAAAAGAGAGTGCGCGGCTTGCTGAATTTGGGCGGCAAGTTCTCGGGTTGGGGCAAGAATAAGGGCTGAAGACTGGGGATCTTTCAGCAAATTCGTAATGAGCGGAATTAAGTAGGCCAGTGTTTTTCCCGTCCCTGTCTGCGCAGAGGCTAAAATATCGAAGCCTTCTAAGCCAGGAGGAATAGCTTTTCCCTGGATAGGCGTGGGGATCTTTATGCTCATGCGATCAAGAGATTCATTGAGAAAGGACGGAAGAGCAAAGGCGGCAAATGTTGTCATTTGAGATGTACCAGTCTGTAAGAAGATATAATATACCTACATCTAATGTGTACTTCTTAAAATAGCTAGTGTTTTATTTTTATTTCTGTTTTCTTCCCCGTTGCCATTTCAAAAAAAGACTTTTAAAGTCAGACAAAAAGAAAGAGAAAATGTTCTATATAGCCTTTCGCATGCTTGTCGGAGATCGGGGAAAATACTTAGGGATTATCCTTGGTATTTCCTTTGCATCCCTCATTATGACGCAACAACCGGGTGTGTTTGCAGGGATTATGACCCGCTCTTATAGCTTTATTACGGACTTAGGGTTGCCAGACATTTGGGTCATGCGGCCGACGGTTCAATTCATAGACGATCCTAAACCCATGCCCGGAACCTATCTTTATCGTGTGGCAAGTGTGGAAGGAGTTGCGTGGGCAAAACCTCTTTTTAAAGGAACCATTCAAGCTCGCCTTCATGATGGGACGTCTCAGCAGTGTAATATTATAGGGTTGGATGATGGAACTCTTGTGGGAGCTCCTGCCGTGATGTTGCAAGGCAAGATTGAAAGTTTAAGGCAAATTGACGGTATTATTGTGAACAAAGAGGGGGCTAACGATAAATTAGCCAATCTCCCCGCCTATCCGGGGGGACCAAAAGTTCCTCTGCGCGTTGGGCAAGAAATCGAGCTCAATAACCATCGGGCTGTCGTTGTGGGGATTGCAGAAACAACGCGGACGTTTCAGTCTCAGCCCATTATTTTTACAACCTATTCTAATGCAACGAGATTTTCGCCTCCTCAGCTGAATTTTCTAAGTTATATTCTTGTGAAAGCAAAACCTAGTGAAGATTTAAAAGCCTTGTGTGCGCGTATTAAACGCCTTACAGGTCTTACCGCTTACACAAAAGCTGAATTTAAAGATCTAACCATTAACTATTACTTAAAATACACAGGGATTCCTATTAACTTTGGCGTTTCTGTTCTGCTTGGCTTTTTAGTAGGAGCTGCCGTTGCAGGGCAAACATTTTATAGCTTTACCCTTGAAAATTTACGATATTTTGGAGTGTTGAAGGCCATCGGGGCATCAGAAAGAATACTTCTTTTGATGATCTGTTTTCAAGCGCTTATCGTTAGTTTTATAGGCTACGGAATTGGGGTAGGGGGAACGTCGCTCTTCGCATTCCTGACGCAAGATACGATGATTTCCTTTCGGTTTCCGTGGCAGCTTTTTGTCTTCAGTGTTGTCGGCGTGGCGCTTATTGCTTCTTTTGCCGCTCTTTTAAGTATTCGAAAAGTGATGAAGCTGGAACCCTCTATTGTGTTTAAGAGTTAATCTTCATGACGAATCAGATTGCTGTTAAATGTAAGGATGTCATTAAAATTTATGGTCAGGGTGAGGAGAAAATTCTAGCCTTGAGAGGGGTTGATCTGGAGGTTAAATCCGGCGAGTTGATGATGCTCGCGGGCCCTTCAGGCAGTGGAAAAACGACCTTAATTTCAGTGATTGCAGGCATTCTTGATCAAGATAGTGGAAGTTGCGAGGTCTACGGGCACGTTCTTAACCAAATGAGTAATGGAGAAAAAATCGCTTTTCGGGCCCGAACGATTGGGTTTGTTTTTCAAGCGTTTAACCTTTTCCCAACCTTGACGGCGGCTGAAAATGTGGGACTCCCCCTCATTATTGGAGGAATGGATCGAAAAGAAGCGACTCAGGAGGGCGGTGAGATTTTGGCGCAAATGGGGCTGGGGGATCGCACAACCTCTTTTCCTGCGCAGCTGTCAGGGGGACAGCAACAACGTGTAGCGATTGCGCGCGCGTTGATTCACAACCCAAGGCTTATCGTGTGTGATGAACCAACAAGCGCGCTTGATGCGGAAACGGGTCATAAAATTATGGAGCTGATGAAAAAAGTAGCCTTGGACAAAGGACGGGCTTTAATTGTTGTGACCCATGATGCTCGAATTTTTGGATTTGCAGACCGTATTGCGAAAATGGAAGATGGTCGCATTATAAAAGTTGCAAATTCTTATAAAGAATTTAAAGGCTAAGAGGATGAAAGATGTTTAGAAAAATAATGAACCTAAATCGTGTTCTCACCCTTCTTGCCATTTTAGGCATCCTAAGCGGTGTGTATATGCTGGTTCTCGATCGAAAGGCTGTGCCTATCTCTCAGCCTCTCACTCCTCCTGCAATTTCTCCTTTTGAGAACTTTGTGTCAGGGGCTGGAATTGTAGAAGCCGCCAGTGAAAACATTGGCTTAGGCACGATAGTCAGTGGCACCGTTAATAAGGTTTTAGTTAAAAAAGGGGACATTGTCCCCAAAGGACAGCCCCTTTTTATCCTCAACAGTCGTCAAGCTGAAGCTGATGTTAAGACAAAAATGGCCTTACTTGTCACCGCCCAAACGGCGCTTGAACAAGCAAAAGCATCTCTCAAATATGCGCAAGATAACTTGGACCTTGTCAATCAAGTGAGTGACAAACGGGGCATTACAAAAGAAGAACTGGTCAATCGACAAGACAATGTGGTGATCGCTCAGAAAGGGGTAGAGAATGCTCAAGCCACCGTTGAGTCTGCCCAAGCTCAACTGAATGAATCTCAAGTTGCCCTGAGCCTTTACACTGTGAACGCCCCCATAGAGTGTGAAATTATGCAAATTAACATTCGCCCAGGGGAATATGCAGCGGCGAATGTCCTGGTCACCCCCTTAATGCTTGTTGGCAGTGTCAATCGATATCATGTTCGCGTAGATATAGATGAAAATGATGCCTGGCGGTTTAACAAAAATCAACCCGCAGTTGCTTTTTTACGAGGAAATGCTCACTATCATGTTCCCCTTAAATTTGAATACCTTGAGCCCTACATCATCCCCAAAAGATCGCTTACAGGCGACACCACAGAACGTGTTGATACTCGCGTCTTACAAGTGGTGTATAGCTACGATCCAAAAGCCTTACCGGCTTACCTGGGGCAAGAGCTAGACGTCTATATTCAAGCCGTGAAAATTGCCCCAAATGTTGTCTATAGTGGACCGTTAGCGGTGTCTAAATGAAAAGACTAACCCTCGTTTTCTGTCTTTGCCTTTCAGCTTGCATGGTAGGCCCTGATTATCACAAGCCCTGTATGAATATTCCCAAAAAATGGGGGAATGCAACCGAAGACAATCAAAAGAAACCCCCTCGTTGGGAAGAGATTTATTGGTGGAAAAACTATAAGGACCCCCTGTTGACCTATTTGGTCGAGGAAACCCTAAAATCAAACTACGACTTAAAAACAGCCTTTGCTAAAATTTGCCAATCGCGCGCCTTACTTTTAGGTGTTGAAGCGACCATGGTTCCTAAAATTGATGCCGTAGGATCCTTTATGAAGAATGCAAATAGCCTCAATACACAGGATTTTTCTACTCAGGCAGGACAGGATGTCCTTCTGCCATCAGGGGGCCCTGGAAGCGTTGCAGGCCGTTATTTTGATATTTACAAAGCAGGGCTTGTCACTAACTGGGAAATAGATTTGTTTGGGCGCATTCGGAGGAATATTGAATCTTCTGAAGCTGATTTAGACGCTCAAGTTGAAGATATGCACAACACCCTTCTGACTCTTGTTGCAGATGTGGCCTTCGCTTACATCAATTTAAGAGGATATCAATATCAACTTGAAATCACACAAAAATCTGTCGCGGCGTGGGAGTCTATTTATAAATTAAATCAATCCCTTTTTAAGGCAGGCCGCGTGACAGAGATTGAGGTGGCGCAAGCCAAGGCCTCGCGCGATCAGGCAAAAGCCACCCTTTTCCCTCTTCAAGAAAACATCAAAAAAGCGTTGCATCAACTTGCTGTTTTAGTGGGGAAATCCCCCACATGTCTGTATGGCCTTTTATCAAAAGCAAAGCCAATTCCTTGCATTCCTTCGGAAATCTTTGCAGGCCTTCCGTCTGATCTCTTGAAACGACGCCCCGACATTCGAGAAGCGGAGCGGAATTTAGCGTCAGCCACGGCTCAAATTGGGGTTGCTGAAGGGGCCCTTTTCCCTGTTTTTTCTCTGACAGGGGCAGCGGTTGGGCTTCAAAGCAATAAGGCAACAAACCTTTTTTCAATTGCCAGTGGCTTTTATTCTTTTGGCCCTAGCTTTGTGTGGCCCATTGTCGATTTTGGACGCGTACGTGCGAAAATAGAGGCCGCCATAGCTGTGCGGGACGAAAATCTCTATCAATACAAAAGCACCCTTTTGAGGGCGCTTGCGGATGTGGAAAATGCCCTTGTAAGCTATGCCTCTGAAGCAAAGCGCCTGTATGATTTAAAAGAGTCCTATAAGGCCAGCAAAACCGCAGCTGATCTCAGTCTCATCCGCTATGAAGCGGGGCGGATTAACTTTATCAACGTCTTGCAAGCAGAGTTAACCTATCAAAATTATGCGCTGACTCTTGCCATCAGCCAAACGACGCTTGCCTTAAATTCTGTGTCTCTTTACAAAGCCTTAGGCGGGGGATGGGAAGTGGATCAAACCTGCATTAAGGAAAACCCATGAGCTTTAAGCCACTGCCTGTGTACCTTATACGCGGGACAAAGTGCCTCCACTGCCTTCCAAAAGGCTTTGCTATGATTCATGTGCAAAAGGTGAACCGCTTCATGAATACACACATATCGGGCGACGTCTGGGGGGGCCAAAATCAAGCGCCAGTTCAAAGAAATCGTTTTCTGCGCTGAACAACTCCCCCACCGAGACTTTGTATCTCTAAAGCTTACTTTTTCAACGGGTTGACCAAGGGCTTGAGCCGCCATCATCACATAAGGCGTCAACATTTCAATGGCCATTTTCTTTAGGAAGACATGAAGGGCTTCTGGGGGACATCGGGGCGGCAAGCGAAGGGTTTGCGTTGTTTCACACAGCACAGGCTGTCGACGCAGGGGATCCACCACGCATTGAAAGGAGGTGCCATGAAGGACGACATCTTCTCCTGGGAGAAAATGTTTCACGTGAAACATTTTGTTTAGGCTTTTTTCAATCCACGGTGTGCAGCGAGCTAAAAAAGCCTTAATATGTGTCTCAGATGTGCGGGGTGGGACGGTCAGGACAAAGGCAGGGCCTTGAGGAGCTGCCCGCAAAGACAAGCGTTTTGCGCGAAGGTTCGGCTTGCACGTTATGGGGATATTCTGCTCTTTGTAGGAAAAGATGATAGTGCTCATGGGGTGAGTATAGGTCTAGCCGTGTTAATTTAACAACACTGATTTTATTTTTAAGAACTGGAAAAGATTTTTGATGTTAATCTTCTGATTGAAAGAGATAAAATTTTAGATATATTTATTAAAATAAGGGAGCTCCAGCATGATAAAGAAAAATTTTTCCATAAGCTTGAAATTAAGTGCTCTTCTCGGGTTACTTGCCACGACAGGATGCGCAGAGTATCACCGCCGTGTTCTTGAAGGTATGGAGGGGATGAAAGGTCCTGCGTTTACAGATGCTCTTGCAGAGGAATATGGCGTACTTGGAACAACAGAAGAAAACATCATGTATGATGAAGCCTCTGCTAATTACTATTTTCTCAAAGCGATCCGCGCCAAAGAAGGATTCTGTGTTGCCCCTACCCTTCTAGAAAATTGGGACATTCCCCCCGAAAAGATGCCTGAACTAGCCATAGCGCGGCAACGATTAATTCGTGCTCTCCAGCGTGGAGCCCCGCTTGTTGCGCCAGAAACAACCGCGCATGCGCAAGCTCACTTCGATTGTTGGGTTGAACAACAATCGGAAGGATGGCAAAAAGAGGATATCGCTGCGTGTCGGCATGAATTCTACACAGCAATGGCAGAAGTTGACCTCGCCCTTATGGGGGGAGTCCACAAGACACCACCTGCTCATAGTGTGCTTTTTGACATCAACAGTGCTTACCTGACGCCTCAAGCCATGCAAACTGTTGACGCTATTGCTATTGCTGCAAAGTCTCACCATGTGCTCTTGGTGGGGAGGACAGACGAGGCAGGAGATGCGGCACATAACAAAGAACTTTCCAAGAATCGCGCCCAAGCGGTTAAAAAAGAGCTGATTCGCAGAGGTGTTCCCCCTCACCTTATTTCCATCAAGGCCGCGGGTGAAACGCCTGGACCTAAGGTAGATGCACACAACCGTCGGGTTGACATTATCTTTATAGATCCAAAATAAGAATGGCGCGCCTCACTGTTAGGGGGAGAGCCATTCTGACATCTGTTTGCTTGTTCATTGCTTGTGGAGTACTAACCTGCCTTGATCAAAGGTAACCATATACGTTTTATGGTCTTTTCCAGTCACCGTGAACGCAAATCCTTTCGTTAGGCTCGATGATCTAGCAAGATTAGCGAGAGTAGGGGTGTCAATCCCCGTTTCTAACATTACTTGGTTAAAAAAGTTTTCAAGTCGACGAGCTGAAAATTTTTTCCCCCTTAATGTAGGCATCTGAGGACTTTCTGTTATAGTGATCGAGTCAATCTCAACTGGCTGGTTGTCTCCATGCGTCATCCCTTGCAAGGCACTCGCACTTTCAATGGATGCAGCCAAAAAGCAGCCCATCATAAGCAAACCCTTTGCTTTGAAATTCAATGTGCTCATAACTTAATCTCCCTCATTAAATGTTGTTAATGTATGCGTATATGTTTTTTATACTACATTATATAAATTAATATTTGATTAATTGTTTTATTTTAGTGTCTAAAGTGGGGGAAAAAGGAAATAGGAGTCATGAGAACAAAAAAAAGGGAAATGCTAGGCACTTCCCTTTTCCGTAACAATTCAACAAAACTGTTGAGTCGTTTTTAGTTAGTCTTTGGCCTTTGGTGCTTGTGCTTCGTCAGCTGGAATTTCTTCAGCAGCAGCTGCAGTAACGTCAGCTTGTGCAGCATCAGTAGGTGCAGGTGTATTAGCAACAGCAGCAACAGAAAGAACGCTCAAAAGAGCTAATGTAAGAGCAATAGACTTCATTTTAATTTTCTCCATTAAATAAAATACCTCAAAGTGAGGCATGGGGGACTATGCAAAAAAAAATTATCTTTTGCAAGCGAAATTTTAAAAAATATTCATTTTATTGAAAAAGTGGCCAAAATGTTTGGATTTCCTTAGTTTTTAGAAATCAAAAAAAGGGAAATGTCAAGCATTCCCCTTTTCCTAAAAAACAATTCAATACAATTGTTGTGTTGTTTCGTTTACTTCTTCTTTTTAGTTTCGTCTTCAATGGCCACATCGCCACTAGCGTCGGGGGCCATTTCAGCACCGTTAGAGGCAGCAGACTCATTAGGCATAGTATCGCTACTAGGTGCAGCAGACTCATTAGGCATAGCAGAATCACTAGGCGCAGAGTTGTCAGTAGATGGCGCAGCATGAGCAGCAACAGTAGCGAATCCACCCAAAAGGGCTAACATAAGAGCGGTTTTTTTCATTTTATTTTCTCCATAGTAAATTAATACCTCTTCATAAGGTGATGAGACTATGAAAGGAAAATTGACCCTTGGCAAGAAAAATTTCAAAAAACATAAAACTTATTTAAAATGATCTGTAAGAAATTTATTTTCCTTGAATTTCAAATGCATACCCTTCCTTCTCAAAGAGCGTGCGCTGATCTTTTTCCAAGGAAGCCTCTGAAAAATCTTTGATTATCTCTTCGAAAAGCTGGTGCCAATTGAGATGGGCTTTCAGGCGCATAAAAACAGACCCCAGCCCCACGGCCGCTCTGTCCATAAAAACAAATTCTCGCGGAGGTTTGACCCCTCCTTTTCGCTTAAGGGCTGCTAAAATCTCGCCCGCTACTTGCCGGCCCTTGACGCCTGAATAGGTGGCTTCAATAGGACGTATCCGATCCTCCAAGAAAGGGTCATACAAAAACCGGGCCCAAAGGTTGAGAATCTCGATCAACTCCGTGTCAAGGTTTGTAAACCCCCAGGAACGATAGGCGTGAACGGCAAGCTCTTTATTGTCCGTCTGAAGGGCTCGATAAAGATCCAGCACACCTTGAATAAGCGGCGCCTTAAACACACGGACACATCCAAAATCAAGAAGGTTCAGCTTTCCTTCCTGATTCCAGGAATAATTCCCTAAATGAGGGTCCCCATGCAACACGCCATACTGATAAAAGGGGGCATACCACGCCTTAAAAAGACACGTTGAGACCTCATTGCGAAGATCTTGAGAGGCATCGGTCAGCGCTAACAACTTTTGCCCGTCAAGCCATGTCATGGTTAATAAACGCGGCGTTGTCAGCTCACCCATAACGTCGGGGACCTCTACAAAAGGAAAGATTTGCAGCATGTGGTTGAAAATCTTGATATTTTTTGCTTCTCGCAGGTAATCCAGCTCTTCCCATAAGCGGTCTGCAATTTCAGCCTGAAGATTTTCCGTATCAAGGGCCCCGCTGTAAACCTCAAAGGATTTTAAGATGAGCTTAAGCTGCCCTAAGTCAGCCTCAACGGCCGCCCCCATTTCAGGATATTGAAGTTTACAAGCCAACTGGCGCCCCCTTAGATCAATCGCTTTATGGACTTGCCCTAAGGAGGCAGCTGCAGACGCGTGCTGGTCAAACTCTTGAAAGTGGGTCTGCCATCCAGGCCCCAGCTCGGCCTGCATACGTCTTTTGACAAAAGGCCACCCCATGGGCGGCGCATTGGATTGAAGCTCAAGAAAGGCCGTGGCATATTCCGGGGGCAACATATCGGGGACCGTTGCCAAAATCTGAGCAATTTTCATCAGGGGGCCTTTCAGACCCCCAAGGGTATCCTTTAGATCTTCTGCATGGTGAGGGGCATCAATGGACAGGCCCAAATACCGATCCCCCAAAAGGCGAGCCATCAGCCCCCCCACAGCTGTTGTGACGTTTGTATAGCGCTTCAAGCGCCCCATAAGGGAATTTTCCATACCTAAACCTGCGCAATCCGCAAGGTATTGGTCGTGCCTGCTACCTGAAAGGGAACTCCTGCTGTGACAATGATGCGATCCCCCGAATGGGCAAATCCTGTTTTCTCAGCCAAAAGACAGGCTTCTTTGACCACTTCTGAAAACCGATGCGCCTCTTGGCTTTTCACAGAATGCACCCCCCATACAAGAACAAGCCGACGGGCTGTGTTGAGGGACGGTGTAATCGCAAGGATAGGCGCTTCTGGACGTTCTCGCGCGGCACGTAAGGTTGTTGTTCCTGTGGTTGTAAAGGTCACAATCGCTGCAATCTGAAGGGTGCTGGCCACCTGGCGCGCGGCCGCTGTAATGGCATCCGAGGGGGTGGCTTCCGGGGGAGGAAGGCTTGCTTCTTGCATGGTGCGGTAAAAGGGGTCTTTTTCCACATGGGTAATGATCCGATCCATCATGGCGACCGCTTCAACGGGATACTCGCCGGACGCTGATTCTGCAGAGAGCATCACCGCATCCGCTCCCTCATAAACGGCGGTGGCCACATCTGAGGCTTCTGCCCGCGTGGGTGTGGGGGATTTAACCATAGAATCAAGCATTTGGGTTGCCACCACTACGGGCTTCCCGGCTTTTCGACAGCATCTGACAATACGTTTTTGAATACTCGGCACCTCTTCGGGCAGCATTTCAACGCCCAAATCCCCCCGTGCCACCATAATCGCATCGGAAAGGGCAACGATTTCTTCTAAATGATCAATCGCCAGGGGCTTTTCAAGTTTAGAAATAATTCCGGCTTGATCCCCAATTAATTCTCTGGCTTCATAAACATCTTTGGGGGATTGCACAAAGGACAGGGCTACCCAATCCACCCCTAAGCCAAGGCCAAAAGCTAAATCCTCTCGATCCTTAGGCGTCATGGGAGAGATGTCCAAGGCTGCCGTCGGAACGTTCAATCCCTTTCTGTCGCTCAGAATCCCCGCTGTGATCACGCGCGTTTCGATCCGCGTGGGGGTGAGGCTTTGAACGCGGAGGCGTATCTTCCCATCATCTAATAACAGGTCAGCCCCTTCCTGAAGAGCCTTAAAAATTTCCATGTGGGGAAGGAAAACACGACCCTTATCCCCAGGGGTTGGATCCTGATCCAGGATAAACAGCTGGCCTTCTTCTAGGCTTACAGATGTCTCGCGGAACGACCCAATGCGCAGCTTAGGCCCCTGAAGATCCAAGACAATGCCAATGGGACGATCCACTTTTTTCTCAAGGTCTCGGATAATCCTGTGGCACTCCCGGTGGTCTTCATGACGTCCGTGGGAAAAATTCAATCGAAAAACATCAACGCCGGCGAGAAAAAGCTTTTCAATCAATGGGGCTGTTGAGCTTGCCGGCCCTAGGGTGGCGATAATTTTTGCTGAGCGCTGACGGCGCATGAGAGGCTCCTTAAAAATTCTTAAAAAATGTTTCACGGATCACAATTTGTAAGCTATAAGATAGCCTAGAATTAAACTTTTACCAAGGAGAATCCCATGAGTGATATTGGTGGTGTTTCGTCAGCCCATCTTAAATCTTTTGTTGAGCGTATTGAGCGCTTAGAGGATGAAAAAACGGCCGTGGCCGAACAAATTCGTGAAGTTTTTGGAGAGGCCAAAGGAACAGGATTTGATGTGAAAGTCATTCGTCAAGTTCTTAAAATTCGCAAAATGGAAACCCAAGAACGCCTTGAGCAAGAAGAACTTCTCGATCTTTATCTCACCGCCCTTGGCATGGCTTCTTCATCAGAAGGACTGGCGGCTTAATACTGCAATTGATGGGTCATTGTGGAATTTATATGACTGCATTTGCAAAATATTAACTTTTCTTGGCTATAATAGATTTCACAGAGATCAACCAAACGCCCCGCCTCTCTGCGCGTATTGTGGGGCCTAACCTTATAAAGGATTATGATCATGAAAAAATATAATCTTCTTCGAACACTTGCCCTCACGGGGCTGTGCTGTGCCTCGATCACGGGTGCCATGGCGATGACAAAGGAAGATGTGGCGGTCCCATCAGGGCCAGCAGTGAGAGAGAGCTTGAGGCCTACAGGAGAGTGGGAACGCTCGCATAGTGCCACGGGCGAGTGGTACCGAATATATGAAGGACGGTTTCGAGACGAAAAAGGTCATGAATGGACAGCAAAGGCGTTCTTGCTCAGTGCTAATCCAGCAAAGCCAAGGGAGGATGACTCCCCCAAGGTGCCAAACTTAGAAGTGCCCTCCTTCGTCAATCCGCCGAGCTTCCGTGGCGGCAGACTCAGTACGGCGGGGTATGGAGTGTTAGGTGGCAACCCAGTAGGGGGGTACGAATGGGCCGCCATCGAGGTCCAAGGCGTCACGACATACCATGGTCTAGGGCCGGATGAATGCACACCCAGCAATAGCTGGAGTGGTGGCTTCGTGGGGTGGAAAGACTGCCCAATACACGGT
Organism: uncultured Alphaproteobacteria bacterium; assembly: GCA_964605015.1. Classification (GTDB taxonomy): domain Bacteria; phylum Pseudomonadota; class Alphaproteobacteria; order UBA9655; family UBA9655; genus UBA9655. The sequence goes on along the minus strand of CAZSAH010000022.1, from coordinate 4,839 downwards.
GGCTGAGAACACCACCCTACAAAATAGTAGGTCCTAATGGCCCAGCCTCGCGAAAGTGTGTGACGATGAAAAACACACTGGCGCGAGGCTGCGGATTCGCGAGGTTTTTGGAGAGGCCAAAGGAACAGGATTTGATGTGAAAGTCATTCGTCAAGTTC
>CAZSAH010000022.1:0-4581 GCA_964605015.1 uncultured Alphaproteobacteria bacterium | reverse complement strand
AGAACGCCTTGAGCAAGAAGAACTTCTCGATCTTTATCTCACCGCCCTTGGCATGACCGCTTCATCAGAAGGACTGGCGGCTTAATACTGCCATAGTTGCTTCCCATTTTCCTCTCAATGTCATCCCCGCGAAAGCGGGGATCCAGACAAATCTTTTAAAAACAGAATGTTGTAGAACAGCGAAAGAGGAAAGGCAGAATAATCGCTTTTTTAAAGCGCTTTCTGGATTCCCGCTTTCGCGGGAATGACAAAGGAGGGAGGGAAGCATACCACTTTTTAAAATCTGACCGAAGATTAAAAAATCTGTCCCTTCACAACACGCCCTAAGGTCAAGGCATGAACGCTTTGCGCTCCGGCTTTAAGAAGGACTTTAGAACACGCATTCAGGGTTGCGCCTGTGGTAAACACATCGTCCACCAAAATGATGGTTTTGCCAGCTATCTGGTGTTTTTGTCTTTGAGGAACGTCAAAGGCTTTCTCGACATTTTTGACCCGATCCTTTTTTGAAAGGTACCCTTGAGAAGGCGTTCTTCGTTTCCTCACTAATGCAGACGGGATGTAGGGCCATTCCTTAAGGCGTGAAATCTCGCGCGCAAGGAGGGCCGCTTGGTTGTATGTCCTCATAAAAAGCCGCGTCCAATGCAGGGGGACGGGGAGGCACAGGGCTTCCTCCTTCTCTTCTATCGAGCGTACCATCCAGCGGGCAAAAAGAGGAACAGAGCTCAGCGCGTCCATATGCTTGAATTTCAAGACAAGATCTCTGCTCCCCTCTGTATAGGCAAAGACTGAACGCGCCGTTGTATAGAGCGGGCGCTCATAACTACACGGACCACAAAGGGCATCGTCATCAATGTCAAATTCAAAAGGAAGACCGCAACAGGCACAAAAAGGCTTGGTAATAAAAGGAACATGAGGCCAACATGACGGGCACAGTCCTTCCTTGTCGCCTAAGATATTTCCACATTTTACGCACCGCAAAGGGAGCGCAAGATCTACCAGGGAATTAAAGAGAGAAAGGGTGGCCCGCATAGCGACAAGCTGCTTCTAAGGTGTTGCGCAAAAGAGAGACAACAGTCATCGGGCCGACTCCTCCCGGAACGGGAGTAATGGCTCCTGCTCGCCCTTGGGCTGAGGCAAAATCCACATCCCCGACAATCTCACCAGAAGTCAATCGATTAATTCCCACATCAAGAACGGTGGCTCCCTTGCGAATCCAGTCTCCTTGAATAAATTGAGGGTGTCCAATGGCGACAATAAGAATATCAGCTGTTTCGCAGAGAGCCGGCAAATTCTTTGTTTTTGAATGGGCCATCCAGACGGTACAGTCCTGCATAAGCATAAGCATGGCCATGGGACGCCCGACAAGGATGGAGCCCCCCACAACCCCCACGGTCAGGCCTTCCAGGGACGGGTAGAGGGATTGAAGAAGCGTCAGGCACCCCAAAGGAGTACAGGCAATCATTCCCCCTGGAAGCCCTTGGAACAGCTTGCCGGCATTCAAGGGATGCAATCCATCCACATCTTTTGAAGGATCAATAAGGGATAGAAAATGGAATTTATCCAAGGGAGAGGGCAGAGGGAGCTGCAGAACAATCCCATGAATATGGGGGGCGTGGTTGAGCTCTGTAATTTTAGCTTCCAGGATGTCACCAGAAATCCAAGCGGGAAAAACATGTTCCTCAAAATGGTACCCAATATCTTTGGCAGCCAATCCTTTTTGCGTGACATAAAGGTGGCTGGCGGGATCATCCCCCACCCTTAAAATAGCAAGGCCGGGCTTAACGCCTGTTTGTTTTTCAAGGTCTTGGGTTAGGACAGAAAGCTTTTTCTTAAGGTCTGCCGCAATTTTGCGGCCGTCAATGATGTTAGACACACCCCACCATTATAATTTTTAGCGTTAGCCGCCCCAGAACGGCTTGCAAAAACCACAACACAAGAATCAGCAAAAGTGGCGAAAAATCAAATCCTCCCACAGTGGGTAGAAAGCGGCGAATGCGCGCTAACACAGGCTCGGTTGCGCGATAGAGAAACTCCATCACCATAATCACAAAATTGTTTGTGAGATTAATCACATGAAAACTTACAAGCCAATTCATGACCACACTTGCAATCACAATCCAAACATAAATGCTAATGACCGCACTTATAACAATGATAAGAGGAATAAGAATCACATCCATGGCTGCCTGCCTCTCTCTATGTGTATTTTTAACTTTGAGGAATTATTCCTCTCTCAAAATTTATACGCTTTTTGAACCACAAAGGCTATGTTTTTTATTGAGCTCCAAATGGCCAACCGGAAAATTTGGTTCTGCGCGAGATCTATGATAAAGTATAAATATAAAATGGCGAAACTGTGGGAGGTTAAAGGCGAGAAAACGCAAACACGTTCTGGGCAGACCCCCAGACTCTCTCAAAAACACGACAGAGCGCCCCATTTGCCAACACATTGCAACTGGTAATCAAGGGATCAAGGATAACATTAAGAGTTAAAATAATGGCGATCATTTCCGCGTTAAAAGAGAGGTAGGTCTCATAAACAGGAAGCATAATAAAAATAGCCCCCCCTAAAACAGCAGCTGTTGCAAAACGCGCCAGAACGAAAATGACACTAAAGTTAATCCATGTCATGAGATCAGGATTCTGGCCATAAAAATGCCTGTAAATAAGAAAGCATAAAAAGGCTTGGGTGATGCAATCCCCAATTTGCTGAATATTTGTTGTCGCTGGGATAATCGCCTTTGCAAGCGCAGGATTTTGAAGGTTTTTAGCCGCTCCCTCAATGGTCCACGGCATGGTTGATAAGCTACATCCAGACATTAAAGCCACAGCGCCGGCGGGCAACAAATTTTTAATATTGGAGAGAAGACGCCGCATAGAAAATCCTGCTCCTAAAGCAAATAAAAACATAAGATATAAGAACAAGAATGAGGTCAGCCAGAGAACTAAAATAGAATAATGAGTTATCACATGGTTAAGTAATTTTGTTTGATACATGTGGGCAGCAAATCCTAAAACAAAAAAAGGAATAAGCCGGGCAAAGACTTGGGTGAGGATCCATTCCATCACTTCTTTCCCCTGTCTTATGCCGCGCTCGAGAAAGGTTTCTTTGCTAAAAGCCGTCACACATCCCAACAGCAGCCCTACGATGGATCCTTTTTCTGCTGACCACCAGGCCGGGCTCGTTGCGTGCAAGCGCCATAAGGCGCTAAAATCGCTTTCTAAGGCTAAACGAGAGCATGAAGGAACGAACTCCGCCGCACAGTTTGCCGTCGCAAAAGCATACCAAACGCTGCTTAAATTTGAAAAGGCCTCAAAAAGAACAAGAAGAAAAACAAAAAGAGGCGCCCGTCGTTCAAAGGAGGTAACCGCATTGGCAATAAAAAACCCCACCGTAAGCGGCATCAGCCAGATAAGGATGTCTTTGATGAATAAACTGATGGTGTAAAAGAGTTGGTGCACCTCAAGAGGCAAATAACTGGCAATGAGGATGTACGTCAACAACACAAGAAGCGTTTGGATACTTCTTTGTTTGAGGCCTTTGATTCCTTTTAAAACAAGAGTATTCATGTCAAACATTCCTTCTCATAAAATTTAAGATACTTCTTATGGTTACGGTTTGTCAAAGGAGAGAATTGCAGAATTTCCATTCTCAGTGTACTCCTTTGCGTGAATGTAATTTGGTCATAAATAATGGATAAACTTTTAGCACGATCTTTTGGCAGACGCAAAGCGCGTAAGCTCAGGCCCCAATCCCAAAAAGCCTATGATGAGATCCTTCCTCTTTTAAGGATTGACCTGAAGAAGAAGCTTTTTGACAATGACCCCGCCGACGTATGGCTTGAAATTGGTTTTGGGGGGGGCGAGCATATGCTTGCTCAGCTGGCGAAGAACCCGTCCATTTCTATGGTTGGGTGTGAGCCCTTTACGAATGGCGTGGCCAAGCTTTTAGCCCATCTGCCTTGTGCCGATTATGGGCGGGTTCGCCTGTGGCCTGAAGACGTCCGTCTTCTTTTAGAGGTCATTCCGCCGTCATATTTTACACGTATTTTTATTTTGTTTCCTGATCCTTGGCCTAAAAAAAGGCACACCTTTCGTCGGCTGATCACTTTCGAATTTATGGAGACAGTGTTGCCAACTTTGAAAGACGGGGGCCTTTTATATGTGGCAAGTGATGACGTTTCTTATATCAAACAGATTCAAGAGGTTCTTTATCCTCATCCCAAGCTTGTTCGTGAACAGGGCCCTCCCTCTGCGGATCCCGCAACATGGGAGGCACGGGGAGAGGACTGGCCCATCATGACCCGCTATGAAGAAAAGGCCCTTCTCCAAAACAAGCCTTGCGCTTATATGGTGTTTCGAAAGCAGGGGAGTGTTAACCAAAAGAGAGACACGTAACTTAACGTCAGTTCGACGTCGAGAATTAGCTAACTGTTTGAATTTACAATATTGTTATCTCCTTTGTTTGTCATCCTCGGTCTAGAAAAGGCTTGTTTTTCGAAGAAAAACAATGACTTTTCTTGAACCGAGGATCTTATTCGTTGCGGACAAGATCCCCGATCAAGAAGTTCTAAGATTTGC
>CAZSAH010000021.1:0-25524 GCA_964605015.1 uncultured Alphaproteobacteria bacterium | reverse complement strand
AGAAGTTCTAAGATTTGCGTTGCAAATCAAGAACTTCTAAGTCGGGGATGACAAATAAAGGGGATGACAAAAATGGGGGACAACAGGTTATGCGATGGATAAAATTAAATGCCAGGCATTGCGATTGGCCATTTCGACATTAAAAGTTTGCATTTTTCTCAAATTTACTATAATCTATAAATATAAAATGGGAAAGCTTTGGAAGCCGTTAAGAAGAAACCTCTCATGACGGTAGCGTCACAAACGCGACTACTCCTCCAAATTCAAGAGGGCCACATTTCCTCCGCTGGCGGTGATGTTGTAGGAAAAGGTTCTTTCCACAGCAAAGCGAGGAAGGTAGTAGGGCCCGCCGGCTTTGGGGCCTGTACCGGATAGGCCTTCTCCCCCAAAAGGCTGAACGCCCACAACAGCTCCGATCATATTGCGATTAACATAGAGATTCCCTGCGTGGCTAAGGTCGCGGACTTTCCGGATGGTGGATTCAAGGCGGGTTTGAAGACCCATGGTGAGGCCATAGCCGCTCTGATTGATGGAGGTGACAACAGCCTCTAAGTCTTTGGCTTTGAAGGAGGCCACATGAAGAACCGGGCCAAAGACTTCCTTCTTTACGTCGTCCATGCCTGTCACTTCAATCAGGGTCGGGGCGACGAAGGATCCTTCAAGATCAGGAAGTGGGGTTCGCGCCACAGGGGAATGAAAGGCAATATAGGCTTCGATCTCATCCCGCGCGCTTGCATCAATGACAGGGCCCACATCTGTTGAGAGCCACGCTGGGTCGCCAACCTCAAGGGTTTGCATGGCTTCTTTTAACATTTGCAGCGCTTGAGGATAAATATCTTCTTGAATAAAAAGAATACGTAAGCAGGAGCAGCGTTGCCCGGCGCTTTGAAAGGCAGAGGCCATCACATCATCCACCACTTGCTCGATAAGGGCAGAGGAATCTACGATCATGGCATTCAGCCCCCCTGTTTCTGCAATGAAGGGCTTGATGGGGCCGGCTTGTTCGGCCAGGGTTCTTTGAATGTGCTGGGCCGTGGCGGTTGAGCCTGTGAACACAACGCCGCTGACCCGAGGATCAGCCACAAGAGGTGTGCCTAGAACGCTGCCGCTGCCGGGCAGAAAATGAAGAACCTCGCGTGGGATGCCGGCCTCATACAACAGATCTACCGCGTGAGAAGCAATCAGGGGGGTGTGGGACGCTGGCTTTGCAATGACTGCATTTCCTGCGGCAAGGGCGGCTGTGACTTGTCCCATAAAAATGGCAAGGGGAAAGTTCCACGGGCTAATGCATACAAAGGTGCCCCGTCCCCTGAGAAGCAGGTCATTTCTCTCGCCTGTGGGGCCGTGCAACACTTGGGGATACCCAAAGTGTTTCAGAGATTCTGCGGCGTAGTAACGGCAAAAATCAACGGCTTCACGCAGCTCTGCAATCGCATCAGGAAGGGTCTTTTTTCCTTCCTGGATCAAAAGCCTTAAGAAAAGGCCTCTGCGGTCTTCCAACAGAGTGGCGGCCTTATTTAAAATGTCTGCTCGCGTGTGCGCCGGGGTTAAGTCCCACCGTTCCCAATGGAGAGAAGCCGTTTGAAAAGCGGCCTCTAAGTCTGCAAGCGTGGCTTCTTTGGGGAGGGAGAGGGGAGGGGAGGACTCCATGGCCGTTTTTAACTCAAGGACAGTTTTTTTGTCGTCTAAATCATATCCTTGGGAATTTGTGCGTGCATTCCCATATAAATCTTTTGGTAAGGGAATCTTGGGGTGAGGACCCATAGAATGGGTTTCAAAAAAGGACCAGGGATCGCCAAGAACATCCTCAAAGGGAAGACGCTTGTCGTAGACTTTTTGAACAAAAGAAGAGTTGGCTCCATTTTCTAATAAGCGGCGGACGAGGTAGGCGAGAAGATCCTGGTCCTTCCCCACAGGGGCATAAACACGACACGCTACAGGATGGGTTTTCCGCACGGCTGTGTAGAGTTCTTCCCCCATGCCTTGAAGGCGTTGAAATTCTATGTCCTTTCGGTCTTTTGCCATGTCAAGGATGGCGGCCACTGTATAGGCATTATGGGTGGCAAACTGGGGATAAAGGTGTCCCTCAGCTTTTAAAAGTTTTTGCGCGCATGCCAGATAGGAAAGATCTGTTGACGCTTTACGAGTAAAGACAGGATAGGAGGAGTACCCGTTTGTCTGGGCAATTTTAATTTCCGTGTCCCAATAGGCCCCTTTGACAAGACGGATCATCAGGGGCTGCTTTGTAGCGTGGGCTAAGGTTTCTGCCCATTCAATGACAGCAGGCGCACGTTTTTGATAGGCCTGAACGGCCAAACCAAATCCATCCCATCCCTTTAAGTCAGGGGCTTGCGCAATGGCTTCCATTAAATCGAGAGAGAGTTCAAGACGTGACGCCTCTTCCGCATCAACGGTCAGGGCAATGCCCGCCTCTCGCGCAAGAATACAGAGGTCTAGCACATGAGGGAGGAGATCATCCATGACCTGGTGGCGGTGGGCAAAGGTATAATGGGGGTGCAGGGCGGAGAGCTTGATGGAGATGCTGTCCCTTTCAAAGGGAGAGAGGGCGGGGTCTTTTTTCTTTCCCACCGTTTCAATAGCATGGCGATAGGCGGCTCTATATTCGTCTGCGGCTGCGAAGGTTCGCGCCCCTTCCCCCAGCATGTCAAAAGAGAAGCGATCTTGAGGTGTTTTCCGGCGGCGCTTGCACGCTTCCTCGATGGTTCTTCCCACAATAAATTCGCGGGCCAAAAGGCGCATGAAAATTTTAAAACCCTTCAGGGTGAGGGGTTGGGCAAGAAAGCCCCAAGAATTATTTTGTAGAACATTAACAAGATCAAGGCCCCATCTTGAAAATCCAAGAAGGGATTCTTTGGGTCCTGTGTCCTTACGCCAGGTATGGCCTGACACCTTGTCTTTCAAAAGAAGGTTGGCCGTATAAGAATCAGGAATACGAAGGAAAGCCTCAGAAAGAGTCATTAAGGCTCTGCCTTCCTGATGGGTTAAGGGAAAATCTTGCAAAAACCGTTGGATATTGAAAGTGGACAGGGGCGTTTCTCGAACGGCGTTAATCCACGCTGTGGCTTGGGCGGCTATGTCGGGACGCTGAGACTCAAGGGAGGAGAGCTGTTGGAGCATGTCCTCAATAAGACTTTTTTCATCTTGATCGGCGAGGGTTTCAAAGGAAGAGCGCAACTGTAAAATATCATTTAAAATCATGGACTATACCCTTTGTTAACTCTACGCAATTTGACGGGGCAGCGGAACCCGTTTTAAGTTTTCCTCAATTTGAGCATGAGACGGAAGGCTGGATTGGGCTCCATTCGTTAAGCATGCAAGGCCGCTTGCGATGGAGGCGCGGCGCAAGGAAAGAGAGAAATCCATCCCCGCATCTAAGCTTGCGGCTAATACGCCTGTAAAAGCGTCTCCTGCGGCTGTTGTGTCGATGGCGTCAATATTCATCGCTTGCACCTGCCATGTGCCTGTGGGGGAACAAGTCATGGCGCCATTCTTTCCTAAGGTCACGATACAGGTGATCCCAAAATTTGCTGCAATGCGTCGGGCGGCTACCGTTGGAGAAATGACATCAAATCCTAAATGGAGCGCGAGCAGGGTGGCTTCAATTTGGTTGAGGATCAAAACATCCAAACTTTGCAAGATATCATGGGGAACATCTTGAGCGGGTGCCAGGTTTAAAAGGATACGGGCGCCAAATTTTTTAGCTCTGCGGATAAGTTTCCAGTTTTCCTCAGCAGGCGTTTCCATCTGCAACAGAAGGGTTGTGGTCTTTGATAAAAGGGAGTCAGGAATGTCAGCTTGTCGGGCGGCGAGGTTAGCACCACTTGCCACTGCAATCATATTTTCCCCGTGAGCATTCACGCAAATCGTTGCGCATCCTGTGGAGGAGTCTTTACAAAGGGTCACACCTGTCCGATCTACGGTTGAGTTGGTTAACGACTCTAAAACAAGGCGACCAAATTCATCCTCGCCTATTTTTCCAAAAAGCTTGACAGACGCGCCTGCTTTTGCCGCCGCAATAGCTTGGTTAGCTCCCTTGCCGCCTGCAAGCATTGTATAGCTTGGGCAAAGGACCGTCTCTCCAGGCTGAGGCATTTTTTCAACCCTCATGACCATATCCATGTTTAATGAGCCAAAAACAACGATCATGAGAGATCCTTTTCAACTGTGTGTTTTATATGGATAAGGTATAGGATAATCATTACAGTGGATGCAAGGGCTTCAATTTTTTCTGCCTTGCGTGAAGAGAAGGTTCGCGGTAACAGTTGGTTTATAACATAAAGGAGTTAACCTTATGAAAAAGATTATATTTTTATCCTTCCTTTCTTTTGTTTTAAGTGTTTGCCCGGCCTTTTCTATGGAGGAGTCCGGAACCGAAAGTGATAGAACGACGGACGGAGGGAGTTTGTTTTTGGGACTCCGGCCTCAGCAGACTAGAGAAGCTTCGGATCGCCCATTAGAAAGAGAGAGAGCGCAACACCTCTTAGGCGTGGTTAAGGAATGGTTTGAAACGGATATGTTGAGAGCCGTAGAATCCATTGATTGGAGCGGCAGTAACTTGGATGCAAGAGATATGGCTATCTTAGCCCCTGCCTTAAGAAAGATGGTGAACGTCAAGGTGATTAGGGTGGGTACTAATCTATTTTTTGGCGATGCAGGCGCGATGATTCTTGCGGACAACCTAGCGTTTCATGGAAACCTTGAACATTTGAATTTGAGAGGCACAGGACTCACCGATGAAGGCGCAGCTTATGTTTTGAGAAGGCTGACTAGATACCCTTATCTCAAAAGTTTGAATTTCTATGGTAATCAGCTCACTGACAGAATGGTGGCTCCGCTGTGTGAGTTTATTCCATCTTGTGAAGAATTTGTGGCCCTCAACATGGGGGGAAACAGGGCGTATATCAGAGAGGGAGACCCTATAGGAGATGTGCGAGTTTTTCGCTTTCTTCAAGACCAAGGGTATAATATAGCGCACCCTATCACTTGTCAGATGATGATTCAGCCGGGAAAGATCATTGTGCAGCCTCCTTGCTATGCTGAAAGAGATCGCCTTTCGCCAGAAAAGCTTTTTGAGATATATGGCTCTGAATTAAGGTAGAACATTCCAATATATTGAGGGATTTTTCTTAGTGCCCAACAATTTGCCTCTCCTTGTCATCCTCGGTCTAGAAAAGGCTTGTTTTTCGAAGAAAAACAATGACTTTTCTTGAGCCGAGGATCTTGCGCGTAATGAATAAGATCCCCGATCAAGAAGTTCTAAGATTTGCGTTGCAAATCAAGAACTTCTAAGTCGTGGATGACAAATAAAGAGGATGACAGGAGGTGCGATGGATAAAATTTTAGTTGTCATCCCAATATATTGAGTAGATCTTTCAATTTTTTCTAGACAAAAGAATGAAAAGTGTATCTTATAGATAAAGTTATCGTAAAATTTGAAAGGGTAGTGGATGAGGGCTTTTGGAAAACCCGCACGTGGCCTTGTGTTGTTTTTTGTTGTTTTGTGTGCACTTGTCTCTCCTCAAGCGTGGGCGATAAAGAGTGCCTCCATTGTTATTTGCGCGGAAACAGGGAAAGTCTATAGCTCTTCTAATCCTGATGTGAAGACGCCACCTGCGTCTCTGACTAAAATGATGACCTTGTACCTTGTGTTTAAGGCGCTACGTGAGAGAAAGCTAACATTTCAGACAAAAATACCTGTCTCTCGCCATGCAGAGCGCCAAACCCCTTGTAAACTGTGGTTGAAAAAAGGATCTTTTATAACTGTTCATCAAGCTATCCTTGGCGCGGTCACCAAATCCGCCAATGATGCGTCTGTGGCCTTGGCAGAAGCCTTGGGCAAGGGGTCGGAAGCTCATTTTGCAAAACTTATGACTCAACAAGCGCGTAAACTAGGGATGACAAGCACAGTTTTTGGCAATGCCTCTGGTCTGCCTCATAAACTCAATATGACAACGGCCCGGGATATGGCGACGCTCTCTCGGGCGTTATATCGCCATTTTCCGGAGTACTTTAAATTTTTCAAAGAAAAACAGTTTGTTTATAAAGGAACAACCCATAAAAATCACAATCACCTTTTGGGGAAGGTCCCCGGGGTTGATGGCATCAAAACAGGGTTTGTCTGTGCTTCAGGGTTTAACTTAGCCGCGTCCATGGTGCGTGGCAATCGTCGGATTATTGCCGTTGTTTTGGGAGGAGAATCTATCAAAGCACGGGATAAAAAGATGACCAAGCTGCTTGAAACAACCTATGCAAGTCTCACAGGAATGCCGGCTGGGGCGCCTGAACGGAAAGAAAGATATGCCTCCATTGGAGACCTTATTCATACGCTGGGGGCTTCTGATCGCACGTCTCCTAAGACGCAGAAAGCGGTTTACTTATCCCACACAGGCGATGTGCAACCTCTTAAGAAAAAATACGATTCTTTGGATTCTCTGTTTAAGGTGATTGAAAAACCTGCTGCAACAGAGAGTAAGCCTGCCGTGAAGGCGAAGTCCAAAAAGAAACCGTCTAAAGCAAAAAAGAACTCTTCTAAGCCAAAAAAGAAGCTTTCAAAGCCAAAAAAGACCCCTCCGAAATCCAAAAAGAAGAAGAAAACAGCATCTTGAAGCAAGATTTGTTAAGGGTTTGTTAACCTTTCTTAACTAAGGATAAGTAAAACGTTTAAGAGGAAAAACTTAAGAATGATGACCCCTTTGTGGCGCTTCTGTCGATTGAGTATAGGGATGTGTGTCTTGAGCATAAGCTTTGCGCAAGAGGGGAGGGCGTCTCATAATTGTGCCGCCCATGTGGCGCATTATGAAAAACATCATAGGATCCCCGCGGGGCTTTTGCATGCAATTTCAAAGGTTGAATCAGGGCGTAGAGATAATACGGGACGTGTGGTGGCCTGGCCGTGGACGGTGAATGCAAAAGGAAAAGGCTATTATTTTCCAAGCAAAGAGGCCGCCATTGCGGCTGTGCGTGCCCTGCAATTCAAGGGGATTAAGAGTATTGATGTGGGCTGTATGCAAGTCAACCTTTACCATCATCCCCATGCGTTTAAGACCCTCAATGATGCCTTTGATGTGGAGAAAAACGTGGCCTACGCGGCGTCATTTTTGACGAGCCTCAAGGTCGAACATGCATCGTGGAGCGCGGCAGTCTCTCATTATCATTCAGCAAATCCTATGTATCACATTCCCTATCGAAAGAACGTATTGGCTGTGTGGAACCGAGATCGAAAAACAGGGGATGTGCTATTGGCTGCTGGAAGCTTTGAGACACATGGGTTGTCCTCGTCACGGGTCAATCGTTTGCGTCGTTTGTCAACAACGCGGAAGGCCATTCATATGGTAAATGCGGCTCATTCTTCCACAAGCCAGGGCGTTGTGCGGAGAGTGACGCGCGCCGCCTCTGCCCATATTAGGCGTGTGTCTTCTCGATAGAATCCCTCTCTTAATGGATAAGCTCCTATCGATGTCCTGGGCTATTTAAGTACATGAGGGTTTCATCTCGGCGCCGATATGCTTTTGGCCGCGTTTGAAGGCTAAATCTTCTTGATATTGGCGATGGCGAGCGGCTTCTCGTTTTTTGGGGCTTAAGGTGGGAGAACATTGGGGGCAAGACACCCCGCGCTCATACAAAGGGGAACACATATCTTCCTCCCTGAGGGGGTTTCGGCACCCATGACACAACGCGTAATGCCCTTTTGCGAGCCCCTGGCCAACCGCCACGCGGGCGTCAAAAACGAAGCATTCCCCTTCCCAAAGGCTTTTCTCTGCAGGGATGGTTTCAAGGTACTTTAAAATTCCGCCCTTAAGGTGATACACCTCTTCAAACCCTTGGGAAAGCATGTAGGAAGACGCCTTTTCACAGCGAATGCCCCCTGTACAACACATGGCAATTTTTCGATACTTTGTTTTATCCAAGGTTTTGACGAAATGAGGGAATTCAGAAAAAGAGTCAGTTTTAGGATTAAGGGCCCCTGGAAAGGTCCCAATATCAACTTCATAGTCGTTACGGGTATCAAGCACCAGAACATCGGGGTCGGAAATAAGAGCGTTCCAGTCTTGGGGATCCACATAAGTTCCAACGGTTTGGGACGGGTCAATCCCGGGAACCCCTAAGGTTACGATTTCCTTTTTCAACCGCACTTTCATGCGGTTAAAGGGCATCTCATCGGCCCAGGATTCTTTATACTCAAGAGCATCAAAGCGGGTTTCTAAAAAAGCCTTTAGACAATCGATTCCCTCTCGGGTTCCTGCAAGGGTGCCATTGATGCCTTCTTCAGCCAACAGAAGGATTCCTTTAACGCCTGCGGTTTTGCAAAGAGTTTGCAGGCGCGGCTGAAGGTCCTGAAACTCAGGAAGAGGCGTAAACTGATAAAGAGCGGCGACGACGATTTTTGACATGGTGCTTTTTAAATAACGAGTCTTTGCCTGAAGTGCAAGTTTCTTGTCATCATTTCTTGTGTGCCTGATCAAATTGAATACGCTGATCTGCTAAGCGAATGGTTGATTCTCGGTGCGCAATAACAAGGGTTGTGCGGTCATGTTTGAGGGCTTCAAGGGCCTTTTGAACCTTTTCTTCGCTTTCCCTGTCTAGGGCGCTTGTGGCCTCATCCAACAGCAAAATGGGGGGGTTTTTTAAAATTGCGCGTGCAATAGAGATGCGTTGGCGCTGCCCCCCTGAGAGGGCCACCCCTTTTTGCCCCAAATGGGTATGGTATCCCTCGGGAAGGCATTCGATGAACTCGTCCGCGTATGCCGCTTTTGCGGCGGCTTTGACGTCCGCATCGCTTGCTTCCAAATTGCCAAAGCGAATATTTTCAAGGAAGGTTGTTGTAAACAGAACGGGATCTTGAGGAACAAGCCCAATCACACGACGCAACGCCTGGGGATTCAGATCTTCCAAGGGAATGTCATCAAGGAAAATCTGACCCTTTGAGGGGTCATAAAAGCGCATAAGAAGGTTGAAGACAGTTGTTTTCCCGGCTCCTGAGGGGCCCACTAAGGCGATCATCTGTCCCTTAGAGGCCTCAAAGGACACATCCTTCAAGACAAGGTGATGGGGCCTGGACGGATAGGAAAAACTGACATCCCTGAATTGAATATGTCCTTGAATGGGGGAGGGGAGGGACCGAGGAGTGGTCGAAACCTTAAGGTTTGGGGTAAGGTCTATAAATTCAAAAATGCGTTCAATACTCCCTGCGGCACGTAAGATATCCCCATGGATTTCGCTCAAAGACCCGGACGCCCCCGCAACGGCGATTGCATAGAAGAGAAAGGCGGGCAGTTGCCCCGGCGTCATATGACCTTGAATGACCCCTTGCCCCCCATACCACAAGACAAGGCTGATGGCCCCAAAGACCAGGATCATGACGAGGGCTGTGAGGCGGGCCTTTGATTTTATGCGCAGCAAGGAAGTGTGGTAGGTGTTTTCGACTTGAGTGGCAAAAAGATCCGTCATGTAGGATTCACGGCAAAAGGCCACAACCGTTCGAATGGCTCCAAAGGTTTCGTCCAGGCGCGCGGACACATGGGCCGTTTTATCAGAGACGAGGCGAGAATATCGCTGGACTTTTCTTCCGTAAATCAGGAGTGGCACCAGAACAAGGGGAATCACAAAGGCGATCAGGGTTGTTAAAAGCGGGCTTGTAATCATCAGCATGATCACCCCCCCCACAATGATCAGAATATTGCGCAAAGCAATGGGGGCAGACGTTCCCAGCACAATTTGAAGCAAGGTTGTGTCCGTTGTAAGGCGAGACTGAATTTCTCCTAAGCTTATGGATTCAAAAAAAGGAATATCTTGTTTTAAGAGATGGCTAAAAATATCCTTTCTCAAGTCCGCAATGACTCGTTCACTTAATTGAGACACCCAGTAGAGGCGCCCATAGCTGGCAAGGGCCATCAGCACAACAACTGAAAAAAAGACACCAAGGGATCCTGCAAGGCCTAAGGGAGCCGTTTTAGAGAACCCATAATCCACAAAAAGACGTAAGGCGCTGCCTATCCCCAACACAGCAAGGGAAGCTGTAACAATGCTTATGAATGAAAACATAAGGGGCTTGGGATAGCGCAAAAGATAGGGCAGAATTTTCACAAGGACGCGTGGGTTTTTGCCAGGCTTTCGGTTTTCTTTGAGGGTCTCCTCAAGGCCACTGGGTTCACGCAGCATGGGTGTTTCGCTCGGTTAAGAGAAAGTCTTCAAGATGTACATGGGTACGGGTGCATGCCCACGCTCCGTCAAGATAAGCAAAATGATGAGCACCTGAAAAGGGAGAAGACACCCATATTTGCTGGGTGACCCCATGCTTATTAATGACATACTGTTGGCCCTGGGGAAGGGTAATGGTTACACTATCTTCAAGCAGGTCCACATCGGCCTCTGGCCAAGCGGAATCAAAAAAATCCGCAATTGCGTTGAGGGCGAGAGAGGCGGCTGTGTGGAAATCATTCATGGTATGCTTTCTGGTGGAAATGGCCCCAGACCTCTGTCATGTTTGGACGTCTTTTTTAAAGTGATTGGATGCTGAATCCTACTCAAACGAGCAGAGAATGGCAATAAAAATCATGGGGGCTGCCCCAGCACCCGACAGCTTTGCTCTCAACATAGTTGATTAAGAGGTGGGTTTTCTTAATCAAATGATCAAAAACGGTCTTGAGAGAGGTGCCCTTCCTTAAGGGTTGTGGGTTCTTCAAGGATAGCAAGGATTTTGAGGGCACAATAAAGACGGTCACGCTTTTTGTCCGTTGTTTGCGTGAGAACCCCTAAGGATTCAAGTTTTTGAATTGCTTTTTGGGCTGTGGTAAAGGCGATATTTAATGTTTCAGAAATCTTTTTAATGGTTAAGAAGGGATTGATCGCAAGGTATTTGATGATTTCTTGAAGGGGCTGAGAAGCCCCCCCTCCAGCAGCAATGAGCCATTCATTGATTAATTGATTAATACGCTCAGCCCGAGATAAGGCATCCGCAGATTGGACCGCGACTCCATTGAGAAAATAAGTTAGCCATTCATCCCATGTTCCTCGGAGGCTCACATTGTAAAGCTGTCTGTAATAATCATCCCGTGTCGCTTCAAAAAAAGCACTCAGATAAAGAAGAGGGGAGGGGAGCATTTTTCGCTCAATCAAAAGGAGGGTGATGAGCAGTCGTCCCACTCTTCCATTCCCATCTAAAAAGGGGTGAATGGCTTCAAATTGATAGTGGCATAGGGCAATATGGATAAGGGGAGGCAATGTTTTGTCATGCAAAAAGTGCTCAAATACGCTTAGGGCCGCCATCATTTCATCGGGTGGCGGGGGGACATATTTTGCGGTCGTTAAGGTGCACCCCGGTGTGCCAATCCAATTTTGTGTTCGGCGGAATTCACCCGGTGTTGCGTGACTTCCTCTAACCCCTTGCATAAGCTTTGCATGAATTTCTTTGATAAGCCTTAAAGAGAGCGGCAATTCATTGAGGCGCTTTACTCCATAGTCTAAGGCCACAATATAATTTTGCACCTCAAGCAAATCGTCAGGGTGGCGCGTCACATGCCCGCCGCCTTCGTTTGTTAATATTTCCCCAAGGGTGGCTTGTGTTCCTTCAATCTTGCTCGAGAGAACGGCTTCGCGCGCAACAAAGGGGCGGATCAGCAAAAGGGGGTTGGGCAACTTGCTGCCTTCTCGAGATAATTTACCTAAAATATGGTCAGCTCTTGATAAGGTATTCACTAAGTTAATAGTCCACTCAAAACGAGGCGGCAACGGATGCGGCACAAAGGCCGTATACCCGGAGAGGGTGTGCACGATGTCACCAGAGGGGGAGTGTTTAATATCCATAAAATTGCCTTTTTCTGTCACCCACGATGCGCGCTATTTTCGAAAATGTCAATATTCGAAAATAACACTCTTTTTTATGGGCAGGAACGAAAATAAGAAAACGCGTTATTTTCGAAAATGGCAAAAAACGAAAATAAGAAAATGCGTTATTTTCGAAAACGATGAAAAGCGAAAATAAGAATGGTAGGTAGAGTGCTCACTACCCTTAGCAGGCAAGCAGAAGCATATGTATCCATTGTATTTTGCCTTATTCCCGGTTGTCATCCCCGCGAAGGCGGGGATCCAGATAAAACCTTTTAAACACAACGCTCTCAAAAAGATACTCGAGAAGACACAGCAATCGCTTTTTAAAGCGCTGTCTGGATCCCCGCCTTCGCGGGGATGACAAGTGGGGGAAATGCAATAAGGTGCTTTCAACTCGTTTGAGTATATCTGGTGGAGCCACGGGGAATCGAACCCCGGACCTCTACAATGCCATTGTAGCGCTCTCCCAACTGAGCTATGACCCCTTGATAATAGGTGAAAATTAAAGGCATAGTCTTGAAGATGCAACAGAAAAGTTACACGGTGCACAGTCCTCAGGAAATGGGGGCTCTTGCAGAGCAGATCGCCGCCCATGTACGGGTCCGGGATGTGATCCTTTTAAAAGGAGACCTGGGCACAGGGAAATCCACCTTTGCGCGGGCCTTAATCCAAGCTTTGTGTGGAAAAACAACGGAAGTCCCCAGCCCTACCTTTACCTTGGTGCAAACCTATGAGGCGCCTCTTTTTACCCTTTGGCACTTTGATTTGTATCGCCTGAAGGAGGAGTCAGAAATTTACGAATTGGGGGTTGAAGAGGCCTATGAGAGCGGTGTATCTCTTATCGAGTGGCCGGAACGTTTAGGGGCGCTTCTCCCCCGCCACTCTATTGAAATTGAGTTTGACTATGGACATGATGAGTGTGAACGAATCCTTATCTTTCGAGGAAAACACCAGGAAATCCCTCAGGGATGGCTTCCTGAAGGAGCAGGGGCTTGAGACCGCCCCCCAGCGCCCGCTTCCCTTTGATTGTTCGCGAAGGCGTTATTTTCGGCTGCCGGAGGCCCTGCTTATGGATGCTCCGCCTCCCCATGAAAGCACGACAAAATTCCAGGTTTTGGGGCAGATTTTAAAAGACGCGGGCCTTTCCGTCCCTCATGTTTATGCAGCTGACCACACCAATGGGTTTTTGCTGATTGAGGATTTTGGGGATCTTCCTTACCGGAAAGCCCTTCATCAAGGGATGAGCGAAAAGCTTTTGTACGCAGAAACCATGGGGGCGCTTGTGCATCTTCACGCTGGGGTCCTTCCCACCTCGTCCAATGACAATTCCCTCCCCACCTACACTCAAGAGCTCTTCGTAAACAATGCCTGTCTTTTCCTAGATTGGAATGACCAGTCCTTCTCAGAAACGGCGCAGACGGATTTTAAAGACCTGTGGACGGAGGCTTACCAAAATCAACCGTGCCTTCCCTCGACCCTCACCCTTCGAGACGTGATGGTGGATAACCTGTTGTGGTTGGCAGGTCGCAGCGGCTTTCAGCGTTGCGGGTTTATTGATTTTCAAGATGGGGCCTGGGGCCCGATTACTTACGATCTTGTGTCCTTGCTGGAAGACGCGCGCCGCGATGTCTGCCCATCTTTTGCGCAAGAGATGCTGGATATTTACTTTGAGGCCTTTCCTGCTCTGTCACGCGATGATTTTTTTACCAGCTATTATCTGTGGGGAGCTCAACGCACCACCCGTATCTTAGGGGTGTTTGTCCGCCAGGCAAAGCGGGAAGGGAATACCCAGTACCTTGCTCATGTGCCGCGCCTGAAGAAGATCTTAGAGCGTGATTTGCAAGACCCTTCTCTTCAGCCCCTCCGCACCTGGTTCCAGGCCTATGGAGGGCTGAGGTGAGCGCTTATCCGGCCATGATATTAGCCGCAGGGCTGGGCCTTCGCATGCGTCCTCTCACAGAGACATTGCCTAAACCGTTGATTTCGGTGGCAGGAAAGACGATGCTGGACCGAGTCTTTGACCACCTGCAGGCGGCGGGTATTTCAAAAGTCGTTGTTAACACCCATTACCTGGCCCCTCTTATTGAAAAAGCTGTACCACCAGGAACGCTTATATCTTATGAGGAAACCCTTCTGGAAACAGGCGGTGGCATCAAAAAAGCCTTGCCTTTGTTGGGGGAATCCCCCTTTTTTACCCTCAATGGGGATAGCGTTTGGACAGGATCAAGCAGCCTCACCACCATGGAGCAGCTGTGGGAGGGGTCAACAATGGAAGCCCTTCTTCTGTTGGTCCCCCGCCAGGCCGCCCATGGATATGAGGGAAAAGGGGACTTTTTTATGTCAAAGGATGGTCAGCTCTCGCGTCGAGGCGATGCGTCCGAGGCCCCTTATGTCTATGCAGGGGTTCAACTGACAACGCCACATCTTTTTGAGGATTCGCCCGCGGGCGCCTTTTCCCTCAATCTTTTGTGGGATAAAGCGCTTGAAAAAGGCCGCCTCTTTGGGTGCTGTCATAGGGGAGAGTGGTTCCATATCAGTACTCCCCAAGACCTGGCACGCTATGAGCCGTTGGTGGGGAAACACAATTGAGCAGACCCTTGAATCAGATGATGATTCCCCCTCAGGGAACCCTCATTTATCCTCTTGAGCCGCGGATAAGAATGGATTACACCTCAAGAAATAATTGTTCACTCCACTCGTCCTCAAAAAGGTGCTTTCATGGCTCTTACACAAACGCAAACAGACGAAATTGACGCCCTGCAAACCCAAACTCATCCCACTCATCGTGACATCTCGGAAGGCTTGGAGGAGGTCCTTTATAAGGCTTTCCCTGTCCTTGATCATGGCTTTGTCCGGGTTATTGACTATATGGGGAATGATAGTGCTGTTGTGCAAGCCGCCCGCGTGTCCTATGGCAAGGGCACGAAGAAACGAACAGAAGATCGAGGGTTGATCCAGTATCTTCTTCGTCATGCTCACACAACGCCCTTTGAGATGTGTGACATTAAGTTTCACGTGAAACTTCCCCTCTTTGTTGCCCGTCAGTGGATTCGCCATAGAACGGCCAGTGTGAACGAATATTCAGCGCGCTACTCGATTCTTGATAAGGAATTTTATATCCCCTCTGCTGACCATTTAGCGGTTCAATCCTCTACCAATCGTCAAGGCCGGGGGGAGACTCTGTCGCCTGAATATTCTCAGCATGTGATGAATCTTTTACGAGAAGATGCGGACAGGTCGTATGCTCACTATGAAGAGCTGCTGAATGAGGGAGCAGATGGCACCCCCCTTGATCCTCAGAAAGATAGCCTGGCAAGAGAATTGGCGCGGATGAATCTTTCCCTCAATTTTTATACCCAGTGGTATTGGAAGATTAATCTGCATAATCTTATGCATTTCTTAGCCCTGAGGGCCGATGCCCATGCCCAATATGAAATCCGCGTTTATGCAGACGTGATGCTGGATCTTCTTGAGCGCTGGGTTCCCCTGACTCATGAGGCCTTTCTTCAATATCGTAAAGAAGGCGTGCGATTTTCAAAAAATGGCTTGGCGACCCTTAAAAAACTTTTAAAAGGAAACTCCGTAACCCAAGAGGAAAGCGGGATGAGCAAAAGAGAATGGCAGGAATTTTCCGAAGCCCTTGATCTTCCCCTCTAGACCTTCTATAAGAACTCCAACTCTTGGAGAAATAACAAAACAAAAGAAACTCTTCTGGGAAGTATACTCAATCATGTCGCCAACAACCCTTACTTTGGCTCCTTGGGATGCCGCTATTGTGTTAAAACAAGACGGAACCTTTGAAGCCTCTCTCCCTCATATTCAAGGAGATTACATCCCTGACAATGTCATGTTAGGGGCAGCCCTTGCGTATGCGCTTCGTAATGATGACCTCTGCACCTTGATTCGAGAGAATTTCGATAGAGAATGCGCTCCAAAAACGGAAGAGACCAGCTCAAAGGCCGTTTAAATTTCCAAAAAAAAATGAGCCATTTTTCACATAGCAGTTGAACTCCTCATCCTGTAGCCGTACTCTTGTAGCTTATCGATTACCTATGTGTGAGGATTTCATGATTACGGTTCGCTTTCCCGATGGCTCTCACCGAGAGTTTCCCAAAGGCATCACAGGGTGGGAAGTTGCAAAAGCATTGAGCGTTAGCTTGGCTAAAGAAGCTGTGGCTGTGCGCATTGATGACCAACTCTGGGATCTCACCCGCCCCCTTGACCATGATGTGGCTTTTGAGGTGATTAAGCGCCCGTCTGAGGCAGGGCTTGATATTTTGCGCCATGATGCCGCTCATGTCTTTGCCGAAGCCGTGAAAGAGCTGTATCCTGAAACACAAATTACCATCGGCCCCTCCATTCAAGATGGCTTTTATTATGATCTGTATCGTACTGAGTCTTTCACGCCCGAGGACTTGATTCGCCTTGAAGAGCGCATGCACGACATTGTGAACCGGGACGAGCACATAAGCCGTGAGACATGGGAGCGCGATAAAGCGATTCAATTTTTCAAAGACCAAGGCGAACTTTTTAAGGCTGAAATCATTGGCGATCTGCCCGCAGGGGAAGGCATCACCTTGTATCGCCAGGGAAATTTCATAGATCTGTGCCGCGGGCCTCACCTTCCTTCCACGGGAAAGCTAGGGCATGCCTTTAAGCTGATGAAACTTGCCGGGGCCTATTGGCGGGGAGATCCTAAAAATCCTATGCTCCAGCGTGTTTATGGGACGGCCTGGTCAACAGATAAGGACCTTCAAAGCTACCTCACCCGCTTGGAAGAGGCCGAAAAGCGCGATCACCGCCGCCTTGGGAAAGAGATGGACCTTTTCCATATGCAGGAAGAAGCTGTAGGCAGCGTCTTTTGGCATCCGAAAGGATGGACGCTCTATCGCATTTTAGAAAACTACATCCGTGATAAAATTGCAGCAGAAGGCTATGTAGAAGTCAAAACGCCCCAACTGTTGGATCGGTCCTTATGGGAAGCCTCAGGGCATTGGGAGAAGTTTCGAGAAAATATGTTTACAGTTGAAGATGAGCATAAAATTCTGGCTTTAAAGCCCATGAATTGTCCTTGCCACGTGCAAATCTTTCGCCAAGGGATGAAGAGCTATCGAGACCTGCCGATCCGTATGGCGGAATTTGGATCTTGTATGCGCAATGAGCCCTCTGGAGCTCTTCATGGATTGACGCGGGTACGAAGCTTTGTTCAAGATGACGCTCATGTTTTCTGCACAGAAGATCAAATTGAAGACGAAACACGCAAGTTTTGCCTTCTTCTTCTTAATGTGTACCGAGAGCTTGGATTTGAAGACGTTATTGTCAAATTTTCCGATCGTCCTCCTGTGCGCGCTGGAGAGGATGAGGTATGGGATAGGGCGGAAGCTCAACTTGAAGCTGGCGCGCGCGCGTCAGGATTGGATTATACTTTAAATCCAGGCGAAGGCGCCTTTTATGGCCCAAAACTAGAGTTTACTTTAAGAGACGCCATTGGACGTGAGTGGCAATGTGGAACTTTGCAGCTTGACATTGTATTGCCTGAAAGGCTGGATGCGTCTTACATCGGAGAGGATGGAAAAAAACACCGCCCCGTTATGCTTCATCGGGCCATTTTAGGATCGTTAGAGCGCTTCATTGCGGTCTTTATTGAGCATTATGGAGGAAAGTTCCCCTTGTGGACTTCCCCTATTCAGGCTGTGGTGGCAACTGTTACACAAGACGGAAATGACTATGCTCAAACAGTTTTAGACAAGCTAAAAGCCGCCGGCTTACGGGTGGAGGCCGATCTTAGAAACGAAAAAATTAACTACAAAGTTCGTGAATTAAGTCTTCAGAAAACCCCGTATATCCTGGTTGTGGGAAAGAGAGAGGCTGAGGAAGGCACGGTTGCGTTGCGAAAATTAGGAGGAGAAACCCAAGACATTCTGACCCTTGACCAGGTCATTGATAAACTGAGTCGCGAAGCCATTCCGCCACACAAACGAGCGTAGGGACTTACCACATTTAATTCAGACATCACACAACTTGTCATCCCCTTTGTTTGTCATCCCCGACTTAGAAGTTCTTGATTTGCAAAGCAAATCCTAGAACTTCTTGATCGGGGATCTTTTTGATTAAAGCAAGATCCCCGATGAAGAAATCCTAATGTTTTCTAACGAAAACAAAGGATTCCTAACTCGGGGATGACAAAGACGGGATGGCAAAAAATGAGGATGACAAAGATGGGATAACAACCAAGAAGAAGGCAACTTCAAGAACAATGAGTATATCCCCGCTGCAGCAAAGGCTCCTTATTTTGCCGGCCCCATGACCATGATCATGCGTTTTCCTTCAAGCTTAGGATATTGCTCGACTTTTGCGATGTCTTCTAGGGTCTCCCTAACACGATTGAGAACGTCTGTGCCCAGCTCTTGGTGAGACAACTCGCGACCTCGAAAACGCAAAGTGACCTTCAGCTTATCCCCATCTTCAATAAACTTGCGGGCGCTGCGCATTTTGACCTCAAAATCATGCTTATCAATGACGGGACGAAGCTGAATTTCTTTGATTTCAATAACTTTTTGTTTTTTGCGGATTTCAGCACGGCGCTTTTGTTCTTCAAATTTATATTTGCCGTAATCTAAGATCTTGCAAACAGGAGGGTCTGCATTCGGGGATACCTCAACCAGGTCGAGTCCCGCTTTGTAGGCTCGGTCTAGAGCTTCTTTTTGAGATAAAATACCAACCATCTCTCCGGCCTCATCGACAAGGCGAACTTTTAAGGAAAGAATTTTTTCATTAACACGAGGGCCATCTTGAGTGGACCCTTTGTCTTCTTTGATAATTTTAGATATGTAGTCGTCTCCTTCTATGTGGTTTTTAATATGTTTTGGTGCTTCCCTCTCCCCGGTCCCTAAACGAAGGACGGCCAAGGGTAAAGCGGTTTCAATTTAATGAGTATAATACAAAAAAAGTCTTTTTATCAATGGGTTTATTCTTATGCCTTAACACACGACATTTTTCCTCTCCTTGTCATCCCCTCACTTTTGTCCTCGGTCTAGAAAAGGATTGTTTTTCGAAGAAAAACAACGACTTTTCTTGAACCGAGACATAGGGATCTTATTCGTTGCGGACAAGATCCCCGATCAAGAAGTTCTAAGATTTGCTTCGCAAATCAAGAACTTCTAAGTCGGGGATGACAAAAGTGAGATGACAAAGGAACAATCGAAAAATCTTCAATTCGTTTGAGTATATTACATCGTCCCAAAAAGACGGTCTCCTGCGTCCCCAAGGCCGGGAAGAATGTAAGCTTTTTCATTGAGCCGTTCGTCCAATGCTGCTGCATAAATAGGTATATGGGCATATGTTTTATTAAAAACATGAATCCCCTCAGGGGCCGCCACAAGCGCCATAAACTTAATTTTAGCAGGATCCACACCATGGCGGATAAGCGTATCAACAGCCGCCACGGCGGAGTTCCCTGTGGCTAACATGGGGTCTACCAGAAAAAACATGCGCCCGCTTGGGGAGGGAAGCTTCACTAAGTATTCCACAGGCTTTTTTGTAACGGGATCCCGGTACATCCCAATGTGCCCCTCATCCGCTTCGGGGATCAATTCGAGCAACCCATCCGCCATGCCAAGACCTGCTCTTAAAATGGGAACAATGGCGGGATTGAGGCCTGCAATGACAGGGGCCTCCATGGTCGTGAGCGGTGTTGAAATAGACATAATTTCAAGAGGCAGATCACGGGTGACTTCATAGCCCATCAGAAGAGCAATTTCGCGCAATAGCTGACGAAATTCATGCTTGGGCGTGGTTTTCTTCCGCATTTGAGTAAGCTTATGCTGAATAAGCGGATGATTAATAATATGAAGATTCGGAAACTCTGAGGAAATCATTATGCCCAACTTTCGTAAATATACGAATATTCTTACGTCATACTCTCTCTTTTTATCAAGGGATAAATGAGTTTTGTAACCTCCTCATCAGTTTTAAGGTGCTTACAGGTTCAAGATGATAACTCTTGAGTTCTCACGGGCCTATCCATCTAGTTTTTGTAAAAATTCAACGATCGAGAGGATGGGGTAGGTTGTTTTAAGGTTCAGCAAATCACCATCGCCGGAAACAAGAACATCAGCCTTGCTGGTTATGAGAGCCGAAAGAACAGGAGAATCCTTAGGATCCGTTTCTACATGGGCAGAGAGCTCAGTCACCTCCACCATCTCAGCAAAAAAAACGAAGAGATCTAAATACTGCTGTATTTTAGCGTCATCCCATTGCAAGCGTTTTTTTATTTTCGGGTAGGCCAAGACCTTACCGATTTCTTCAAGAATGTAGGGGGAAAGAACAACCTCAAATCTGGCCTCATTCCATCTTTTAAGAATTTTCCCCGCATTGCTTGCCGGCAAGAGTAACCCTGATATCCAGACATTTGTATCGAGAATGGCCCGCACTTATTCGCCTCTGATTTTTGTGAGTGCTTCCTTTATATCGGCTTCTGCTTCTTGAGCCTCATTTTCTTCATAGGCCTTGGCTAATTCAAGAGTTAATTTGTTAAACTGACTCTTCATCCTTCTCACTTTTTCAAAAAGCTCAATATCAATTAAAGCCGCCATCGGCCTCCCTGCTTTTGTAATCAGGATATTGTCGTGACGGTATTTCACTTCGTTGAGCAGCTCTCCAAAGGTTTGGCGCGCTTCCATTGCGGTTATTTCTCTCAGCATCGAGCCCTCTCAATTCTATAAACATACAGACATTTTAATTGATATAATTGCACAAGTCAACAGAATTGAACGAGCGGATATTTCTAAATTGCGTTGACAGGATAAATGAGTTTCCTCAAAAATTTACTTAAAATTAACCTTCATTTGTTATGGTCGAAGAGATGTATATATTTCACAAGGAGTCTAAGAGATGACGGATTATTCTTCTCACCCAGATGTCAAAGTTCGTATGGAAAACCTCACCCCAAAGGACCTTAAAGCCCTTGTAGGTAACCAAGGGAAACTGGCTGAGTGGGGCATGGAAATTATCTTAAAAGAACCCCTTTTTACTGATCCCATTCTTCAAGCTATTGTGAGGGATCCAGAATTTGAGGTAAGGCTTATCGGAGAGCAACTTAAGAACCAAGAAATGTATCTTGATGTGCGCTCTAAGGGGCACCATCTAAGAATTAAGGTCGCTTGTCATAAAACGAAATAATCGAGGGACTGTCTTCCATAGATTATGTAGTCTTCGCCAGTCTATATTTATAGTATAACAGCTATCTTCCAGAGTCAATTTTTCTGATTGGCCATCTTGTGTTTTTGACAACTTTCAGACGTTAACAGTTTAACGAAATTTTAAACCAAATCGTGTAGTGTGATCATGATGAGTAGTGAAAGGGCCTAAAAATGAGGGATAAAAAATTTCTCCGAACATTAGCTTGCAGTGCTCTCGTGATTGGGGTCACGGGCTCGGCCGGGGCAGTGCGGAGCGACAGTGACCTCAGATACAACGGAGACTGTAATCAACTTGCAGATTGTATTAGACAATCAGACTCTCTCGTGTGTAGCGGATACCAAGCCGGGATTCAGGGGGGGGCGAAGGGGAAATGCACAACATGGTTTCAACATGATTTGAAAAGGGCTATGTGCGGTTGCAGAAACCCTTCGACAGGTGTGGTGTTCGGAAAATGGGCATGGCTACACCAGTAAAGATGTATGATTCAGGTTGGTAGTCTGCAGTATACTGTTCCTGCTTCTTACCTCCCTTCTCTTTCACTTTGTGGGGCGGTAACAGTTCCTCTTCATATGATCTTACAAAAGCTGCCGTGGTGACAGCTTAGCATTCAACACATCTCCGCCTTCCCTAGGGATGACGGAGATGTGCAGAAACAAAGCCTTCCAGCTATATCCGTCCCATCAGGAACAAGACGAGAAGAATGACAAGTAAAATGCTGACAATTCCGCTTGGGCCATATCCCCAGTCGCGACTATGCCCCCATGTTGGAAAAACTCCTAACAAAAGAAGAATGAGGATAATTAATAAAATAGTTCCGACTGACATTTTTGTGCCTCCTTTTTGATTGAGAGAGAGTTTGTGGGGCTCCCTTTGTTTTTTCTGCTTTCAAAAAAGCATTATACTCGAAACGGAAAACGATGCCTAATACAAAAACAGGGCCTCTCAATCAAATTTTTTTGTTCAATTTTACTCTGATCTTGTAGTGCATTTTGCATGGTTTTTATACTTGTTCCTATTTTATATTTATACTGTAAAATAAATATTCTGCAAAATCAATTTTTCTGATTGGCCATCCGCAGAAATTTTTTAATTGTTTGTTGCCCTGTCTTCTTTTTTCATTGACCCTGTCTGGAATTTCGTTATTTTAGGAGGACGTTCTTAAGGGCCTGTAGTTCAGTGGTCAGAACCCTCCGCTCATAACGGAGTTGTCGCAGGTTCGAATCCTGCCGGGCCCACCATCTGTCAATCTAGGATCAGGAGTTACAATGGCACCCAATCAATATATTTATGTCATGAAGGGCCTTACGAAAGTGTACCCGGGAGGTCGCGAGGTTTTTAAGGATGTGTGGCTGTCCTATTATCCTGGAGCTAAAATTGGCATCATCGGGGTGAATGGGTCAGGAAAGTCCACGCTGATGAAGATCATGGCGGGGATGGATACGGAGTTTAATGGGGAAGCCTGGCCGGCTCCGGGAACGACTGTTGGCTATTTGCCTCAAGAACCCGAGTTAAACCCCGCGATGACCGTTGAGGAAAACGTGCTTGATGCCTTATCTGAGACAAAATCGCTGTTAGATCGTTTTGAAGTCATCAGTGCGCGCTTTGCAGAGCCCCTCTCGGACCAGGAAATGACGGATCTGTTGGCGGAACAAGCTGATCTGCAGGAGAAGATTGAGCATGTGGACGGATGGGATCTCAGTCGAAAGATCGAAATCGCTATGGATGCGTTGCGTTGCCCTCCGGGGGATGCAACCGTGGGCACCCTTTCGGGGGGAGAGAAACGGCGGGTGGCCTTGTGCCGTCTTCTCCTTCAACAACCCGATATCTTGCTTTTGGATGAGCCCACGAACCATTTGGATGCGGAATCGGTGGCTTGGCTTGAGCGCCACCTTCAAGACTACAAGGGAACTGTCATTCTTGTGACCCATGATCGTTATTTCCTTGATAATGTGGTGGGATGGATTCTAGAGCTGGACCGGGGCCAAGGAATTCCTTTTGAAGGAAATTATTCGGCATGGCTTGAGCAAAAACAAAAGCGTCTGGAGCTTGAGGGCAAACAAGAATCGGGGCGTCAAAAAACGCTGGCGCGGGAATTGGAGTGGATTCGCCAATCTCCCAAGGCCCGTCAAGCAAAAAGCAAGGCCCGTATTCAATCCTATGAAGAGCTGTTAGCACAAGATGCACGCAAATCTCAGGAAACGGCTCAAATCATTATTCCCGCAGGTCCTCGTCTAGGATCAGTTGTGATTGAGACCAAAAAGCTGTCTAAGGGATTTGGTGACCGCCTGCTTATTGAAGACTTAACCTTCAACCTTCCTGCCGGGGGGATTGTGGGCGTTATTGGCCCCAATGGAGCGGGAAAATCAACCCTTTTTAAGCTGATCACCCAAAACGAAACGCCCAATGAGGGAGAGATCCGTATTGGTGAAACCGTTGTGTTAGGCTTTGTGGATCAATCTCGGGATACGCTTAACGCCAACAAAACCGTGTGGGAGGAAATCTCTGAAGGCCACGATGAGATTGAGTTGGGCAAGCGGAAAATGCAAAGCCGCGCCTATTGTGCGAGCTTTAACTTTAAGGGATCGGATCAACAAAAGAAGGTGGGGCAGTTATCGGGCGGAGAGCGCAACCGGGTCCATCTGGCGAAGATGCTAAAGTCCGGCGTCAATGTGTTGTTGCTGGATGAGCCCACCAATGATTTGGATATTGAGACACTGCGGGCCCTTGAAGAAGCTTTGCTCGAGTTCGCTGGCTGCGCCGTTGTGATCAGCCATGACCGCTGGTTCCTTGACCGCATTGCCACCCATATCCTGGCCTTTGAGGGGGATAGCCATGTGGAATGGTTTGAAGGGAACTACCAAGCCTATGAAGTGGATCATAAACGCCGTTTGGGAATGGATGCAGATCAACCTCATCGCTTGCGCTATAAACCCTTAGTGCGCAAGACGGCGTGAGGGTCAACAGGGGATGGCCATTTCAATCTTAAAGATTGCATTTTTCTCAAATTTAGTGTAATCTATAAATATAAAATGGGAAAGTTTTGATAGTTCTTGGAGATTTTCTTTGCTTTATCCCATTTCTGGTGATGAAGTGTTTGAAGGCTGGAAATTATGGCGTCACGGCGCTCTTTCTTTAAAATAGTTTTTCCCCTTAAAGAACATTCTGTAGTTTAAAATTCAGCCACAAAGGAGACTCTAAATGAAAAAGAATATTATGCGAACATTAGCCGCTGCTGCGACCCTGACTGCGATGCTGGGGGGGAGTACTGACGCCATGGAGGAGGGTGTGGTGACTTTTTACCCTGGCTCACGTCTTCAAGCGTTCATTGAGGAGAAGGGGTTTCCTCCTTTTTACACCGGGTTTGGCAGGCTAAGCGTGCAGAACAATAAATGGACGTCTCCGTACAAGTCTGTGAGGAAGGATATAGAGATGGCGAGGATACGGTTTTCTCTTAGTTGGCCAGGGCAGGAGATGCTGTGTCATGTCGATAATGAACTAAGAGATTATACCCAGCAAGTTGGCGATGAATTCATGATTGATTTGGAAGGGGACCGGTGTACGATAGGGCCCACCGGAGGGTGAAACGCATGCCAACATTATGGTCTTGATGTAACGCACTTATACTCCTAAAAGGCGGCAAAAATTTATGGACAGTTTTTGCCGCCCACAAGGCCAGCAATGAAACCTTGAGAGTAAGGAAAGAACTTACGCCCTTTTGTTGTCTTCAAATGAAATAATGAGTCGTTTTCCGAGAATAGCTGCGGTTTTGTCTAATTGCCTTAAAGTCGTCCAATGGTGTAGATCTTCCATTTGAGAGGCCGCAGGCCAGGATGTGCCAAGGGAGCGGGCCATGTCTGCAATCTTTCTTTCTTTTCGATTAAACCGCACCAATAAAGCGGCTTGGACACGGCAAGAGGGGTAAATCATATGCTCTGATTCTATTTGAGGAGGAAAAGGGATGGTTAAGCCTTCTTCAGCGCGCCCTTCTAAGGTTAAGGTGAGGGCTTCTGCAGCATTGAACAGCGCTTCTTCCTGAGTGTCTCCTTCTGTAAGAGTTTCAGAAAAATCAGGGAAAGTTGCCAAATATTTTCCATCACTCCCTTTTTCTATTTTACAGGGATAGCAAATTTTCATGATACTTTTTCTCCTGTTTGACGTTCAATGGCAGCTAAGAGGCCTTTTCCTAGATCCTTACTCCCATGAACAGGAATAGTGACTCTTAGCGAGGCTTTTCCTAAACGATAGTGGCTTCCCTGAGACCTCAAAATTCTCCAGCCTTTCTTTTCAAGACGGTTTATGACTTCTTTTCCGGTCATTTCAAAACGACTTTTGTTGATATATTTTTTTTAATATATCATTTTTATAACATCCTGTCAACTATCAACCACCTCATTTTTTATATATGAACCTTAGGGCGATTGAATGTATGGTATTCATGCCCCACACTCGTCATTGCGAGCGAAGCGAAGCAATCCA
>CAZSAH010000020.1:0-26586 GCA_964605015.1 uncultured Alphaproteobacteria bacterium | reverse complement strand
ATGCTGAATTTATTTCAGCATTTTCATAAAAGACAGACTTAAAAAAGCTGCCCTCAAGGTTAACTTGAGGGCAGGGGAGGGGTGTCAAGGTATTACTTATAGTTAGGATATTTGGCCTTTAATGCGGTGAGCAGTTGGTCTGCTGTTCCATCATACTGAGGATACACTATTTCAAGACATTTGATTTTGGCTAAAACCCCATCAATTTCCTTGCGGGTTGCTTTGAATGGTCTGTTTGTTGGTATGTTATGGCGTGCAAGAAGCTTCAGTACCTTAGGATCTTTAAGAAGTGCTTGCCCTTTAGGGGGGAGGTCTCGAGCGAGGTTTATATCGAATGTTTGTGGAGCTTGAGCTTTCTTTGCACTAGCGGGGTACACTTTGGAGAATACTTCCTGCGCAGTTTTCTGGTGTGTTTTTGGGCGAGGGGTAGTGCGTGGTTTGCCTGTGGAACCAACATTTCTTTTTGCAGTGAGCCGTTGTTTTTTGACCAGTGCAGTCCCTCTCTTTTTTAAGGATCTAGCCTTTTTTGCTGTGGTTTGGGAGGCCTTTTTAAGCTTACGTTTAACTGATACGAAGCGGTCATTCTGATTGTTAGAAGCAGTCTTTCCCGCTATGGCCACCTCTCCTTGGTATAGGAAGGTTGCGGCTATAAGCAAAACAAAATTTTTCTTAAAACATAACATTTCTATTAAGCTCCTTCTAAAGTATGATATTTCTGACCTCTGAATGGCATAGCTTGCGTGTGAAGTCAAATGGCAACACGATGGTTTTTTTAATAAAATTGTGTGACACAGCAATAACAAAGGAGCTTCTATGGTTTTCCCAAATATAAATCCGATTGCCTTTCAGTTGGGGCCCTTGGCGGTTCATTGGTATGGCCTTGCCTATGTGGTGGGAATTTTAGGCTGGTGGCAATACAGCTTATGGCTCACAAAGAAATTTCCGGCCATCGATCGTAAGTTAATAGATGATTATCTTGTGTGGGCTGTTATAGGGGTTATTGTGGGGGGGCGCCTCGGGTACGTCATTTTTTATAATCCTTCAAAATATATGGCTAATCCCCTTGAAGTTTTGCAAGTTTGGAAAGGGGGGATGGCGTTTCATGGTGGTCTGTTGGGAG
Organism: uncultured Alphaproteobacteria bacterium; assembly: GCA_964605015.1. Classification (GTDB taxonomy): domain Bacteria; phylum Pseudomonadota; class Alphaproteobacteria; order UBA9655; family UBA9655; genus UBA9655. The sequence continues at coordinate 25,466 of CAZSAH010000020.1, read as the reverse complement.
TTGTAATCTCAACGGCCATTTATGTAAAACGACGGGGGATTGATGCCTTAAATTTTTCAGATTTAGCCTGTTGTGGTGTGCCACTCGGTCTTTTTTTTGGGCGCCTGGCAAACTTTATAAATGGAGAGCTTTTTGGGCGTGTGACGGATGTCTCTTGGGGGATGGTTTTTCCGCACGGAGGTCCTTTCCCCCGCCATCCAAGCCAATTGTATGAGGCATTTTTGGAAGGGTTTGTTCTGTTTGTTCTTCTTGGGGTTGGGGTTTTTTATACCCGCTGGCCTCATCGGCGTGGCCTTTTGACAGGAATTTTTTTAACAGGCTATGCCCTGGCGCGCATTGCAGCGGAATGTTTTCGAGAGCCGGATGTGTTTTTAGGGTATTTTGCAGGGGGAATCACCATGGGGCAAATTCTGTCTTTGCCGGTCTTAGGATTTGGCCTGTTCTTGAGTGTTCGCGCCCTGGTGAGAGAAGAAAATGCTTAAAGAGATCGTGGAGAGGGACATTCAAGAAAAAGGTCCTCTTTCCCAATATCGCTTTATGGAGTTTGCGCTTCAACATCCTCTCTATGGGTATTACCGGGCGCACGAGGGCATTGGCCGAGATTTTACGACAGCCCCTGAAGTGAGTCAGATGTTTGGGGAGCTTCTGGGGGCCTGGGCTATTGATTATTATGAAAAGCTGGGGTGTCCTCAGCGAATTACGCTTGTGGAATTGGGCCCCGGAAAGGGAACCTTGATGGCCGATTTTTTAAGAGTGGCCAAGCTGTTCCCTTCATTTTTTCAAGCGTTAACCTTATATCTTGTTGATATTAATCCGGCGCTTAGGAAAGCGCAGCAAAAAGTGATTCACCACCCATCAGCGGTGTGGATTGAGGCCATTGAGGAAATCCCCTTGTCTTCAGATCCCCTTATCCTGATCGCGAATGAGTTTTTTGATGCCCTTCCGACGCAGTGCTATGTGCGCCAAGATAATGTGCTCTATGAGAGAACGGTGGAGAGCCAAGACGGGGTTCTTACGTTTGCCCTAAGGCCCTTGCACAAAGACGAGGGCCCGCCCCAGATTTGGGAAGACACTCCTGCTGCGCTCACCATCCTTCAAGACATTAACGCTCGTCTTTTAAAGCAAGGCGGGGTTTTGCTTTGCCTTGATTATGGGTATGAAAAGGGGGAGGGGGATAGTCTTCAAGCTCTTTTTGAGGGAGCCCCCTCATCCCCTTTGGCCCATGTAGGGCACGCGGACTTAACGTGTCATGTCAATTTTGGGCGATTCAAAGACGTGGCGCAGTCTCAAGGCCTTGGGGTTTTGGGTCCTCTCCCTCAAGGAGAGTTTTTAAAAAACATAGGCCTTGAGAAAAGGGCCGAAATGTTAAAGCATAAAAACCCAACACGTCGCGCAGAGCTAGAGGCAGCGGCTTTGCGTTTGGCCCACCCTCACCATATGGGTGAGTTGTTTAAGGCGATGGCTGTGTTTTCTCCCTCCACATGTTGCCCAGCAGGATTTGAATCATGAAAGTTGACTGTCCCTCCCTCTCTCTCTTCCCTCAGGTGAAACATGCTTTTTTTGAAGCAGGGTTTCAAGATGTGGCCGCCATGGCTGGACGGCCCCTTCCCCTTGTGACTCTTCAACAAGTGCATGGAACGAAGGTTCTTCACATCACCGAGCCCTGGGAAGGGGAGCGGGAAGGGGACGGTCTTGTGACCATGTGTAAAGACCTAGCTATTGGTATCTTAACGGCGGATTGTGGGCCTATTCTTTTCTATGATCCTCAGTCTCATATGATTGGGGCGTGTCATGCAGGGTGGCGAGGGGCAAAGGGCGGCATTATTCAAGAAACTCTTAACATGATGGAGAGCCTAGGTGCTCAGCGCTCGCAAATTTTTGCGACCCTCGGCCCTACGATTCAGCAACAGGATTATGAAGTGGGGCCTGAATTTCCGGATCTGATCGGGGGCGTTTACAACAAGTATTTCTATCCGTCTGAAAGGGAAGAGCATCATTATTTTAACCTTCCCCTCTATATTCAACAGGTTCTTGTTCAAGAAGGGGTGGCACATGTGCATGACCTTAAACTCAATACGTTTGAGGGGGCTTTTGCAAGTCGGCGGCGGTTCTTAAAAGAAGGCAAAAAAAAGGTCCCTTTTCATAATCTTTCTGCAATTGCAGTGCTCTAAGATTTGTGGTATTATTCAGAATGTCCGGTTAAATTTATAAAACATAACGATGAAAGAGTCTCCGGAAACTCTAACTAACGAGGAATAAAAATGAAATATACAGTTTATGCAGCTTTTCTCGCAGCTTGTGCTTTAACTCTTGCCGCTTGCGGGGAGAAGAAAGCAGACGTTCCGCCACCACCTCCTCCACCAGCAGAAGCGCCAGCGCCAGCACCAGTGGAGCCAGCACCGGCACCTGCACCAGTGGAACCAGCGCCAGCGCCAGCACCAGCTAACTAGTTGTAGCTGTTCATAGGTCAATAAAAACCCCCGCTAAAAACGGGGGTTTTTTTGTGTTGAATCCTGTCCAAAATCACATTTTCTAAGGTGGCGGGAGTGACGGGACTTGAACCCGCGGCCTCCGGCGTGACAGGCCGGCGCTCTAACCAACTGAGCTACACCCCCACAAAAGAAGTGTTTTTGAGATACATGACCCTTAACCCTAAGTCAAGAACCATTATGAGTGGCTCTTACCCGACAGATTTAAAAAGTGGTTTGCTTCCCTTACTCCTTAGACCCTCCCCAAGTTCATTTTTTCTTTCCACAAGAGAACACAAAATCCGATCGTTCCAATCCCTAAAACAAGGGGGATAACGCCGATACCATAGACAAAGCCTTGAGAGAGGTTCGCTCCTTCGTAAGCATTGACCACCAACCCGATGGTTGTGTTGAATCCATAGCCAAAGCTCATGATAATCATATTTGCAACGGCCGTTGTCAATCCAGAGACATGCTCAGGAACATAGGTTGAGGCTTTATAAATAGCAATAATCTGATAGGCACAACATACCCCAACGATCAGAAAGCTTATGGTTATGCTATTTACCGTCAAGTCCCCCAAAATTAAAGCCATAAAGATAGTGGCCATAACAACACCCGCCCCAATGATCGATCCTATATAACTGCCTGTCTTTTCAGCAATCAGGGTTAAAATGGGGGCTCCAAAACACATTCCCACATAGATCATAGAAGGAAGAGTGTTCGCCACACTTGCCTCAAAACCGTAGGTTTGCTTTAAGAATTCCGATCCCCACACATCAGCAAATCCCTCCATAGGCCCCACCATCATGCCTGCAAACAGGCACACAGCAATGACTTTAGGGTTTGCAAAGACCTCTTTGATATCACTCATAATAGGCCTATGGGGGATAGGCGTCATATTTGGGACAATACAATACGTTAAAGCAGCCAGAAGGACACCCAAGCCGACAAAAATTTCGACAACCATTTTATAGCCTAAGGTCTCGCACATATAGCTCACAGGTCCCCCTCCATAGATGGCCCCGATCAGTCCTATGGTTACCGCAAGACTCAGCATTCTGGCAAAGCGTTCCTCCTTAAAGCCCATACGAATGACTTTAAAAGCCCCCAATATGGCTGCAGAAGAGCCCATGCCAATGAGTGCTCTCCCCACAATGGGATAGACCCAATAGTTTGTAAAAATAATCGGCAAGAGCCCGACAACTGTGAGCAACATGCACCCCGCCATGACTTTTTTGGGACCATATCGATCGAGCATAATGGCGATGGGCAAATGGAAAAAACAATATCCAAGATAATAAAACCCTGAATATTGGCCAAAGACGGCCGCATCAATATTAAATTGCTGCATAATATCTTCAAGCATGATATTGGGCATCACCCGTAAAACATACTGATACGCATAGAAGATGGAGGCAATTAACCAGACACTCCATGCAATTGTTCGTGAACGAGACATAATTTTCCTCATTATTTAAATTAAATTAATAGACTCAGATGAACTGAAATCACCTTATTGCATTTCCCCCACTTGTCATCCCCGCGAAAGCGGGGATCCAGAGAAGACCTACTCCAACTGGATCCCCGCTTTCGCGGGGATGACAACCGAGGGTAAGGTAACTTCAAGAACAATGGGTAAAATTTTATGTGATTGTGTATAGAATATGCTCCGCCTTAGCGGAGGAGAAGTCCACTAAGAAGAGAAATTTGAAAAAATCTTGTGTCGTTGATCGACATAACATCACTTTCATTTGTTGAAACCCTATTTCACAATAGAGTGTCTCTATTAAATAGACACATTCGACAGAATGTCAAGGGGTCTTAATTTTTTGTTGCAGGCATTGATGACAAGGAAATCCTACAAGCTTGCCATGATCTCAGCGAGGCCATGGCAATCTTTTGCATAAATAACATCTTCTTCTGCCGCGGCCTCTCCGATGCCCACCACAATCGGAACGCATCCGCTTGCGCGTGCGCAGTGAACGTCGACAATGGAATCCCCCACAAACCATACCTCATGACTGGGCGCAATGGTGCTTGCTTTCAGCGCTGCGAGGACGGGGAGATGGGACGGTTTGTCTTCCTCCGCATCCCGTGACCCAATCACTTGGTGAAAATGATCATTCCAACCCAAGTGGTGGACTTCCTTGCGGAGCAAGGGGCCATCCTTATTGCTGACAACCCCCATATAAATGCCCCGTGACTTTAGATTCGTTAACAAGGCCGCAGCCCCGTCGAGGGCGGCAAGGTTTTGTAAGTGAAGCTTTTTGACAGAGTCATAAAAAAGGCGCTCGCCCTCTTCGGGAAAGTCTCCAAAGAGGGTGGACGAGGCATCTTTTAGGGATAGATGGGGCTGTTTCCAAAAGGATTCAGTACTAATTTCCTGAAGGTTAAGTGCTTTTCGCGCAATATTAAGGGACTCAAAGGCCACCCGCCAGGTATCCACCAGTGTGTTGTCCCAGTCAAAAAGAATCGCCTTGGGTAACACGTGCGGGTAAGGATGGGGGATCCTTTTGGTATTTAAAGCAGACTGACCCATTACACAGCCAATAAGTATTCAGCGACGCTTTCTGTCGTTGTTTGCAGAGCCCGGACACCCTGTGTCCAGTTGGCGGGACAGACTTCCCCATGCTTTTCCGTGTGCTGAAGAGCCTGCAACATACGCAAAGCTTCTTCCACGTTTCGTCCCAAAGGAAGATCATTCACCACTTGGTGGCGCACAATACCGTCCTTATCGATGAGGAAAAGCCCTCGGTACGCAATGCCATCAGCGTTTAACACATCGTACGCTTTGGCAATGTGCCCCCCTAAATCGGAGACAAGGCCATAGGTCACTCCTTGGATACCGCCCTTTTCTTTAGGGGTGTTGAGCCAGGCCAGGTGAGAAAAATGACTGTCCACACTACACCCAAGCACAACGCAGTCTTGCTTTGAAAAATCCGCTATACGGTCCTGAAAGGCGTGGAGCTCTGTGGGGCACACAAAGGTAAAGTCCAAGGGATAAAAGAAGAAAATAACGTACTTCCCGCGATAGTCTTTTAAATTAACGTCTTTGACGTCATTTTTAAAGGCACACTTTGCAGTGAAATGGGGGGCTTCTTTTCCAACAAGTACGGTCATTTTTACTCTCCTTTTAGGGTTATAAACTAAGAAATGCCTCGGTGTAGATCCGAGAATGACAACAGAGGAATAGTTTTACCTTTGCTCACAATATATGCATTTTATATTATTACTTATAAAGAGATTTTATGGTAAAGTCAAACTTTTCGATTGGCCATTTTGATGAAACTTCGAGGTGCTAAAAACCAAAACCATGAAAATTGTATTTTGAAAGTAAAATTTTCATGATATGTGCTTTTGTCTAGCAGATGCCTTGTGTTCCTGGTGTCATTCCGAGCTTATTTCGGGATTGCATTGCCAGAAAAACCCTGAAACAAGTTTAGCCCATAGGCGTAAGTGTAGAAGGGATCGAACAGCTTTGTAAGCTGCTCGATCCTATGTGTTGAAGTGGTTTTATTTGGTGGATTTTGTGGTTGGTGATAATTTTGTTTCGAGACATGTATCTATGCATTGGCCCCAAATCTTATCCAGCATTGTACTGCACTGGTCAGAGGTGTACCACTTATTGCAGATAGGTTGAGAGACATCTGAAGCGGCATCACAAATAGGTTTGCATTGGTTAGGTGATACGGAAACGGCCCCAACCTCCAAAGACACTACGCTGACGGTGAGGAGTGCGGCGAGGCTTACAGTCTTCAATGTGGTAGGGAATATATTGGTTTTCATGATATTAATCCTTTTGTTGTGTGGGTTGATCTTCATAACTCTCGAGACAATTGGAATAGTGCTCGGACCTATACTCTCCAAAAATACACAATATTTCTTAAGATTCTCTTAATGCGTGCTATACTCAGATGAAGTGAAAGCACCTTAGGGTTATCCCTCCACTTGTCATTCCTGCGAAAGAGGGGATCCAGTTGGAGCCAATGCTTTCTCTGGATCCCCGCTTCTCGCTTCGGCGTAGCCTGGGTCGCAGGACAACCCAAAATAAGGTAACTTTAAGGACAATGAGTCTATGACCTCTTCCCGTTCTTTTTTCATTTTCTGTCTTTTCTTGGTTCTTGTGCTGTTGAGCCTTGGCGCCTGGCAACTCGCCCGAAAGACTGAAAAAGAAAAGCTTCTCACGGCCTTAGAAAACGCTTATACGTCCCCCCTCCAAGAGGTGGACACTGTGAAAACCCCGGGGCTTTTTCAGCCACTTTTTGCAAAAGGCCATTTTCTTGCCAAGAAAACCGTTTATTTATCCGCAAAAACCCATCAGGGCAAAAGCGGCTTTTATGTGCTGGATGTGTTTCAAACGCAAGGGGGGCATTTTTTGTTGGTCCAAAGGGGATGGTCCGCCACCCCTCACGCCTCCCCCCCTTTGCACCCCTTAACCATCGAGGGAATCGCGAGGAATCCCTCACCCCCTACGTACTTTCAACCAAAGAACACCCCACCTACCTATTTTTGGATAGATCTTGCCGCCCTCTCAGTTGACCTCAACTGTCCTCTTTTGCCTTATTATATTGTTGCCAAAACATCCTTTGAAGCCCATATTTACCCTACAGATCCCATTCCGCGTCCTTCTAATAATCATCTTCAGTACGCCATAACGTGGTTTATTCTTGCTTTTACTCTTATATTTGTGCTTTTATATAAGAAGAAACATTTTTTACAAAAGGAACTTCCATGACCGTTCAAACAACAACTCTCAAAAATGGCCTGCGCATTATAACAGATGATGTCCCTGGGGTTGCGACTGCCAGCTTGGGATTGTGGGTTGAGGTGGGCGCCCGCCATGAACCTAAAGAAATCAATGGAATTTCTCATTTCTTAGAGCATATGGCTTTTAAAGGCACCACCACCCGTTCTGCCAAGCAAATTGCAGAGGAAATTGAAAATGTTGGCGGGCATTTGAATGCCTACACCTCGCGAGAAAACACGGCCTATCATGCGCGCGTTTTGGAAGAAGATGTGCCCCTTGCCTTAGAGCTTATCGCCGATATCATCCAAAACTCTACCTTTGACGCCGAAGAAGTTGCGCGCGAGCGAAATGTCATTCTTCAAGAAATTGGCCAAGCTCTTGATACTCCCGATGACATTGTGTTTGATTATTTTCAAGAAACAGCTTTCCCGCAGCATCCCTTAGGGCGCCCTATTCTTGGCCGTCCTGAGATCATCCATAAAATTACGGGCAAAGAACTAAAGGCGTACATTGACCAAGAATATGTGGCCTCCCGCATGGTTTTTGCAGCCGCAGGAGCGATTAACCACGACCAAATCGTTGACCTTTGTGAAAAACACTTTTCAAAGCTCCCTGAACACCCCGTCAAAGGCTATGAAAAAGCCACCTATACGGGGGGACATTTTTATGAAAAGAAAGACCTTGAGCAAGTTCACCTTTTGGTTGGCTTTGAATCTTGCCCTTATGGTCATCCTGATTATTATCCTCTCTCTGTCTTTTCAACCCTTTTAGGGGGAGGCATGTCATCGCGCCTTTTCCAAGAGGTGCGGGAAAAACGTGGTCTTGTGTATTCTATCTCTTCCTTTAATTCGGTCTTTCGAGATACAGGAATTTTTGGGATTTATGCCGGCACAGGAGAATCTAAAGTCCAAGAACTCATCCCAACAGTTAAACGTGTTTTTGCGGACTTCTCCACAACCCTTGAAGACAAGGAAATCGATCGAAGCAAGGCGCAGTTAAAAGCAGGCCTTCTGATGGCTCTTGAGAGAACCTCGACGCGTTGCGAACAACTCGCTCAACACATGATGATCTACAAGCGCCCCATTCCTTATCAAGAAATCATTGATAAGGTGAGCGCTGTTACCCGGAAAGACCTTATCTCTGTTTCAGATCGCCTCATGCAAAGAAAGACAACCTTTGCCAGCATCGGACCAGGCGAAGACATCGGCTGGGGGGCGTAGAAAAGTGCTGAAGCTAACGAAAAAATCTTGTTGATGGGCACCCTTGTGTTCTCCCATTTTTGTCATCCCCTTTGCTTGTCAATTCCTCACTTTTGTCATCCTCGGTCTAGAAAAGGCTTGTTTTTCGAAGAAAAACAATGACTTTTCTTGAACCGAGGATCTTGCGCGTAACGAACAAGATCCCCGATCAAGAAGTTCTAAGATTTGCTTTGCAAATCAAGAACTTCTAAGTCGGGGATGACAAGTAAAAGGAATGACAAAATTGAGACATAACAGTATTTTTTCAAAATGGCCAACCAAAAAAACTTGACCTTATAGAAAATTTATTATAAACTATAAATATAAAATGGCAAAAGAATGCAGGGGGTGAGGTCAGGCCCGGCCGAAGTCTTCTGAAAGAGTTGCCGGCGTAATGCCCAGTTTTTCCATAGCGCATTCCCATTTCTTGTCAATGGGTGTCTTAAATAAGATATGCTTATCCGCTTCGATTTGAAGCCAGCGGCTGCTGTGAAGCTCCGCATCCAACTGTCCGGCTTCCCATCCCACGTATCCCATAGCCAAAAGACAATCCTTGGGGCCGTCTCCTTCTGCAATGGATTGCAGAACATCAACGGTCGCCGTCAACGCAATATGATGGCTTAAATGAATCGTACTGGGATGGGCAAAATCATCGGAGTGAAGGATAAACCCACGGCCCGTGTCCACCGGTCCTCCAAAATAAATGGGCAAATCTCGCTTAAGGGAATCATTGGGTAATTTAAGGTAGTCTAACAGGCCTTTAAGGGTGAAATCGCCTAAATACTTATTCACAATAAGGCCCATCGCCCCATTCGCATCATGCCCACAAATATAAATAACCGCCTTTTCAAACCGGGGATCTTGCATGTGGGGCATGGCCAACAGAAACTGGCCCGTGATATATCCCGAAAGCTCTTTTTTTTGTGTTTTTTTCTTTGCCATACCCTAGTTATGCCACGTGTTTCACTAAAAGTTTGTTAACTTTTTCACCAACCCATGCCTTTTTTTACCAGCGGAAAGCTTCACAGTTGCGTGTGCTCCAAAAGAGGCCGCAGTTAAGGTTAAAAGCTCATCCTTAATGGGCACATCATTCAGGCGAGCGCCCCCCGCTTCAATCAACCGCCGGGCCTCGCCCTTTGACACACTCAACTCCAAACGCTGGAAAAGGTCCAGGATTGACACCCCGTTCGCAAGCTCTTCCTCAGAAAGAAGGCACGTGGGCAACGCTGCTTCATCAAGAATCGTGCCCGAAGATTCAAAGAGTTGTTGAGCCGTCGCGCGTGCGTCTTTAACCGCCTCTTCCCCGTGAATAAACGCCGTTGCAGCATCGGCTAAAGCTTTTTTAGCCTCATTAATCTCAGCGTCCTTTAAGGCCTCAAGCTTTGTGATTTCGTCCAAGGGAAGGGTTGTAAAAAGCCTTAAAAACCGGCCCACATCTTGGTCTTCCGTATTTCGCCAAAATTGCCAATAGTCATACGGAGAAAGCCTATCCGCATTCAACCACACCGCCCCTTGGGCCGTTTTGCCCATCTTTGCTCCGCTTGACGTTGTAATAAGCGGCGTTGTCAGTCCAAACACTGTTTTATGCGCCACACGACGCACCAGCTCTACCCCATTAATAATATTGCCCCATTGATCCGAGCCCCCAATTTGAAGAAGACACTCATAACGCTTGTAAAGTTCCAAGAAATCATAGGCCTGAAGAAGCATATAGTTAAATTCCTGGAAAGTCATTTCTTGCTCTCGTTCAAGGCGCAAACGAACGCTCTTAAAACTTAGCATGCGGTTAATAGTAAAGTGAGACCCATACTCTCGCAGGAAGGTTGGATAGTTCAAGAGATCAAGCCAGTCCGCATTATTAAGCAAAACCGCATCCGTTGGTCCTTTTCCAAAGATCAGGACATGCTCAAAAACGCGCACAAGGCTTTTGATATTGTCCTGAATCTCCGCCTCACTTAAAAGCTTACGAGATTCATCTTTTCCAGAGGGATCGCCGATTTTAGTTGTCCCCCCGCCGACCAACACAAGAGGATGGTTCCCTGTTTGTTGAAGCCAATACAACACCATAATTTGAACCAAGTTGCCCACATGAAAGCTGGGCGCCGTTGCGTCAAAGCCGCTATACACGGTCACAGGGCCTTTCGCCAGGCATGAATCCAGATCCTCTAGAGCCGTTGCCTGGTGAATAAACCCCCGGTCGTTTAAAATGGTGAGAAATTCAGACTTCACGCTATATCGCTTTCTTTAAAAGGTTTTCCTGTCACCATCGTGTACACAGCTTCTGCAACATTTGAGGATTGATCCCCAATCCGTTCTATATTTTTAGCAGCAAACAACAAATGGGTGTAAGGGCCAATATTACTAGGATCTGCAATCATAATATCAAAAAGCTGCAGAAGGTAAGCATTATACTGCTTGTCTACTTCTTCATCCATATGCCACACACGAAGGGCCAGGGTCACATCCCCTGTGGCAAAGGCAATAAGGGCTTTTTCAAGCATTTCCTTAGGCTTTTCTACAAGCAACGAAAGGGCCTCAATAGAAGAAGAGGGCGGAGCACCTGTTAACATTAAGGACCGTTTTGCAATATTACTTGCGTAATCAGCAATACGCTCCACTTGGTTCGAAATTTTAAGCGCCGCCACAACGGTCCGCAGATCAGAGGCCACGGGCTGACGAAGGGCCAAAATCCGAATGGAAAGCTCATCAACTTTTGTTTCCAAGTGATTGATCTCATGATCATAATCGATCACCTCATGGGCAAGCTTTTCATCGCGCTTCACAAGGGAATGCATGGCCTTTTGAATTTGTTCAAGAGTCAGTTCACCCATTTGGTGAATAAGCCGATGGAGAGTTTGAAGCTCGTCATCATAGGCCTTAACAATATGTTGGTTCATCCGTAACGTCCTGTAATATATCCTTGGGTTTTCACATCTTTGGGCATGGTAAAGAGGGCCCCCGTTTCCCCTGTCTCCACAAGATGGCCACTATGAAAGAAAGCCGTTTGCTGAGAAACACGCGCCGCCTGTTGAAGGTTATGGGTTACAATAATGAGTGTAAACTTTTCCCTCAATTCGTCAATGAGTTCTTCAATTTTTGCCGTTGCAATAGGATCCAGCGCTGAGCAAGGCTCATCCATCAGAATCACCTCAGGATTAACAGCAATAGCACGGGCAATGCAAAGGCGCTGCTGCTGCCCCCCAGACAAGCGCGTCGCGGGGTGGTGCAGACGATCTTTGACCTCTTCCCACAACGCGGCCCGCTTCAAGCTTAGCTCCACAATCTCGTTAAGCTGGGCTTTGTTTTTAAAAAGGCTATGAATGCGTGGCCCATAGGCTACATTTTCGTAAATCGAGCGGGGAAAAGGATTGGGCTTTTGAAAGACCATGCCGACCCGCGTCCTCAACTCAACCACATCAACGGAAGGCGCATAAATATCTTCTTGATCGAGCAAAACTTCCCCTTCGATATGGACGTTTGGCACGATATCGTTCATGCGATTAAGGCACCGTAAAAATGAGCTTTTTCCACACCCTGACGGGCCAATCAGGGCAGTTGTTTGAAAGGCAGGGATTTTTAAACTCACCCTAAAGAGGGCTTGTTTGTCCCCATAAAAAAGATTCAAGTGCTTAATGTCAATTTTAGAGGGCATAGGACCTTTCACTCTGTCTCAAACCTTTTACGAATGAATACAGCCACTCCATTCAAAAGAGCAAGGACCAAAAGCAAAACCAAAATGGCCCCTGAGGTGTTTTCTATAAATCCCATCTCAGAACTTCGGGACCAATTGAAAATTTGAACGGGCAAGACCGTTGCAGGAGACAAAAAATGAGCGGGCGGCATGGCAATAAACGCCACCATTCCAATGACCAAAAGGGGCGCTGTCTCGCCAAGGGCCCGTGCAAGGCTTAAAATCACCCCTGTCATAATACCGGGCAGAGCGGTGGGAACCACATGGTGGAAGAGGACCTGAAGAGGGGTCGCTCCCAGACCCAAAGCCGCTTCCTTTAAGGGCTGAGGAACAGAGGACAGCGCTGCGCGCGTTGCCACCACAATCACAGGAAGACTCATCAGCCCAAGCGTCAGGCCGCCCACAAGGGCTGAGGGACGCGGAAGACCAAAAAGATGAATAAAAAGCATAAGCCCCAAAAGGCCAAACAAAATAGACGGCACCGCGGCTAAGTTATTAATATTGGCTTCAACCCAATGGGTAACCTGGTTTTTAGGGGCAAACTCTTCCAAATAAATGGCTGTTCCAACGCCCAGCGGAAAGGCTGTCATAAAGGTCACAAGAAGGGTTAAACAAGACCCCACGAGTCCGCCCCAAATGCCAGCAAGCTCAGGCTCTTGAGAATCGGACTGGGTAAAAAAGCCCTTATTAAACGCAAGGCGGAGTTGACCGTCCTTTTCCAAAGCCTTGATATCTTGAATTTGGGAAGGAGAAAGCTTTCCTGTGTCTCCTCGTTTGTAATACATATCCACATCATCAGAGGCCACAACCCAGAGATTTGTTGGCGTATACTGGGCATGGGCATTTAAAAAGTCAGGGTATAGCTTGGAAGAAATTTCCGTCCGAAAAAAAGCAGGGATTCCTTTGTAAAGAATATTTCCCAGAATCCCCCCTAAAAAAAGAAGCGCGAGAAGGACGCTCAAAAGCCCCGCCCCTCGAAAGCACTTTTCTTTCAAGCGCCGTTTTTTAAGGGAAGGAAGAGACATTCTCACGACAGCTTCCTCAACAGAAAGATAACAAGATTAAGAATGACTCCCACAACCAACACAATGCTGGCCACAACAAGAAAGCCAAAGGCAAGCAAAATGGCAAAGGCTAAGATAACAGCAAGGATGAGGGCATGTTTCCATGTAAATCGTTGAGAAGAGCCAGTTTGCCACTGCCAGCTTTCAACCTCTATATCAACCTTATGGGTCTCATTTGAAGGACGGGGATGTTTTTTAGTCATAGATCCTGTTCCTCAAAAGCCATAAGCGCCGAGAATAAGTCCCACAACAAACAAAACAGACGCAGCAACGAGAAAACCAAAAGAAGCCCAAAGGGCAATGAACAAAAGAACGGCTGCAACAACAACCCAATGCTTCCATGTAAGCTGTTGAATTTTCCACTGCTTTACACCACCTTTACGGTTCTCATTAGAGGGCCGGGGAAGTTTTTTAGCCATAGATCCTCTTGTATCTTTTGATGCCATATAAGGCCAGTATATTCAAAAAGAGAGTTAAAATAAACAACACAAATCCCAACCCAAAAGCGGCCAGCGTTTTAGCATTGTCAAATTCTTGATCCCCCGTCAAAAGCGTCACAATTTGAACCGTAACGGTGGTCACCGCTTCCAAGGGGTTAAACGTTAAGTTTGCCGCAAGGCCGGCCGCCATCACCACGATCATTGTCTCCCCAATTGCGCGAGAGATGGACAGCAAACAAGCCGCCATAATATTGGGAAAGGCCGCTGGAAGAAGGACCTTTGCGATTGTCTCGTAAGACGTCGCCCCCAGCCCCATGGATCCTTCTCGTAAATTGGTTGGCAAGCCATGAAGCGCATCCTCACACAAGGAAGACATATAGGGTAAAATCATAATGCCCATGACAAGACCCGTGCTTAAGGCGCTCTCGCTTGAAAGAGGCACATTGAAAAACGCGGCCCCTTCCCTCAAAAAAGGGGTTAAGGTCGTCACGGCAAAAAACCCATACACGAGAGTCGGAATCCCCGCTAAGGTCTCAAGAAGGGGTTTGAGAACCTGCCGCACGGAAGGCGACGCATATTCTGACAAATAAACCGCCACCATGACGCCACTGGGCAAGGCAATGGCCATGGCTATAGAGGTAATCAGCAACGTTCCTGTAAAAAGAGGGATCGATCCAAATCCGATGGCCTCTCCTGAGGGGAGGAGATGGGGCGCCCAGGTCAGCCCAAAGAGGAAATCAAAAACAGAGACGCGGGCGAAAAATCGAAAGGCTTCTCCCACCAGGGAGACCACAATCCCCACCGTCACAATGACGGATACAAGGGCACAGGCGGCGAAGAAATACCGAACGCCGTATTCAACCCAAAGGGACCTCATGATGCACCTGCTAACGTCTGCGCGCGGCGTTGCAGGGTTTCTTGCTCGCTAAGAGAAAGGGGAATCAACCCTTTTTTAGACAAGTATTTCCTTGCCTCCGCAGAGAGAAACTCACCCACATAGGCCGCCCGTGCAGAGGTCATCCCAGTGGTTTTGATAGACAGGTAAAGGGGACGACTCAAGGGATAGGCTCCGCCTTGAATGGACTCAAAAGAGGGAGCAATTCCGTCAAGGGGAAGAGCCTTAAGACGCGCCCTGTTTTGATCATAAAAACTAAAGGTCACGATGCCAATACTGTGAACGGCGTTCAGCACCTTTTGCACAATCAAGTTTTCATTCGCAGGCGCTTCGATATAGGCCCCATCTCGCCTAAAGGAAAGACCGCAAGCTCCCTTTATTTTCTCAGCTAACACATCATAAGACCCCGATGTAGGCGCCGGCCCCAAGACACGGATGGGATAGGCAGGAAGGGCGGGGGCAATATCTTGCCACTTTTTATAAGGATTGGGGACACACGCCGTTTTTTCAAGCACGTCTTCAGTCAAGGCCTTGTTAAGCTGCGCGAGGGTCAGGGAAAAAGACGCTTCCCCCTTGTTTTGAATCAAAACAAGGCCATCTTGGCCCAGTTTAAATTCTTCAAACGCAATGCCTTGGTCCGCGCACTTCTTTTTCTCCCCCTCTGTAAAGGGGCGCGAAGTCATGACCCCATCCGGCCCTTGCGGACTACTGCAAAAGAGCTTTATCCCCGCCCCTGTGCCGATCGCTTCCACGAGCGGTGTCGGGGCCTTTGTTTTATAATGGAAATGCTCTGCAACTGTTGTTGCAAAAGGAAACACGGTCGATGATCCCACAATCCGTAAGGGCTCATCAGATGACAAAAGAGGGGACGAACATAAGAAGAGGAGACAGAGGTATAACCAGCGGGCCGCCATCCCTTCATCCTTCCCGATGCAAAGAAAAATAAGCCAAATCTTGAAGAGCGACTTTCAAAGAAGATTCTGGGAAGCCCTCTAAGCACGTCAGGGCCTTTTTCACAAAATCCTGGGCCATATGCTTTGTTTTCAGCAAGGCCCCGGATTCTTTCAACAACCGAATGGCATGAGACAGGGCCCCGTCATCCCGCACGCCGCCCTCAAAAGCCTCTTTCCAAAAGGCCTGATCAGATCCTTCTCCATAGGCAAAAATCACGGGAAGCGTTACTTTTCCTCCCCGAAAATCATCCCCTATCCTTTTGCCTAGTTTTTCTTGATCTGCCGCATAATCGAGAACATCATCCATCAATTGAAAGGCAAGGCCTAAACACTGCCCAAACAAAGCCAACGCTTGCCGTTGCTCACCCGTCCCATCCGCAACGACAGCGCCCACTTCGGTCGCTGCTGAGAACAAGCGCGCTGTTTTAGATCCGATAATGTCTAGATAGGTTGCCTCATTTAAGCCCAGGTCATGACTTGAGGTCAGCTGCATGACCTCACCTTCCGCAATGGTGGAGGACGCAGCAGAAAGAATGGCAAGCACCTCTAAAGACCCATCCGCAATCATCAGCTCAAAGGCTCGACTAAACAGGAAGTCCCCGACGAGAACGCTCGATTTGTTGCCCCATTTTGCGTTGGCAGAATCCATGCCGCGACGCAAACTGCTTTCATCCACCACATCATCATGCAAAAGGGTGGCGGTGTGAATAAATTCCACGCACGCTGCAAGGCGGATGTGTCTGTCCCCCTCATACCCACAAAGCTCCGCGGAGGCGATGGTTAACAGGGGCCGCAAGCGCTTTCCTCCTAAGGAAATAAGATATCCCGCAATTTGCGGAATCATGGCCACCGGACTTTGCATCTTTTCAAGAATACAGTCGTTAACAGCCTTCAGCTGAGGGGCTAGAAAGGAGGAAAGCGAAGCCACACAGGATGTTTCCAGAGGAAGGGCAGAAGAAATCATCAGAGGTTTATATCCATAGCTTGATTTTAAGACTTAACTTACCCTAATTTAGGGGGCAGATTCTAGTGCAAAAGAAAAACAAGGTCTTCATGGCAGACATCATCATCATCGGAAACGGAGTCACAGGGGGCACCCTCGCTTGCGCTCTTGCAGAAAAGGGGCTTGAGGTGGTGGTCGTGGACCATCAAGATCCCCATGCTCCCCGTGCCACTGATGGGCGATCTTTTGCCCTGTCTCAAAGCTCTCACACGCTTTTTTCAGCTTTAGGCATCTGGCAAACCTTAGATGAAATCACCCCCATCACGCGCATTCACACCTCTGATGGCGTTCTCCCCCAGTGGATTGAATACAATGCCGACGATGTGGGCGGCGATCCTTTAGGCTATGTGGTGGACAGCGCTTTATTGAAAGCTAAAATTCTAGAACGTGTGTTGGCCTATCCATCTATTCGCCTTCAGGCCCCCACCTCCGTTGTTCGTTTGGAAAGAACAGCCACCCATACACGTGTTGAAACCAGTGAGGGGATGACTTTTCAAGCCCCTCTCTGTGTAGCAAGTGATGGTCGCTTTTCGGCCACCCGGACAGCCGCTCACATTCCGCTTATCACGTGGGATTACACGCAAACAGCCATTGTGTGCAACATGGCCCACACCCAACCCCACAACAATCAAGCTTTTGAGCACTTTTTGCCCTCAGGTCCCCTTGCTTTTGTGCCTCGCCCTGGGAACACATCTGGCTTGATCTGGTCCATTGAAACGGATAAGGCGTCATGCCTTCTTGAGCTCTCTCCAGAAGAGTTCGCTACAGAAGTGCAGGCCCTTTTCGGACCATCGTTGGGCACCCTGTCCCTGTCAAGCAAGCGGGAAAGCTACCCCTTAAGTGTATGCTTGCCCAAACGATTTATAGACACGCGCCTGGCTCTTTTGGGAGACGCCGCCCACATCTTTCACCCTGTGGCGGGACAAGGGCTTAACGTGGGATTGCGGGACGTTACCACCCTTGCGGACGTGCTTCTTGAAGCCTATCGCCTGGGCCTTGATCTTGGATCCCCTCATGTCCTAGAGCGTTACCAGAAAAGGCGGCGCTTTGATGTTCTCTCCATGACCTTTTTAACTGATGGGATCGTGCGCGCGTTTTCAACCCAGAGCCGCCTCATGGCACGAGCGCGCTCCCTTGGATTTGCGGCCGTCAAGTATTGCCCACCCCTCAAGACCTTGATGATTCGCCACGCCATGGGGATCTAAGTTTCCATAAAAACCCTATGACGACACAGAGAAAAAGCGCAAAAGGGGAGAGCCACAAAAAGAGCGTTCGCGGCTCAAAGGGGGGCCTAAATAAAATATCATCTCCGTAAAGCGCCCGTAATTTTTCCCGGATTGTTGCGATCGAATCTCCCTGGTGCAAGCGCTCCCCAATAAAGGCTTTCAGCGTTGTTGCCTCCTCTGTCTCCGAATCCACGATGGATTGCCCTAAGCACACAGGGCAGCGCACTTCTTGGGCCAAAGCGTGGGCTTGTTGAGACAACGTCTCTTCCGCAAACGCGGGGGGTAAAAGGAGTAAGCCTAAAAGTGAAAGTACGAGTGGCTTTCTGGATCCCCGCCTGCGCGGGGATGACAAAAGGGAGGCTGGGGATGACAAAAGGGAGGCTGGGGATGACAAAGGAGGAAGCGGGGATGACAAAAAGGGAGATACCATAGACACTACTGCCCCCAAAACCATCAGTCCGCCTCCCAGCCAAATCCAAGGCGCCAGCGGAATATGGGACGCACGCACAAGCCACCGCCCGTCCCCCTGATAGGGCCCCAAGGTCACATAAAGGTCGCGCAGCCCATTCGTCCCAATGGCTGTTTCACTCAACAGGGAATTTTGCGGTTGATACAATCTTTTTTCAGGAGCCACTTCTCCCCCTGCATAGGTCAGCCTGGCCTTTTCAGATAGGTATGTCGATCCTTGCCCCCGGGTCACCTCTTGAAGTGTTAATGCGACTCCCCCCACCTGCAGACTCTGATGGGGAGCCAGAATTTTGCTTTCATCCTGTCGAAATCCCCCGCCTGCACTCACGCCAAGAAGGGAAATAGCCACGCCGGTGTGGGCCAGGAAAGCCCCTAAGGAGAGGCGCTTCTTCAGGAAAGCCGCAAGGGTCCCCGTCGCCACCCACACGCCAAGGCCAAGGCCAATAAGGGCCAAAAGAGAGGCGGGATAAAGGAAATAGAGGATCAACACCCCCGCCCCCAAGGTCGCCGTTAAGGGCGCCATCAGAAGGGGCAGAAGGGGTTCCTTCTTGTCCCTTAGCATCCCCCCCAGAGGAATCAACAGGAACAGAGGGAGCATAAGGGGAATAAGGGTCAGCTCAAAATAAGGGGCTCCAATGGAGAGCGTCGCGTTGCTCCATAACGGATACAGCGTCCCCAGCAAAAGAATGGCAAGCCCCAGGATAAGAAAAAGGGAATTGAGACCCAACGCCCCCTCCCGAGACAGCAAAGACAGGGGCGCCCCTTGGTCACGCGGACTCCTCCACACCCACATACACAAAGCCCCCCCCATAATCCCCCCGATGAGGGTCAGAATAAAAACCCCTCTTTCCGGATCATGGGTAAAGGAATGCACAGACGTCAGAAGCCCTGACCGCACCAAAAAGGTACCAAAAAGACTCAAACCAAAAGTCAACAGACTGAGGAAAAGACTCCACCGATAGAGCTTGCCCGTCAGCAGGGTATGGAGAAGAGCTGTGCCCGCAAGCCAGGGCATGAGGGACACGTTTTCAACAGGGTCCCAAAACCACCACCCTCCCCAGCCGAGCTCATAATAGGCCCACCAACTGCCCAAGGTCACCCCAGCCGTCAACGCTCCCCACGCAAACAGCACCCAGGGGCGTGTCAATGTTGCCCAGCTTTTTCCCTCTTCTCTCCCCCATAGGGCCGCAAGCGCTAAGGAAAAAGGCGCTGAAAACCCCACATACCCCAGATACAAAAGGGGCGGATGCATAAGCAATCCCCTGTCCTGAAGAAGGGGATTTAAGGATTGCCCTGTGGGAAGGGCAAAAGGAAGGGCCTGGAAGGGGTTTGAGGTCAGGCTTAAAAAGACCAGAAACAAAACCGTTAGCACCCCTTGAAAAACAAGGGCCCGCGCCCTGAATAAAGAGGATGGCAAAAAAGCTGCAAAGGCCACGCCCACCGCTGACAAAATGAGAACGAACAGAAGAAGCGACCCCTCATGATTCCCCCAGGTCGCCGCCAATCGATAATACCACGGCAATTGAGCGTGATCATGCAGCACCACAACAAGAAGGGAAAAATCACACACAAAGAACGCCACCATAAGGGTCAGAAAGGCCGCTCCGACACATCCCCCTTGGAGACAGGCCGATACCCGCCCCAGAGCGAGCCACTTTTTGTCATCCTGATATATCCCCCACACGGAGGCCACCACCTGCACAGCGCCAAACCCTATGGCAAGGGCCACCAAAAGATTCCCAATTTCACTGAGCATCTAACCGATCCGCCAGGTCTTTCGGCCTATAGGTTTCGTCATGCTTAGCAAGAACAATGTCAGCGCGGAAAAGAGCGGGATCCTGCAGATAGCCTTCTGCCACAATCCCTTGTCCTTCTCGGAAAAGATCGGGCAACAGCCCCGCGTACACCACCTGAAGCCTATGGGTTTGATCCCTCACCGTAAAGCGGACGGTCTCCCCCTCCTGCACCACCGAATGGGGCTGCACAAGCCCCCCCACACGAATGCGCTTTTCTCGATGAATATAGGTATGCTGCAGCTCAGAGGGAGTATAAAAAAAGACCAGATTGTCGCGAAGACCCACAAGACTAAAGAGGGTTACCACCCCAAGGCCAAGCAGCAGTCCTGAAATCAACACAAGCCGCTTGTGTTTGGGCTTCATGCCTCTTTCATCCACTGAAAGAGGGTCCAGCCTAAAAGCCCCCCAAGGCCTAAAAAGCTCAGTCCATAGGCCCCGATAATATACACCAAGTAGGGAGTATTGAGGGTCATGCCATCCCTCTTTTCATCTCGCGTCCCCACACCTTCCGCTTGCGTAATTCTGTCCGTGTCCGCATCAAAAGCACACTCACAAAATACAAGAGATAAGCCCCTGCCATCACCAACAGGGGTGTCAGCATGCTGGGATGAAGGGAGGGCGTCCCAAATTTCGCCACACTCGCTCCTTGGTGGAGGGTGTTCCACCACTCAACCGACCCTTTCACAAGGGGAAGATTCAAGGCCCCCACAAGGGCGCAATAAGACGCCACACGCACAGAATAGGCCTTATAAAGCCCCCAATACAGGCCATACAGAAGAAGCAGAATAAACACAGACGTCAGGCGCGCGTCCCACTCCCAAAAGGTTCCCCACATGGGTTTGCCCCATAAAGATCCGGTCAAAAGGCTTAGACTTGTAAAAACAATCCCAATGGGGGCCGCACTAATGGCCAAAATTTCGGCCAAGGGATGGCGCCACACAAGGGCAAAAAAGCTCATAATTGCTATAAAACCATATACCAAAAGAGCCATCCACGAGGCCGGCACATGGACATACATGATCCGCACAGCCTCCCCTTGCTGGTAATCCGCGGGCGAGACCACAAGGCTCAGATAAAGCCCCACCCCAAACAACAGGGCCGCAAGCGTCCCTGTGAGGGGCAAAGCGGCAGCCGCTATGTTCAGAAACACCCGCGGGCGCGCCAAACTGTGCCAGGCAACACCACCCAAGGACGCCCCCCCTGTCTGCGCTTTTTTTAAATAACCCCGTGCCGGCATTCCGTGTTCCTGTTGTTTTGTCTTAAGGCTTACACAGATTTATACCTAACCCCTGCTCTCTTGCAAAGAGGAATCACAAGAAAGGCTACCTTGACACCCCTGTTGCAGTCTTTTTCCATTTTATATTTATAGTTTATAATAAATTTTCCACAAAATCAAGTTTTTTGAGGGGTCATTTGTAAATATTTTTAAGTTATACTGCTTGTCACATTCCTATCCGCCTATAAGGAAAAAGTCAGGGGAACGTTACATTTCCCATCTGATCCCATACAAAAACGGTCTCTCAAGGCTTAAAGCTTAAGGGACCGTTGGGTTTGACGTGATTCTAGGGGCACTTTCAGTGCGTGCATCAAAGCAAGATCAGGATCAATGGGGACAGGAGCCTGGAGCAGGGGGAGCAACGACTGAAACAGAGATAACAACGACTGGGTCTGGAACAACAATTACTGAAGCTGGGGAACCACAAGCGTCTTCCGTTCGTTGCTGCGCTGCCTCTTCATATCTTTGTGTTAAGCGGTATTGTTCATTCATTTTCTTGAGAAAGTCCTCATGATTCTCGTACTCATGTTGCAAGCCTAGATTTATGGCTCTTGCCAGAAATGTATCAAAGTCTTCAAGGGCAGGTGCAGCAGCTTCCTTACCTTTCTCTTTTTCAGCAGCATAGGGAGAGGGAGTCTGATGGCCCTTAAAAGCAGGAGCTTGATGAATTTCAAGAATAGCTTTTAACGCTGCCTGCGCCTCTCTCTCCGCAACGTCACCAATATCGTCACAATGCGGTGTTGATGGATGACAAAGGCTGGCGACATGATGCTGGGTGGCTTGCTCAATTTCTTTATAGTGAGGAACCAAACGATGTTCCCTACAGACGAGTGCTAGAAAAAAATCTGCGCTTTCGGCGGTTTTAAGGCCCTCTACTACTTGACTATACTTTTGATTTATTGAGCATGCTGAGGCGGATTTGCCATCTTCATCTGGATTCATACTCACGCTAGGAGAAATTTGGGAAAAACAAAGGGTAGTTGCTAGAAATGCAATGTAATGGTACTTCATCAAAAAACTCCTTAAAATAACAACAAATACTCTAGCAACCTTTATATTGCCTGTTATAAAAAATTTCAAGGAATGTTTAGAAAATGTGTTTTCACTTGTTATTCTCTTTGTGTGTCAATCCCCCCCACTCCTGTCATTCCCTTTCCTTGTCATCCCCGGGCTAGAAATCCTTTGTTTTCGTTAGAAAACATTAGGATTTCTTCACCGGGGATCTTGTCCGCAACGAATAAGATCCTCGGTTCAAGAAAAGTCATTGTTTTTCTTCGAAAAACAAGCCTTTTCTAGCCCGAGGATGACAAGAGTGGGGGGATGACAGGGATTGACAAACAAAGGGGACGACAAGTGTCTGAAATGGTCCTGGGTCAACCCCGGCCCCTACTGTTCCTGTTGGCTCCGAGGAATTCCTTCTTTCTTAAGCTTTGCGGCTTCTTCAATAGGATTAATAGGGTCTCCCTTTTTTTGTGGGCTCCGGGGAATTCCTTTTTCCTCAAGCTTTGCGGCTTCTTCAACAGGATTAACGGGGTCTCCCTTTTTTTGTTGGCTGATCCCTAATGTCTTTAGGAGAGGGTTGTCGCCCAGAGACTCAATGCGGGACTCTTTGTCCACTTCCTGGCGAACCGTGTCTTGTCCTTCTGCTGTCCCAGCCATTTGAAGAAGGGCCTTTTGGCCAGGGCTTGAGGTTCCTTTTGGAGAGCCTTTACCCAGAAGTTTTTCTCTTTTGGCTTGCATGGCTTTGACCTCTTGCGGGGGGAGGGCGCCCGGCCGAGGAACAGGCAGAACAAAGAAATCTGGGGGCATATCCAGCGGTTGACACCCCGGGGTTACGGCAAATTCATCAGGGGCTTCCCTCTCCATTCCTAAGGTTCGTTTCACCGATTGGCACCCGTGGAGCAACACACAGCTGGAAACAAGGCCAAGGGTGATAAGGCGGGTCGATAGGGTCATTCTTTTCTCCTCACATAACTTTCTAAAAGCAACAAGACAGCTCCCACGGTAATAGCAGCATCGGCTACATTGAACGCAGGAAAATGGTAGCCGAAAATGTAGACGTGAACGTAAATAAAATCAAGGACGGCGCCAAAGCGTAAGCGATCAATGCAATTGCCAAGGGCTCCCCCAATAATCAGGCTGAGGCTTACGAGCAAAAGATTATCTTTCGTACGCCATAACCATACTCCAAGGGCTGTAGAAATACCAGCAGCCATCAGGACAAGGCCCATCCTTCCCCACAGGGTGTGGGCTTTCAAAAGACCATACCCGACGCCTGTATTCCACGTCAGGACAATATCAAGGAAAGGAAAGACAGGCAGGACAGAGGGCGGATTCATGAGGTCATAGAGGATCCAGGCTTTTGAGGCTTGGTCTGCCGCCACCACGACAAACGCGATAAGAAGAGCATAACAGAGGCGTATGAGGGGGGTGGGCTGCAGAACCATACTCCTTGTCCTTGTAGTGTGGGAGACTCAAGGGATGTATATAGCAACCCTCACCCAAGAGCAAGATGAGGAAAACGTCTTTCCTGTGCAAATTTTTGTTTATGTTTATGTGATTGTGTGATTCTCTCTGCATGAGGTATTGCTGGATGATAAGGCTCATTAGAACACCTTGTCACCTCCCCCTTGTCATCCCCGCGAAGGCGGGGATCCAGACAGCGCTTTTAAAAAAGAAACTGCTTGTATTTTCTCAAGTATTTTTTTTGAGATCATTGTTTTTAAAAGGTTTTATCTGGATCCCCGCCTTCGCGGGGATGACAAGTGGGGGCGGGGATGACCACTGAGAACAAGGCAGCTTTAAGTACAATATATAGAGAGAAAAAATGTTAATCAAAAGTATTAAAATTTTAATCATATTTCTGTTGTTTCTGTTGATATACCCTGTGGGGTATTTTGTTCTCGAAACGAACCCTGATATAAAAGGAAAATATTCAGCTGACTCCCTCACACCTCACCACGGAGCCGTCGCTTATATCATCAACTTGGATCGGTCTAAAGATCGTTATGCGTATGTGAAACCAAACATTGATCTTCTTGGCATTCCTGTGGAAAGAATAGCCGCCGTTGATGGAAAGGCTTTGTCAGATGCAGAAATCAACGCAAAGGTAGATTCACAGACCTATCGAGACTTTCTGGGGCATCTCCCTAAAAAGGGGACGATTGGGTGTTCTCTTAGCCATATTAAAGCATGGAAGACTTTTTTAGAGTCCCCTTTTGAGTATGCAGTCATTTTTGAAGATGACGTCAATTTTGATCCCACAAAACTTCGATTCGTCATCGAAGAGCTGATGAAAAACAATACATATTGGGATATTACGACCTTTGAGATATCTCACGGGGGAGCCCCCCTCACCATAAAATCTTTTCCGGACAATCAGAAACTCGTCGTCTATTTATTTGAAGTGGCCCACACCGGAGCGTATATCCTTAACAGGAAAGCAGCCCTCAGATTGTTGGAAAAAGCCTTGCCAATAAAAATGCCTATCGACCATTATTTTACCAGAGCCTGGGAATTTGATTTAAAATTTACAGGAATTGAGAATCCACGCTTGGTGCATCAAAACTATGGAACATCCGAAATTAACAAGAGCAAAGAGGTGTTGCGCGCTGAGAGGAATCCCCTTTCTGTTATTAAAAAGTGTCTCTATAAGCTCCAATCTTATATCATTAGAGTTTTGTATAATTTGAAATGTTATGTGGAAAGCTGAGGGCCACTGGGAGGCAGCATCACGCAAGCCCCACATAAAGATCAATCACCGTGTTTTGTGGGTCCTGCGCGCGCTCATCATAGACTTCAAAGTCAACCTTATAGTCGCGGATTCCCCCTAAATCGCTTGGTGACATTTGCCAAATGTGCTGCCATGCGTTGATGATTACCTGAGGGATAGGGGCGGGGGCTGTTGTAAATTTCACATACGTTTGAGCAGGAATCGCCAAAGGCTGAAGTCCGTCTGGCAGGGGGGCCGTGGTGGTCACTTCTTGGCCGATAAAGTAGGTGTATTCTCCCCTATAGTCATCTTCATAATCCGTATAAGCACAAAATATTACATGAGGGTTTTTAAGGTTGGGAATCTTACTTGTGATTTGCTCTTGAAAAAAGCGCGTCACACAAGGGGTTATCTTAGCTGTGGCTGGATTAATCTCATTTTGATAGCTTGTGCGAACAGTAAGGCCAACTAATTTTTTTTCTTGCA
>CAZSAH010000019.1:0-27125 GCA_964605015.1 uncultured Alphaproteobacteria bacterium | reverse complement strand
GTTCTTCCTGAGAGACAATGGTAATGTCTTGGATGCGCTGCTTATTTTTTAATCTTAGAACAGCATTCAAAAAATCCTTGAGTCGATCCTGGTTGTTAAAGATTTTCTTGAAGGCGACGTCATTGGTCGGGTCGAGATACCGGTCTTCCGTGGGGGCGAGGGCTGTTTTTGTCAGTGTCATATCTTTACCATAGTGTGTTTCTGTTGAGTTGCAAAGCGCAAATCAATCTGTGAGAGAGGACAAAGAAAAAAAGCCCCTCTCGCAGCCTTCGCCATTTTATATTTATATTTTACAATATATTTTCTGCAGAATCAAATTTTCCGATTGGCCATTTGATCCATCATGTGTTTGCTGTAGGATAGGCAAAAAATTCACAAATGGGGAGTCCCGTGACTAATCTCAGGAAAAACAAACCCTTCTGGGCGCTTTTTGGAACACAGTTTCTGGAGGCGTTTAACGATAGCTTCTTCAGAACAGCTTTTGTGACCCTAGTGACCTATCACCTTGTCGTTTACACAGAGACCACAAAATCTTTGTTTGTGTCCGCCGCCTTTGGGCTTTTTATGTTGCCCTTTTTTCTATTTTCTCCCCTTGCCGGACAACTCGCCGATCGGTTTGACAAGGCAACACTTATTCGGATCATTAAAGGGGTGGAAATTCTTATTGTGAGCCTCAGTGCGTATGGGTTTATTCAGAAAAATCCTTACTTTCTGTTGACAGCCCTCTTTTGCATGGGGAGTCACTCTGCTTTTTTTGGTCCCGCAAAATATGGTCTTCTTCCAGATATCCTTCCTCCAACAATGCTTTTGAGGGGGAATGGCTATATTGAAGCCGGCACCTTTCTTGCAGTTATGGTCGGAACCCTCAGTGGCGCGTTGATGATTCACTGGGAAATTCCCCTCACACTTTTAAGCTTTCAATTGTTTGTCGTGGCTTGTCTCGGATTCTTAATGAGCTTGAAAATTCCCTCAACACCTCAGCGAGCTCCACGCCTTAAAATCCGCTTTTCTTGGAGTGCGGAAATAAAGAGATTTTATCACTTTACGCGACAAGACACGCGTATCTTCAAGGCCATTGTGGGTATTGCGTGGTTTTGGCTGGTGGGCGCTGTCTTGCTTGCCCAATTGCCCCCCTTTGCAAAGGATGTCTTGCAGGTGGAGGAGGGTGTTTTCATTTTTCTCCTCCTTCTCTTTACCATTGGGATTGGGGCAGGATCTACCTTGTGTGCCTGGATTTTTAAGGGAGAAATTACCACAAGACATACGCCTCTTCTGGCCCTTTTGATGGGGCCATTCTTGTTTGATATTTCAAGTTTTGATTCACCACTTGCGCAAGAATCAACGGGACTTCTCTCCTTTTTGATGTCCTTTCAAGGCCTTAGATTGATTGTAGATATCTTGAGTCTTTCCTTTGTGGGGGGGCTTTTTGTTGTGCCCCTCTATGCCTTTATCCAAGCCCGGGTGATGCCAAGCCATCTATCCCAAGTCATTGCGCTGAATAACATCATAAATGCTGGATTTATGGTGTTTGCCAGCTTTGGGTCATTCTTTTTGTTAAGCCTTGGGGTTTCTATTCCAACACTTATTTTTCTCGTCGCTTTAGGGCAAGTGGTGATGGTGTTTTATCTGATTCCGATCTTGCCCGATGAGGTGTTGAAAAGGTTTGTTCATACTGTGTTGAAAATTCTCTTTCGTTTGGACGTTAAGGGCCTTGAAAACTATGAGGCGGCAGGAGAACGGGCGATTCTTATTGCCAACCACACGTCTTATTTGGATGCGCTTCTGATTGCAGCCGTTTTACCGACAAAACCTCTGTTTGCCATCAATCGCTTTACAGCGCAAAAATGGTGGGTGAAACCTTTTCTTGTGCTTGCCAAAGTGTATCCGGTGGATCCGCTTCATCCTTACGCCCTGCGAGAGGTGATCGAAGAAGCCAAACAGGGTCACAAGGTCCTCATCTTTCCAGAAGGGCGCATCACGCTAACAGGGAGCCTGATGAAAATTTATGAGGGGCCGGGGCTTGTGGCGGAAAAGGCTGGGGCAACCATTCTCCCCCTTCGCATTGAGGGGGCGCAATATACGTTTTTCTCGCTTTTAAAAGGGAAACTTCCGCGAAAGTTTTTTCCTAAAATTACAATCACCCTTTTGCCTCCCCAACCCCTTACTGTGAGCCCATCGCTTACAGGAAGAGCTCGGAGGCGGGCCTTAAGTGAGCACCTCTATGACCTGATGGTGACAATGATCTTTACCACAAGTCCCTTGAACAAAACCCTTTTTGCCGCCCTCATCGAAAGTCGCAGACTGTATGGATTTGGGGTTCTTGTGTTAGAAGACATAAGCCGAACGACCCTCACTTTTGGCAAGCTTTTGCTCAAATCCTTTACATTCTCACGGAAAATAGCGCGCAACGCCCAGCCTGGAGAAACTGTGGGGGTGATGCTTCCCAACACCCATGGCCTGATTATCAGCTTTTGGGCGCTACAAGCCGTTGGGCGCATCCCCGCTCTTTTGAATTATTCAAGTGGGCCAGCTGCCCTTTTGGAAACAGCCCATCTTGCGGGTTTGCGCCGGGTCTATACGTCTCGTCAATTTGTGGAAAAAGCCCATCTTCAAGAGGCGGTTGAGCTTTTTAAAGGCGCCAAAATCCACGTGCATTATCTTGAGGATGAGGTCACAAAGCTTTCTGTGATGGATAAGCTCTGGGGGCTTTATGGAGCTCTCTTCCCAGAGAGGGCCTATAAGGTTCCCTCCGCAGCCACAGATCCCTGCGTTATTTTGTTCACCTCCGGTTCAGAAGGAATGCCTAAAGGCGTTCCCTTAAGTCACCTTAATATTCAAGCCAATCGCTATCAGTTGACTTCCGTTGTTGATTTTAATGAAGCCGACAGAGTGCTCAATGTATTGCCTCTTTTCCATTCTTTTGGCCTAACGGCAGGGATGATTTTGCCCCTTTTGTCCGGGATTAAAACCTTTCATTATGTGTCCCCCCTCCATTATCGCATGGTCGCAGAGCTCATCTATGACACAAATGCGACGATTTTGTTTGGCACAGATACCTTTTTATCCGGCTATGGGCGTGTGGCCCATGGGTATGATTTTCATACGCTTCGCTGTGTTTTTGCAGGCGCTGAAAAACTAAAATCAGAGACCCAGCTCCAATGGTTTGAAAAATTTGGTCTACGAATTTTTGAGGGCTATGGCACCACGGAAACAAGCCCCGTCCTTTGTGTGAATACGCCCATGCATCACAAAGCCGGCACCGTGGGGCAGTTTTTGCCGGGCCTGACTCATCGTTTAGAGCCTGTTGAGGGAATCGACCACGGGGGTCGCCTCTGGGTAAAAGGGCCGAATGTGATGAAAGGATACTTGTCTTACGAAACAACAGACGAAGACTGGTATGATACGGGCGATATTGCTGTCGTAGATGAAGAAGGCTATGTGACCCTTAAGGGGCGCGCCAAGCGCTTTGCAAAGGTGGGAGGAGAAACAGTCTCTCTTACCGCCGTTGAAGAGGCCGTTGGGCGCCTTTGGCCTGAGCATGTACACGCAGTTATCGCGCGGCCTGATCCTAAAAAAGGGGAACAACTGGTTCTGTACACGACCTGCCCCACAGCAGACAAATCCGCCCTTATGTCTTTCTGGAAAGAAAAAGGGCTCTCAGACTTATCTTTGCCGAGAACCCTTGTTATTCTCTCTACGCTCCCCCTTCTTGGGTCAGGAAAGGTAGATTATAGAGCCTTGGACTAGGAAACAGTCTTTATTTTCTTGGCAAACCCTCTGCAGTCTTTTGCCATTTTATATTTATACTTTATCACAAATCTTCTGTGATATCAAATATTCCGATTGGCCATTTGGTAAATAATGCCCTGCCTTTATTTCCCTGCTTTTGTGGCATTCAATCGATCGCGCAGGCCTTTTCCAGTTTTAAAGAAAGGAACGTTTTTGCCTTCCACGTCTACTTTTTCCCCCGTTCGTGGATTGCGCCCCAGACGTCGTTCCCGATAGCGCACGGAAAAAGCCCCAAAGCCGCGCAATTCGACGCGGTTTCCTTTGGCTAAAGCACTGCTTATTTCTGCAAAAACCACATCTACGGCCTTTTCAACTTTCCGCGACGATAGATCTGGAAACTGTTGGCTTAAGGTATGAATTAACTCTGACTTTGTCATGGGAGCCTCATATTTTATTTATTTCTTAGTAGGATACACTTTTTTTGGTCTCTCTACAAGAAAAACTGATTTTTATATCCCCAGTAATATGCGTTCAGGATTATCGAGACATTCTTTCACGCGCACGAGGAAAGTCACAGCTTCTCGCCCATCGACCAGGCGATGATCATAAGACAGGGCCAGGTACATCATGGGGCGCACCTCAATTTTACCGTCTACAACAACCGCGCGGTCTTGGATTTTATGCATTCCTAAAATACCCGCTTGGGGAGGGTTGAGGATAGGGGTGGACATCAATGAACCATAGACGCCTCCATTAGAAATGGTAAAGGTTCCCCCCGTTAAATCCTGAAGAGACAGCTTTCCATCACGGGCTTTTTGGCCAAGCTCTGCGATATCTTTTTCAATGTGGGCAAAGCTTTTGTTATCCACGTCTCGAACCACGGGAACGACCAGACCTTGAGGCGTCCCCACAGCGACGCCGATATCGTAATAGTTTTTGTAGATAAAATGATCCCCTTCGATTTCCGCATTGACGGCAGGGATTTCTTTCAACGCCATAAGACACGCCTTGACAAAGAACGACATAAAGCCAAGTTTCACGCCATATTTTTTTTCAAAGGAATCCCTCAATTGTGTGCGCAGAGCGATAATATTTGTCATATCCACCTCATTAAAGGTGGTGAGGATTGCTGCTGTATTTTGGGCTTCTTTTAAGCGCTCCGCAATACGTTGCCGCAAACGGCTCATGGGAATGCGCTCTTCTTGATCATGACGAGGACGGCTTTGGGGTTTATCGGTAGCCACAGGGGACGGTGCCTTTGCGGGTGCTGCAGCGAGGGGCGGTTTTTGTGGAGAAACCTTCGAGGAAGCCCCTTCGGATACCCGCCCAATAAGCGTGTCTATTTTTACCGTTTCGCCTTGCTTGACCAGAATGTCAGAGAGAACGCCCGCTATGGGAGAATTGACCTCAAGGGTGACCTTGTCAGTTTCAAGCTCAGCCAGGGGCTCGTCCATTTCAACCGCATCCCCTTCATTCTTAAGCCAACGCGCAAGGGTCGCTTCGGTGATGGACTCTCCCATGGGGGGGACTTTGATATCTTTTTTTTGGCTCATTTTTTTCCTCGTTTTTTAACCTCAAGCGCCTGCTTTATCAAAAGATCTTGTTCAAAGAGATGACGGCTCAAAAGCCCTGTTGCCGTTGAGGCTGCTTCCGGACGCCCCACATAAATCGGGCGTGAAACGCCCATCTTTACTTCCCCCAAAACCCCTTCTAAACGTCGATCTAGGTAGGTCCAGGCCCCCATATTCATGGGCTCTTCTTGACACCATACCAGATCAGCACGTGTGTAGGGGTGTAGTATTTTTACAAGAGCTTCATGAGGGAAGGGGGATAGCTGTTCAAGACGAATGATAGCAATATCTGTGATTTTTTGCTCGTCTCGCTTTTCTAGCAAATCATAATAAACCTTCCCAGAGCACAAAATGACACGAGATGCATGTGTGACTGAATCAGGGATGATCTCTTGAAAATGACTTTTTTTCTCAAAGTCTTTGAGGGGGGACACGGCGAGCTTATGACGCAGTAAGGATTTCGGGGTCATCACAATCAAGGGCTTGCGATAGTTACGATGAATCTGTCGACGCAACACATGAAAATAATTGGCAGGCGTTGTGCAGTTGACAACTTGCATATTGTCTTCCCCACACAGTTGGAGATACCGCTCAAGACGGGCAGACGAATGCTCTGGTCCTTGCCCCTCGTACCCATGGGGCAAAAGCATCACAAGGCCGGACATCCTCAGCCATTTTGATTCTCCAGCGACAAGAAATTGATCGATAATCACTTGCGCACCATTGGAGAAATCACCAAATTGCGCTTCCCATAAGACAAGGGAATTTGGCTCTGCGTAGGTATAGCCAAGCTCAAACCCCAGAACAGACGCTTCTGCTAAGGGACTGTCCCACACCTCAAGAGAAGCTTGTGTTTTTGATAAGTGATTCAAAGGAATGTATTTTTCTTCCGTTTCTTGGTCGCATAAGATCATGTGACGTTGACTAAACGTCCCCCGCCCCGAATCTTGGCCACTGAGACGAACATGGTGTCCTTCTTCCAACAGCGTACCAAAGGCAAGTGTTTCTGCCATTGACCAATCAAGGGGGCGACCTTGAGTGACCATCTCTTGACGGAGGCTGAGAGACCGCGCGAGCTTAGGATGGAGATGAAAGGCCTTAGGCATGTGACACACAGCTGTTCCTATTGTAACAAGAGCATCCTTTGTCACCCCTGTGGGTGTTGAGGTTTCCTTCTCTTTTTTTGCTGAAAATCCTTGCCATTTTCCATCCAGCCAATCGGCCTTAGAAGAGGAGTAAGCTGTTGATTGTTGAAAATTTTTCTGAAGATCGTCCTTAATTTCTTGTTGAATCGCAAGCACGTCCTCTTGTATGAGGGAGCCCTCTTCAATTAAATGTTGAGCATAT
The DNA here is from genome assembly GCA_964605015.1 of uncultured Alphaproteobacteria bacterium. Taxonomy (GTDB): domain Bacteria; phylum Pseudomonadota; class Alphaproteobacteria; order UBA9655; family UBA9655; genus UBA9655. The sequence goes on along the minus strand of CAZSAH010000019.1, from coordinate 20,478 downwards.
TGTTGAGCAATACTTGGATGGGCTGCAATGGCTTTGTACATGAGGGGTTGTGTAAAGGCGGGCTCATCCGCTTCATTATGGCCAAATCGCCGATAACACACAAGATCGACCACCACATCTGATTTAAAGAGTTGGCGATATTCAGCTGCAAGGCGCATCACTTTGACAACAGCCTCAGGATCATCCCCATTGACATGAAAGATAGGGGCTTGAATGATCATGGCCAAATCGGAACAATGGTCAGAAGATCGCGCATCTTGAGGGCTTGTTGTAAATCCAATTTGATTATTGATAATCACATGGAAAGTGCCCCCCGTTTGATATCCATGAAGATACGAGAGCATAAAGGTTTCAGCCACAATGCCTTGACCAGAAAAGGCGGCATCTCCATGGAGCAAAAGCCCCATGACCTTGGTTCTTTCCTTATCTTTTCGTTGGTCTTGTTTCGCCCGAACCTTGCCAATAACAACCGGATCCACCGCTTCTAAATGAGAAGGGTTGGCGGTTAAGGAAAGATGTATCTTTTTGCCATTGAAGCTCTGATCCGTAGATGTTCCCAAGTGATACTTCACATCCCCTGACCCTTGGACCTGATCTGGCTGATGGTTTTGCCCTTGAAATTCGGAAAAAATGGCTTGATAGGGTTTTCCCATGATGTTGGCAAGGACATTCAAGCGGCCCCGATGGGTCATCCCAATCACAACCTCTTCCACCCCAAGTTTAGAGGACTGCCTTAGGGCTTCTGCGAGGCCGGGAATAAAACTCTCGCCCCCATCCAGACCAAATCGTTTGGCGGCCGGATATTTTTTATGTAAAAATTTCTCAAAGTCTTCTGCGGCCGTCAATTCTTTGAAAATCCGTTTTTTCCACTGAACATCTTGAATGGGCTCGCCAATTCCAAGGTCATCTTTTGTCTCCCCTTCAATACGCTTTTGAAGCCACAGTTTTCTAGTGGGGTCTTGTATATGAAGGAATTCAATGCCAATGGTTCCACAATAGGCCTGGCGCAGGCGAGTTAAAATTTCGCGAAGGGTTGCGGACGAAAACCCTAAAACATCATCAATAAAAATGGGTCGATCATAATCCTTTTCCTGGAATCCGTAAGTTTGGGGGTCAAGCTCAGGAAGGGGTTCTTTTTTTGCAAGCCCCAAAGGATCCAAGGAGGCGATCATATGTCCGCGTGCACGATACGCTCGGATTAACATCAACGCGCGGATGGAGTCTAAAATGGCCTCTTTGGCTTCTATAGGCGCTCTCTGGATTTCAGAAGAAAAGGGGTCTTTCGTCCAGGTGGGGCCTGTTAACTCTTTTAAGGCTGCAGCGTCTTTTTCTTTGAGTGCGGAAAAATACTGACGCCATTCTTCATCAACAGAGGCCGAATCATGAAGATATGAGGCATAAAGCTGGGCGACATAAAGGGCATTATCGCCAGTGAGAAAGGAGCGACTTTCGTCTGCCCATGTTGAGGGAGAAGATGTCATATAAGCGTCTTAATATCTTCAAGAGGAAGCCCTGTTAGGGTTGATATCGTTTCTCTATCCAGACCTTTGTTGAGCATGTTTTTTGCGATTTCGATTGTTTTTTCTTCTCTTCCTTTTTCTATTCCCTTCTCCATTCCCTCATAAAAATGAATAAGGATATCCTTGTTTTTTTCTGTTCCAAAGACCTTCTTAAAGGCAAAATCATTTTTGGGATCAAGAAATTTTGTGAGCATCGCGCATCTCTAGGGGTTATTCCTGCATTTTTAACATTTTACCGTGTTCTTTAGAAAAAATCAAATTTTCCGATTGGCCATAACCTCTTGCAAAGTCGCGCCAATGCGCGCCGGAGACGTGGTCACCACAACTCCTGCGCTTCGCAAGGCTTCAATTTTATCTTCAGCCCCCCCTTCTGATCCCGAGATAACTGCCCCTGCATGCCCCATCCGTCGACCGGGTGGCGCTGTAAGGCCTGCAATAAAACTCACCACAGGCTTGGGATTTTTGCAAGATTTCAAAAAGAGGGCGGCCTCTTCTTCCGCAGTTCCCCCAATTTCTCCAATAAGAACAATAGAATCTGTGTGAGGATCTTGGTGGAAAAGCTCAAGACACTCCACAAAGTTAAGGCCATGGATGGGATCGCCCCCAATGCCAATACAGGTAGACTGCCCTAAGCCCACCGCGGTTAGTTGAGCAACGGCCTCATAGGTAAGGGTCCCAGAACGAGAGACAACGCCTACACTCCCTGGCTTATGAATATACCCAGGCATAATGCCGATTTTACAGGCCCCTGGCGTGATAATACCAGGGCAATTCGGTCCAATGAGTCGTGTTGAAGATCCCCTTAAAGCGCGTTTCACCCGCATCATGTCGAGGATAGGAATCCCTTCCGTAATACACACAACAAGGGCGAGTTTTGCATCAATGGCTTCTAGGATGGCGTCCTCTGCAAAAGGGGCGGGTACATAAATGACAGAAGCCGTGGCGCCTGTTGCGTGAACTGCTTCCTGGACCGTATCAAAAACGGGGAGACCTAAATGAAGCGTTCCGCCTTTTCCAGGCGTGACGCCTCCCACCATTTTTGTACCATAGGCAATGGCTTGTTCTGAATGGAAAGTTCCTTGGGATCCTGTGAATCCTTGGCAAATAACTTTGGTAGAAGCATTGACGAGAATGGACATTAGGCGGCCCCCTTCACATCATGAACAATGCGTTGCGCAGCGTCAGCAAGGCTATCTAAGGAAATAATAGGAAGCCCTGAGTGGGCAAAAATTTCTTTCCCCTTCGCAACGTTTGTGCCTTCAAGGCGAACGACCAAGGGTACGTGAAGATTCACATCTTTAACAGCGGCCGTAATTCCCTCAGCAATGATGTCACAGCGCATGATGCCTCCAAAGATGTTCACAAAGATCCCTTTGACATGCGGATCACTGAGGATGATTTTAAACGCTTCTGTGACGCGCTCGCGCGGAGCGCCCCCCCCCACATCCAAAAAGTTCGCAGGCAGCCCCCCATAAAGCTTAATGATGTCCATGGTGGCCATGGCAAGGCCTGCCCCATTGACCATACACCCAATATTTCCATTGAGTTTGATGTAGCTGAGCCCCTGCTGGGCTGCTTGATGTTCCGTGGGGTCCTCTTCCTCAAGATCTCGTAAGCTTTCTATGTCTGGATGGCGGTAAAGAGCATTATCGTCAAAGCTCATTTTAACATCGAGGGCGAGGATTTTATTATCTTTCGTTAGAACAAGTGGATTGATCTCGATAAGAGTCGCATCAAGGGCCATAAAGGCCTCATACAGGCCTTTGGCAAGGCGCATGAAGTCTTTGACTTGATCTCCTTTAAGACCTAGTCCATAGGCAAGTTTTCTCCCCTGAAAGGGCTGAAACCCAACAGCGGGATCAAGGGTTGCTTTGATGATTTTTTCAGGATGGGTGGCCGCCACGTCTTCAATGTCCATCCCCCCCTCCGTTGAGGCAAGGAAAGTCAAACAAGAATTGGCGCGATCCATTAAGAGGCTCAGATAAAGTTCACGTTCAATGGCGCACGCTTCCTCAATATAAATCTTGTTCACGACCTTTCCTTCAGGCCCTGTTTGGGGGGTGATAAGGGTCATGCCCAAGATCTGAGACGCAATCGTTGGGACCTCTTTTAAAGAGGATGTAATCTTAACGCCCCCTCCTTTGCCACGCCCCCCTGCGTGGATTTGAGCTTTAATAACCCACGGGCCTTTCAGTGTTTCAGACACCTCTTTTGCATCTTGAGGCGTAAAGGCGAGCCCTCCTTGAGGCACAGCAACATCATAAGATCGCAGAAGGGATTTGGCTTGGTATTCGTGGATATTCATATCATTCTCTTTTTTTGTTAACTTCTCTTACGTGCGCCAAAAGCTGGGTGTGAAGAGGATTAAGAGGGTTAAAAGCTCAAGGCGTCCCACCAGCATCCCAAACATTACAATCCACTTTGCCGTTTCAGAAAGGCCGCTATAGTCCCCGGACGGACCAATGTGATTCCCAAGCCCTGGCCCCACGTTTCCTAAAATCGTTGCACTTCCCGAAAGACTTGAAATCACATCAAGACCACAGAAGGAAAGGCTTAAGGCCAAGACTGCATAGCAAAAAATATAAAGAGCAAAAAAAGCAAGGACGGACATAAATTCAGACTCTTTGAGGCGTTGACCATTATAAAGAGGCACAAACACACCATGAGGGCGGCGCAGCTGAAGAATCTGGGCCTTTGCAGCTTTAAAAAGAATTTGAAAACGGAATATCTTAATCCCGCCTGCGGTTGATCCTGTGCAGCCTCCCACAAACATCAAAAGGAAAAGAAAGACAAGAGAGAACCCTCCCCATGCATTGAAATCAGCCGTTGTAAAGCCTGTGGTTGATAGAATAGATACAACCGTAAACGTGCCATACCGCAATGCATTGAGACCCTCATATTGATGTGTTGCCCAGAGCCAAAGGGTTAATACTCCTGACGCAAGGGCCATCAAAAAAAGATAAACCCTTGTTTGGGAATCTCGCCACAGAGATGTGCTATCTCCTTGTAAAAAACGTGTAAAAAGAAGCAAGGTGATGCTGCCCGCGATCATAAAAACAATGGCGATCATTTCAATCCAACCGTTGTCAAAAGCGCCTAAGGAAAGGTCGGATGTGGCAAAGCCTGCGGTTGAAACCGTTGACATCATTAAACAAATTGCCTCAAAAGGCGTCATTCCCGCCAGCCAATAGGCCACGCTACAAAAAGCTGAGATCAAGAGGTATGTCGAAATAATTGCAGAAGAAATTTGCGACACCCGCGGCAGATATTTGTCAGACCGATCGGAAAACTCACTTCTGAAAAGCTGCATTCCCCCAATTTTAAGAGCCGGCAAGATGGTCATCGCCATCACCACAATTCCAATGCCCCCTAGCCATTGCAACAAGGCACGCCATAATAAAATCCCTGGCGGGGCATAATCCAGGTCCTTAAAAACCGTCGCTCCTGTGGTGGTTAAACCAGAGATGGCTTCAAAAAAGGCATCTGTAAAGGTGGGCGCGGCACTGGACAAAATAAAGGGTAGGGAGGCAAACCCCGAAATTGCAATCCAGCTTGACGCCGTTAAGATAAATGTTTCGCGAACCTCAAAAACGGGCTCTTTCTCAGGCTTAAAGGATAGAATGAGCAAGATGCCCACAAACCCTGTAATCGCCGCGGCTCGCGCAAAGTAAACCCAATCTGGATCTCCAAACAAAAGATCCATGCCTGCAGGAATAACCATAGCGCCGGATAAAATACTTAAGAAAATGCCTAGGATAAACGCAACAAAATGATACTGAATCATAGGGTGCCCCTAATGTACAAGCGCAGTTTCATAGGGGCTATCGAGAGAAAAAGCAGGGATGGGAACATCAAAGGATACCCCTGCTTGCGTCTTCATATGATAGGTTCCTTCCGCCATACCGGACGGTGTGTGAAGAGGTGTCCCGCTTGTGTAGTGATAGGTTGCGCCAGGAAGGATCCACGGCGTTTCTCCCACAACACCTTGGCCTTTCACTTCTTGTGTGTGTCCTTTCCCATCCATAAAGCGCCACGTCCGGCCTAAAAGCTGAACGGTTTCAGATCCATGGTTTTCAATCCACACCTGAAAGGCCCAGACATAATGATTTTCTAAAGGCAAAGATTGATCTTCTAAGAAAATGGGATCAACCCTGACATAAATTTTTGGTGGTGTTTTCATTGGGTGCTTTTTCCTTAACAAAAGGTAATATAAAGACCCGTTAAGGAGATAGCAATAAAAAGCAAACACCCCACTCAAGAAGAGGGGGGTGTTGGTAAGGGTGGATATTCAGAGGGCTTGCTAGATTTTTGTCAAGTATGCCCTTCGAAAATTACGGCGATCTTTCTGTATTTGCTGTGGCGTCTTTGCCTTGAAGCTCTCTATTCTTTGAATAGGAGTAAGTGGCCTCCGCTCGACGACGTCGTCCAAGTTGAATTCTTCTCTGCGAATTTTTGCCCAATAGGCGTCTTCCGAACGGACGGGGTGCACGCTGTGTCTTTCATCATAAGCATGCCATCTCGCAGCTCTTCTGTTTGCGTCTCTTTTTGAGGCTTTTCTGCTTTCATTTTTTCTTGCTTCTACGGATTCTCGAAGGTTTGCACTCATCTTGTCGAGAGGTGATACCCACCGATACTCAACCACTCTAAGTGGGACGGACTTAGGTTGATCCTCCATAGCTTCCGCCCTGAATCCAGACGTGACCCCAAGGGCCATAACACTCATTAATAGCAGACTATTTTTTACCATCATAAACTCCTTTTGTTATAAGAGTCTGCAAAATAAACTTTGTTATTAAAACAATCAACAAGTATCGTTTAAACATTATTTAAATTTTTAAATATTATTTTTGTTGTTATTCAAGAGGATGGGTAGAAAGAGAGCAAGAAGGGTTCGGGGAGGCTAAAAATTTTACATTTTGTGGGGTAAATCAAGATTTATTGACAGAATTATTGTTACAATTCTCTCTTTAAAACATAGGGCCATAAATCATGGAAGACACGGGTGTACAGATCGCGTTTAAAGGGAATGATAAGGTCTAAGATTTCTTCTTTGTCCACCCATTTCCATGCACGGAATTCAGGGTGATAGGTGTGGATATTAATGTCCTCATCTTTTCCTCGAAACCGTAAAACATACCAAATTTGCTTTTGGCCTTTAAATCGGCCATTCCACAAACGCCCTGCCAAATGTTCCGGCAAATCATACGTATACCACAGCTTTGATTTAACAATAATTTCAACCTTACGGGTTCCAAGCTCTTCTTGGAGTTCCCGCAGCATAGCTTGATCTGTATCCTCATGAGGAGCAATGCCGCCTTGCGGCATTTGCCACGCCGACTCTTGACTATCGTAACGCTCGCCTATGAAAACTTTATTTTCATCATTGATCAAGATCATCCCAACGGCGGGGCGATACAAGGGATCTCCAAAATCATCTGCCATTTTATTCCCCTATTTCACTTCTCCCAGAGGAGAATGAACAATTCCTTGGGAAGAAAAGAGAAGGGCAGACACGATTCTTACTTGCTTACAGAGATCTAAAAATGCACTAAACGCATTCGTTTCAGGGAAAAAACCGTCTTCTGTATCTTCAAATAAGGTAGCGACTGTTTCAAAAAAAGAAAGGTGCTGAGGATAAATTTCAACCCACGCGTCTTGAGAAAGACCTCCTTCTTTTTTGGCAAGGGCCAGGGCGTCTTGAAATCCACCCAGTTGATCCACAAGACCTAAGGCCAGGGCTTGCTCTCCGGTCCACACCCGCCCGCGGGCTACTTTTTCTACCTGAAGAGGATCCAGTTTTCGGCCCTTTGCCACACGGCTTGTGAAGGTGTTATACACCTCATCTACCCACGCATTGAGCTTGACCCATTGCTCAGGCGTGTACGATTCATTCCTACTCCACATGCGTGCATTTTCACTCGTAGACACATGATCCCATGTAATCCCTAATTTTTCAAAAAGACCCGTCAGCAGAAACTTACCGCCACAAACTCCAATTGACCCCGTCAACGTTGCAGGGTGGGCTACAATTTTAGACCCCGCTACAGCAATCCAGTACCCTCCTGACGCTGCCGTATCACTCATAGAAATAATAACAGGTTTTTTGGCATAATCCTGAGCATAGTGAATAGCGTTATAGATCGTCTCAGAGGCGAAGGGAGACCCCCCTTCTGAGTTAAGGCGATACACAATAGCTTTAACGTCAGGGTCTGCAATGGCTTTTTGGAAGACTTTACACGTTTCCTCTGCGGATATCCCCTCTCCAAAAGAAGAGACCCCGTTCCCTCGCTGAATCACACCTGACCCAAAGACAAGGGCAACTTTATCCCCTTTTTCTTTCTGAGCAAAAGAAGAGAGGTAAGATTTTGTCCCTCTAAAAGAAATGGAATGCCCCAATTTTTCTTGGATCATAGACTTAAGATTTTGGTAAGAATCGATCCGATCAATCAGCTTTTCTGCCTGTGCCGCCTTCGCAAGATAGGGTCCATTGCTGATAAGATGGCGCACCTGGTCGTGGGGCAGCTTTCGCATTTCTGCAATTCCTTCTACGAATTGACCGAGAATTGAATCTACAAGCGCCTGCGTGGCTTCGCGAGCAGGTTCGGAAAAATCATCCCGCGTGAACGTTTCAACAAAAGATTTATATTCTTTTTTCTGAATGAGTTCTGGCTTAATCCCCAATTTTTCAAGGGCCCCTCTTGCGTAAAGGGAGTTCATCGTAAGCCCCGTCAGGTTAAGGGCGCCTAAGGGTTGAAGCCAAATTTCTTCACAAGCGGTTGCTAAATAATAAAGAGAGGTTCCTGAGGAAAGCTCTCCGAAAGAATCCGTGTAACACCAGCTTGGTTTCCCTGTTTTTCGAAAGGCGACAAAAGCTCCCCGAATCTCTTGAAGTTGAGCAGTTCCTAAATCTGGCTGTTCCAATCGAACAACAAGCCCTTTGATTTTTGGATCCTGGGCGGCTTGATGAATGGCACGGGTCAGGTCATAGAGAGACGTGCTTTTCCCAGTCACGAAAGAGGCCAACCCTTTTGACGGGGTATGTTCCACATAGGACCCATTCAGGGTAAGAGTCAGGACAGCGTCTTGGGCTAAAGGCTTTGGTGCAGGCGCAAAGACGTGGGAGCCTCCGAAATACACCAGCAACAGAATAAGAGACACAAGGACAAAGCCGATAAGGGCACAGATCCAAAAAAAAGCCTGAAATAGAAACTTAAAAAAGCCTCGGATCATTCCTTCCCATTCCCCGCAACCGTAATATCTGGCGCATCAACGCACTTCATCCCCACCACATGGTATCCAGAATCCACATGGACAACTTCCCCTGTGACGCCACTGCCCAGGTCACTCAAAAGATAAAGGGCCGATTTTCCCACGTCTTCAATGGATGTATTGCGCTTTAAGGGAGCATTGTACTGGTTCCATTTCAGAATATAGCGAAAATCCCCGATCCCAGAAGCCGCAAGGGTTTTAATAGGCCCTGCAGAGATGGCATTAACGCGGATGTTATCGCCCCCTAAATCAACGGCTAAATACCGAACGCTAGCTTCAAGAGCGGCCTTTGCAAGCCCCATCACATTATAATGCGGCATCACTTTTTCAGCGCCATAATAGGTAAGGGTCAGCAAGCTGCCCCCTTGGGTCATCATAGGCGCCGCATAGCGCGTGACTTCTGTGAAGGAATAACAAGAAATATCCATGGAATTAAGGAAGTTCTTACGACTTGTGTTGACATACTTTCCCTTCAATTCTTCCTTGTCAGAAAATCCAATCGCATGCACCACAAAGTCAAGGGTGTCCCAATGCTGTTGAAGCTGGCGGAAGGTGTCTTCAACCCCCCCCTCTTGGCTCACATCACAAGGAATGACAAGAGACGACCCTAAGGATGCGGCCAACGGCACCACACGTTTTTGTAAGGCTTCCCCTTGAAAAGTAAAGGCGAGCTCGGCTCCGTGTTCGGCAAGCGATTTCGCAATCCCCCATGCAATGGAATGATCGTTCGCTACGCCCATGATAAGGCCACGTTTTCCGGCCATTAAAGATGATGTCATGATAAAAATATCTCTCCTCTGATAAGTGTTGCCTTAAAATAGGCGCGACGGATTAGGAGGTCAAGCAGATTGAGTGTTTTGCCTAGATTGGGGGGAGATGGGCATTGAAGACTCAAAGAGCCAAACGTCTTTTTCTCCCTATCGCACCGTATTGCACCACATAAATATGCTTATTATGGTGCGATAAGGTGCGATGTGGAATGCTTCTGTTTATAAGCGAATGATTTTATTGTATTTTTTGAAAAATTGTTCGCTAACGCTGACATAAAAATACGGGAATGCCCTTCTCTGGGTCGCCCGTGTTAGGGTTGTGCGTGTTCAGTTTGTTCCTCGCGTTGTTGCTCTATCTCACCATACAATCCCACCCCGAACCCAATCAGCCCAGCTCCTGTGCCTACGGCAAGCCACGGATTGTAATGATTAGGGTCTAGCGCTCTGGTCTCCAGTCGTATGAGCAACTCCATCAGACACCACAGGCCTACGGCACCGAACACTATCATTACAGATCGGTTGACTGCGCGTCGGTTCCTGCTGTCTCGCATTTCTTCCGACTCGAACGGGGGAGAAAATAGCACATTGCGCTGAAGGAATCGTTGGGTGGAGATTACACGAACAGCACCAGGATTGGCCTCTTCGATGTCCAGCTCATCCGTCATTGACTGTGCGCTAGTTATCCATAAAAAGCCAAGAACTTGCGACCCTATGAGAGCTATTTTGAGTGTTCGGAGAAATTTTGTTTGCATACATGGTTTCCTTTCTTGCTGTTGTTATGGGCCCCTCTCAGAGGGTGACGTCTTACTCGCAAGAAGCAGTTAAAAGTATGGACGACAAGTGTACAGCGAGCTCCCTCCGTCGAGCGCCTGGGAGTCACACCCGCTGATATTAACTGTTGGTTGGTCTCGCCAATCATTTTGCAGCTTTCAGATAGAGTGGCCTAGCTGGTTTTGATCGGCCATGTAACCCAGCGGCCTTACCCGGGTTAGCGCCAACTCTTTTCGGGTTGACAAGTCTTAGTTCCGGCTCCTTTTCTGGCACTTGCAGTGGTATAGCTTTAAGGGCGCCCCATTCTCTCAGCTCGCACATGCTTCTTAGCCAAGCATTTATTATAGATCCACAAAACGTCTCTTCATCTGGTTCAACGGCATTTTTATGTTGGATAGTTTCGCAAGGTTGCCAAGTAAGCTCTCCTTCATCTGCCTTCCACCCCTGAATTGTTTTGAGCCCACACGCCCTGCAGGTCCTACGGATGAAACCAAAATAAGGGGGATCTAACCGCCACGATTCGTCCTGGTGAAACTTGAGTAGAGGCCAACCTGTCTGTTCGCATGCACTGCAGTGCCACATATGTTCCACCGCCCACAAAGCCTGACTTTTAGCCAATCCAATACGAAGGAGTAATTGCTGGTTTTCACTCAAGGCTAAGGCTTCTGTGGTTTGTAGGGGGAGCGGGGGAAGCCTGCAAGGCACCTCAAATTGCTCTTCGTACATGCCAGCACTTTCGTTGGGATTTGCCATGACGACACAAGCAATGAGACAAAACAGAAGCGTTAGCTTATATGTCCAGAGAAATTTTGTTTGCATGGTTTCCCTTTCTTGTTGTTATCACGTTGTTTTCAGATTTAATTCCGAAGACAGTCTCATAGTCCATGCGATCATTCAATCGCCAAAACAGTTTCTCGTTGCACCGACACAGGGCCACGCAACCGGCTCGTCGTGCACCGCGGACGGCTTCTTGGCTTGAGTGAGGAAATTCCGAGCTTGATTGCTCCTTCCAATTTGCACATGAGATATTCATATTGGAAGGTATAGTAGGCATCATCATCTATGCCGGTGAAAGGTGCTACCAAGTCGACAACCAAACAATTGCATTGCCTTATAATGCTATGCGAAAGGCATAATAATTATGGGTTCAAGAAACAAGTTACCTCTTGCGGTTTTCAAAATTTGTGCTTACATGAACAAGGAGGGTTGCTGTGGGATGCGTTAAGCGTACATTTCCCTGGGGCCGATAAGATCCTAAAGGGCGCTGTTCCTGCCTTAATCCGTGGATTTTGGCATATGGTGCCCACCTGCATACGCGGGCCACACGAGGATTCATATCGCTGACGGTCTTTACGGCGCTCTCTTTTCTCACACACAGAGTCTCCTATGACTGCTTCCCAAAAACAAGCGTTGCGCACCCTTATGAAAAAAGAGAGAGAGCACCTCTTTCTTCTCCATCCTGAAGCTGGTGAAAAAATAACGGGTCACTTCTTTGATTGTTTTGATTTTTCGCCCCCAACCACCATCGGCGCCTATTGGCCTGTGGGGAGTGAAGTTGACACACGATTTTTGCTGAACACGCTGAGTCTCAAAGGGTTTACGTGCGCTCTTCCCTGTATAGCGCAGAGAGGGCTTCTCTTCCGTGCATGGGATCCGTCTCTGATGTTGGTGACAGGAAAATTTAACCTTATGCAGCCTCCCTTAACGTCTCCCATCGTCACCCCCGATGTTCTGCTAGTTCCTTTGCTCGCTTTTGATAAGACTGGCCACCGACTGGGCTATGGACAAGGCCATTATGATCATTACCTTCATCATCACAAAGTCATCACCATCGGCCTTGGGTTTAGGGGTCAAGAAGTTGAGAAAATCCCTCGTCAAGCTCATGACGTTCCCTTAACCTTCATCTTAACGGAAGAAGGCCTTGTGAAGCCCTAAAAAATCCGCTGAATCAAATTTGGGCTGTTGATGATAAAGAGAAGGGGATCCAGAGCAACGCCCGATTCTACCTTTGAAAGAATGACCCGCGTTTTTATGCCTTGGCTATCCACAACACTCCACTCTTTCAGCGCCACCGGATTATTTGCAAAAACAAGAGAAATATACCCCGCATCCGGCTCTGCCTTACGGGTCAGGGAAATCTCTGTTGTCCCGTCCTGTTTGGGCACAACGCTGGTGATGGCCACATCCCCGCTAAAACGAATTTGGGGACGCAAAATAAAGGCAGCCGGGGTGTTGTCTAAAGAGACATAATTTGTTTCATCCGCATCCTTATCATAAGTCACAAGCCATTTTCCATCCGCCACAATGAGCAAAGAAGAAGGCGGATTGTAGGTAAGGCGCATCTTCCCAGGACGAGAGATTTGAATAGTTCCCGTAGCCTTTTGGCCCTTGCTGTTGAGCTGGGTAAACTCTCCAGAAAGGGTTTTAAGCTCATTGAGATAACGCTCAAATTTTTGAACATCTTGAGCCATGCACATCCCGTTGAGCGCCATCCCTAAGAGCAGGGCTTTCAATAGTATCTTTCTCACGTATTCTCTCCTCATGCGACGTCTTGTGCCCCTCTGCTCAGAACTTCTCGTTTGCCCACATGGTTGGGGGCACTCACGATGCCGTCTTCTTCCATTTTATCGATCAACCGGGCAGCGCGATTATACCCTATTTTTAAATACCGTTGCACGAAACTTGTGGACGCTTTGCGTTCTCGATACACAATGGCAAGGGCTTGTTGATAAAGTTCATCTTCTTCCGTTCCCTCTGCATCTCCAAAATTGAGATCTGAAGAGGAGGCATCCACCGTAATATCTTCAATGTAAGAAGGATCACCTTGAGATTTCAAGAATTGTACCACTTTTTCCACATCCCCGTCCCCCACATAAGGACCATGCACACGCGAAATGCGCCCCCCCGTTGCCATATACAGCATATCCCCTTGGCCAAGCAGCTGTTCCGCTCCCTGCTCTCCCAGAATGGTGCGGCTATCAATTTTTGAAGTGACTTGAAAGCTAATACGGGTAGGAAAGTTCGCCTTAATTGTTCCCGTGATCACATCAACGGACGGCCTTTGGGTGGCCATAATGAGGTGAATTCCTGCAGCCCGCGCCATTTGAGCCAACCGCTGTACCGCTGATTCAATTTCTTTCCCTGCAACTAACATTAAATCGGCCATCTCATCCACAACCACCACAATGAACGGCAAAGGCTCCATAGGAAGAGGCTGGTCTTCAAAAACAGGCTTCCCCGTCTCAGGGTCAAACCCCGTTTGAACACGACGAGAAATCACCTCGCCATTCGCCCCCGCTTCAAGAATGCGCTGGTTGTAGCCTTCAATATTTCGAACAGAAAGCTTGGACATAGCCTGATATCGGCTTTCCATCTCTCTCACAACCCAACGCAGGGCCACAATTGCTTTTTTAGGGTCTGTGACCACAGGCGCCAACAAATGAGGGATGCCGTCATAAACGGAAAGCTCCAGCATCTTAGGGTCAATCATAATAAACTTACATCGTTCCGGAGGAAGATGATAAATCAAGGACAAAATCATGGCATTGACCGCAACCGACTTTCCTGACCCCGTCGTTCCTGCAACCAGCAAGTGAGGCATGCGCGTCAAATCTGCGATAATGGGGGCTCCGCTGATGTCTTTTCCTAACACAAGAGCAAGGTGAGTTTTGGACTTTTCATACTCTTGCGTTGACAGAAGATCCCTTAAGTGAACCGTTTCCCTGTGCTTATTAGGAAGCTCAATGCCAATGACATTTTTACCAGGGACAACCGCCACACGCGCTGAAATCGCGCTCATGGATCGGGCAATATCATCCGCAAGGGCAATCACACGCGAAGACTTCAGGCCAGGCGCAGGTTCAAGCTCGTAAAGGGTCACCACAGGGCCGGGCTTCACATCAACGATTTCACCTCGAATCCCATAATCATTCAGAACAGCCTCAAGCGCGTCTGCGTTTTCTTGAAGGGCCTCCTCATCAATGACCATCTTTTGATTGAATTCTTTGGACAGAAACAAAAGATCAAGGGGCGGCAACACATGGGCCACCCCTTCATAGGGCGCATTGTGAGGCAAAACGTTCTTTGGCTTTTGTTTGGGGAGCTGCGCGTTTACATCCTCCATCGCCCGAAGGGATGTATTTTGGAGGATCTCCCTTTCTTTGCCTTTTCCTTCAAAGGGAGCAGAAAACACATGGCGTGACGGTTTTGAAGGCGCCTTTTGTTTTTTTGCGAAAAGAGCAACCATCCCCATCATATGAGACACCTTAAACCCACTCGCAAACAAAAGAAGAGGAATGCTTGCGCCTAAGAAGAAAAGCGTAAGACCTAAAGGAGACATCGGAATATAAACAAGGGTCTGGAAGAGAAGATATCCAACAGCCCCTCCCCTTCCCCAAAAGGAAAGGCCCGTCAGAAGAAACAGAAACCCTACGACAAAAAGAAGACTGCGAAACAGAAGAACGTTGCCTGTCGGGCGTCCCATCATCAGAATTCCTGCAGCACCCGCAAAAAAAGCCAGGACATAACTAAGAACGCCAAAAAGTTGAAGAAAAAGATCGCTTAAGACCGCTCCAACCCCTCCTAAAAGATTTTGCGCATCACTCTCGACGGCAAGATTCCAGGAAGGATCAGATGGTGTGTGGCTCAGAAGGGACGTCACCAAAACGCAAGAAAAAGCAAAACAAATCAGGCCAGAAAGCTCACACAGACGGCCTCTTACAAAAGAGGAAACTGAATTTTTCATCCTCACGACGCTCTCTTCCTCTTAATTATACTCACCTCTCTCAAAGACATATCCTATATCCTCTCATAGGCCATCCCAAAGCGTTTGCCATTAAAGGCAAGGCCAACTTTGAGGATATTTTTGAGGCCCCGTTGTTTGATTTCTGCAAAATAAGCCTGTTTATCAATTTGCTGCAAGGCCTCAATGGCACCTTTGTCGAGGATACCTTGATCTTTCTCAGGGTTTTTTGTATTTGAGGACAAGGTGATTTGCTTGAATTCCAATATAATGCTGAGGTTTTGAGGATCTCGGGCAAGGATTAGGTAATCGTATCGCCCATAGCCACTTTCCCGGTTTGAGCGAGTCTCATAGTCTTTCCCTCCTCCAAGGCTAGCAGTGAGCCCAATCATAAGGCCATGGTAGAAGGCTTCTGGTTCCTTAGCTACGTCGTGGATGCTAACGGTCTGCTCCATAATATGCTGTAGCCCATTCTTAAAATCTTCCATCTCTCCCTTTAAAAGGTGGGTTAAGAATTTTTCGTACCACTCAATTCCAAACCCATTCGAGAGCCATCGGACGATAATCATTTTATACAAGTTTCGGATTTCTTTGTTAGGAATGGCAAGGTGGCAAAGAGGACCAAAATCTGTGGGCTCACTCCCTCTGACCGTTAAGTATCCTGTCATTAAGAGTAAGCTCCAGATCGCCGCTTCACTGTTCTTATCAAGATCAGGAAACACAAAGTTTTCATCAACGCGCTTTTCAACAGTATTGCCTTGTAAGAGAATTTCGAATTGCTCTTTAAAATTTGTGCTCGACTTTAATAAAAGATCTTTAATGAGCTCATTATCACTGGTATTGACCCAAAAGGGTTTTAACTCGCCACCATATTGAATGTAATTGACGATAGACCATGGATTATAAAGAATAGTCTCCCCAATTTGATATCCATTATACCAAAGCTTGACATCATTCGCTTTGTCTTGAAATCCAGCTTTTGTGAGAAGTTGCCCCACTTCTTGCTCCGTAAACCCAAAGAAAGACCCAAATTTAGGATCTAAAATAGAGTGAACCTTCAAGTTATTTAAGCCAGAAAACAAGCTTTCCCTTGAAACACGCAGGATACCTGTCAAAACCGCTTTAAAGAGAAATCTGTTGTCCTTTAAGGCGGCTCCAAAAAAATTACGGAAGAAAGAAATAGCCTCTTCATAATAATCCTTAAGGTACCCTGACTGAATAGGTGTGTCATACTCATCAATGAGGATAATAGGTTTGACGTTATGATGCTGAAAAAGGTACTCAGAGAGTTCTTGTAAAGAATTTTCTAGTTCAGTTTGATTAGATTTTCCTTCTAAAATACGATTGAAAAAAGTCTTTTGGCGATCAGAAAGAGAGGGGCTTTTTTGAAGGTAAGAAAATTCATCATACATTTTGGCAATAAGTTGATAAATTTTCTTATAAGCCATCTTAAAGCTTGTTTCTTTTATATCCTTAAAGGTCAAAAAGATGACAGGATATTTGCCTTGATGCTGGAGGACTTCTTCTCCTGTTTTAGCAACATTAAGCTGATCAAAAAGGTTCTTTGTGGGTTGGCCATCAACCTCTTCTGTAAAAAAATAACGCAACATGGACATGTTGAGGGTTTTTCCAAAGCGACGGGGGCGGGTAAATAAAATAACCTCTGCCCCGTTGATAATCTCTGGAATTAAAAGACTCTTATCCACAAAATCAAAGTTACCTTGAATAATTGATCTAAAATCACTTTGGCCAATAGGCAGCTTCATTTTACTCTCTCATTTTTTCTATCCAATAAAGGCATTTGTTGTTTTTTAGTGCGCATGATTATATCCTTTGTAGGGAGCAAACCCACGCAGTCTTTGCCATTCTATATTTAGTGTATAATAGGCCATCTGCAGAGTCAAATTTTCCGAGTGGCCATTTGGAGATATTTTTTAATTTTTTATTATTATAATACTCGTCATCTTCGTGACCCAGAAAAAACTAGAAAACCCTGGTGTGCCCGGCGGGATTCGAACCCACGACCCCAAGATTAGGAATCTTGTGCTCTATCCTGCTGAGCTACGGGCACTCGTTCTTCTTATATATAACCCCCTTTGCAAAGAGGCAAGCTTAGGAAGTAAGGCAAGACAAGATCTATGGAAAGAGGGATGATAACGGGAGGAAACGAAAAGAGGGACCCGATAAGATCCCTCTTTTTTCGTGCTTAGCGCGCCTGTACGGTAGGGGCTGCTTGGTAAAGTGGTCGCATAGGATCGTGGTGGCGTGCCATATTGGTGGGTATGACAAAAGAAACGCCTTGTCCTTCCGCATAGATCGCATGAGGATGCATCCGGCTTGCGTACCAATAATTTCCATTCCAGTTGGCAGGGGTATAGCCTGGAATGATAGTGGCTTGCGCATGCGGATACCAAAAATATCCTCCATGACAAACATAAGGACAGGTTGTTGCCCCTTGATAATACTCCACATTGCATCCTTGCGCAGCAGGGAATGCTACGTATTCTACATCCGCAGCTACGTGGTGCGCATGATGAGCATGGTGCCTATGGTGGTGGTGGCCATGATGCTTCGGATGGCAATGCTCTGGATGCTTGGCATGATGTTTCTTGCCACCATGTTTCTTAGCATGATGTTTCTTAGCATGATGTTCCTTAGCATGGTGCTTTTTGGCATGATGCTCGCCTTTCATCTTTCCTGATGCCGAAGCAGAAGGCGCTGTGGTTGTGACTGGCGCATGCTGCGATGGTGCAGGGGCTGCCATTTCTGCATTCGCAAGGCCACCGCTTAACGCAATAATTGACGTGGCGCTTAAGATTAAATTTTTCATTTAGAACTCCTCTTGTTTTGTTGTTAAAGTAGGGATTTAGAAAAAAAATGTTTAAAAATCACCTCAATGAAAAAATCATAGCAAGGAAGTGTTAAATTTTAGTAAAAATTTCTCTCTATTTTTTACAGAGTGCATAAATTGAGAGACTGTTTGCAAAATGAGTGGGCTCAAGAGTATGATTGACTTAGATTTTCTTAAAAGTGAGTGAAAAAATGGATTGGGATAAATTACGCGTTTTTCATGCTGTTTCCCTTGCAGGAAGCTTTACGAAGGCGACAGAAACCTTAAATATTAGCCAATCAGCCATTAGTCGCCAGGTTAACATTCTGGAAGAAGAGCTTGGCACCTCTCTTTTTATCAGAGTCCCCCGCGGGTTGGTTTTAACCGAAGCGGGAGAAGCCTTGCAAAGGACGGTTATTGATGTCTTTGCAAAGCTTGAAATGACACAAGCAACGATCGTTGAGCTTAAAAACTACCCTCGAGGCCATTTGCAAGTCGCAACAACCCTTGCCTTTGGGTCTTTATGGCTCGCCCCCCGCCTTCAAGAATTTTTGGATCAGTATCCGGAGGTTCGCGTGACTCTTTTGCTCAAAGATGAAGAGATCGACCTTAACATGCGGGAAGCAGATATTGGCATTACAGCGGCCCCTATTAACAACCCCGACCTTATTCATTGTGATCCCGTTTCCTATCGCTTTCGTATTTATGCAAGTCGATCTTATTTGAAGAAGTATGGAACGCCTCAAACGGCAGAAGACCTCGACCATCACCGCCTCATTGTTTTTGGAAAAGAAATGCCTCACCTTTATAATAATCTTGATTGGCTTTTGCAGGTGGGTGCTCAAAAACAACGGGCGCCTTACCTTGTTATTAATAGTGGACAGGCCATTTACGAGGCGACGCGCTCTGGCCTGGGCATTTCAGCACTTCACAAATATATGGTCGGGGATGATCCTGAAATGGTTGAAATTCTGCCCAATATCCCAGGCGCAAGCGTGTCTCGGTACGTCTCCTATCCTTCCCATCTGGCCAGCCTTAAGCGGGTGGAAGTTTTTGTTGAGTTCTTGCTAAAGAAAATGCGAGAGGGGGATTTTTAAATGATGAAGTCTTACTCCCTCAAAGGTCCTTTTGCCCTTTTGCCCATTGCTTTCTTTTTGTTTCTTTTCATTGGAAGCGGGGTCTATTTTACGCTCCAAGGGATTGAGTATGCTTTTTATAAACTCTCTGCAAGTGTTGCCATCCTTCCCGCTCTTTTTATAGCTATTGTTTTAGGGCGCCACTCTCTTAATGATAATATTCAGGTGTTTTTAGAAGGGGTCCGAGAAAAAAACATTATCACCATGTGTATGATTTATCTTCTCGCAGGGGCCTATACGGAAGTTTTAAAAGGAATTGGGGGAGTGGAGGCAACGGTTCACTTTGCCCTACATTTTATTCCTCAAGAAGCTACCCTACCTGGCGTGTTTATCATAGGCGCCTTGATCTCAACAGCCATGGGCACCTCCATGGGAACCATTGCAGCCTTAGCCCCGATTGCGGTGGGGATCTCTCAAGCTTTAGGAATTAACCCTTCCCTCATGGCGGGGGCTGTCATCAGTGGCGCTATGTTTGGAGACAATTTGTCTATGATTTCGGATACGACCATTGCGGCGACGCAAATTCATACCTGTTCCCTTAAGGACAAATTTAAAATCAACGCAATGATAGCCTTAGTTCCTACACTCTTAACCCTTCTTTTCTTTTCCCTTTTTACCCATGGAGAGGCTCAAGAAATTTATGACAAAGCCGCCCCTGCCCTTATCTTTAGCCTTCCCTATGCGATTGTGCTTTTCCTCGCCCTTTTAGGGATAAACGTCTTTGTTGTGCTGTCCTTAGGGCTTGTTGTGGGGGGAGTTATCGGCGTTTTGTTTGCGCCTTCCTACACGTTCATCACCCTTGCCAAGAATATTTTTGAGGGATACACGTCTATGAATGAAATTTTCATTCTCTCTCTCCTTATTGGAGGACTCAGTGAGCTTGCAAAAGATCAAGGCGGCCTTCGGTTTCTGATTCGTATGACAGATTCTTTTATTCAAAAGTGGGCAAAAAAAGCCCAAGGATCGCGTATGGCTGAGGGAGCGATCGTCTCTATCGTCAGCTTTTGCGATATCTGTACAGCTAATAATACGGTCGCGATTATCTTAGCTGGAGAAGCCACCCATGAAATTTCTGAGCGTTATCATGTTCCCTTTGCGCGCACAGCCGCCCTCGTCGATATTTTTTCCTGCGTTTTTCAAGGCATTCTTCCCTATAGTGCTCAACTCTTACTGGCAGGGTCTATTGCAGGGGTATCACCACTCAGTATTATCCCCTTTGTTTATTATTGTTATTTCCTTGCTGTTGGAGCGATTGTTGCCATTATGTTTCGATGGCCCTCTTTCAAAAGAGTAAATCTTTAGAAGAGCTTTATCCTACTGCTTTCGGGAGTGTTAATTAAAAGAGAGACGCGATATACCCATCGTGCTTGAAGTTGCCTTATTCGGTTGTCATCCCCGACTTAGAAGTTCTTGATTTGCAACGCAAATCTTAGAACTTCTT
>CAZSAH010000018.1:0-28644 GCA_964605015.1 uncultured Alphaproteobacteria bacterium | reverse complement strand
CCGCCTTCGCGGGGATGACAAGTGGGGGCGGGGATGACAAGTGGGGGCGGGGATGGCAAGTGGAGGCGGGGATGGCAAGGAATAGGATGACACGCCAAGAGAACGACAAGTTGTACAATGGATAAAAATAAATGTGCTAAGAAATTTAGTGGCTATTTAATTGACAAATAGCGGCTATATCTGTCACAAATAGGGGATGGCATTCACCCTCTCCCAACAGAAAAAGTAAGAGGAGAATTAAAGGGTAAGGGGAAATTTTCATCTCCGTGCCCGCAGCCCGGCAAAGAGAAAACGGGCAGATTTGTTGCTTCTGCAAAGCGCTTGAGAACAGGGGGGATCAAAGAGGTACCATTGTCTTCATCTCCACCCACAAAATCACCAAAGATAATGGCTTGCGCCCCTTCAAAGGCGCGCGCTTGATCAAGATGCACAAGCATGCGGTCCACACTATAGCCTCGCTCACCCGTATCTTCGAGGAAAAGAATCTTCCCCGCGCTCTCAATTTGCCAGTCCGTTCCTAGGCTACACTTGACAAGGCAAAGATTGCCGCCCGTAAGGCTCCCTGACAGAGACGACAGGGTGCGCGCCGGTGTATTCAATGGATTCAAGGCAGGCGGAGCGTAAGACCCCCTCCCCTCTTTCAAGAAACGTAAGGTCGCGTCAATGGTTGTCTGCCCTACCTTGGCCTTAGAGACTTGCGTGGCCCCTGGCCCATGAAGGGAGGGCCATTGCCACTTTTGGTTTAAAAAGAGATGAAGGACGGACCCATCGCTAAACCCAACAAATAGCTTCTCTTTGTCTGGTTTTTTCATTTTCAAAAGATCGGGAACAAGGCGCGTTAAACCATATCCGCCTCTTAACAACCAAATGATGTCTATGGAAGGGTCAAGAAGGGCCTGTTGAAGATGAGACAGCCGTACTTCATCTCGATGGGCACACAAGACATCTTTGCCCAAAAGATCAGAGGGCATGGTGACCTGAAAACCTAGATCTTCAAGATAGTGCTTTGTGAAATCGGCTTCTTCTTGAGGAAATGAATAAGAGGGGGCGATCAAAGAGATGTGAGTCATAGGGTTATTTTACTTGAAGTTGCTTTATTCTTATTGTCAGCCTCGCTACTTGTCATTTCCTCATTTTTGTCATCCCCGACTTAGAAGTTCTTGATTTGCAAAGAAAATCTTAGAACTTCTTGATCGGGGATCTTATTTGTTACGCGCAAGATCCCCGATGAAGAAATCCTAATGTTTTCTGACGAAAACAAAGGATTTCTAGCTCGGGGATGACAAGTGGGGGGCCATTATTTAATCTTTGTCTCCTTAAACTCAACATGCTTACGAAGCTTTTGATCGTATTTACGCATAACAAGTTTTGCCGTCAGTGTCCGAGGGTTTTTCTTTTTCACATAGAAAACGCCTGTTCCAGCCGTGCTTTCCATCTTAATCGTGATCGTGTTTTGTTTTGCCATTGTCTTTAATCCATTTTACAAAAGTGAATGAAGAATACTCTTTTCAGCAGCCTTGTCAAGGATTAAGGGCTACTTTCTCGTAAAAGCTCAATCCTCTCCAAAACTCCGTGAAGTTTTATCCCTCCATAGTCGATATTATATTTTTCAATAATTCCATTCGGAAGAAGGTCTTGGGTGGTCACATAGGTCGGTTCATAATCTGTTTTCGTGTGCCCATAGACAGCAAAACGAACAGGCCAAAACGGTTGATTGGCAAATTGGTGAACCGCTTCCATTGCAGGATTTCCGGCGATTACCTTTTTAGCTCCAATGAATGCATTAATTTCGGACGCCCCTTCGTCACTGCTCCCATCAAAGACAATCCGAGGAAAAATTTGTTCCCCCGCCTGCGCCGCTGTTAAAAGGGCCTTGATATGTTGAATGGGAAAAAGGGCGCCCTCTTGAAGTTTCAACGTTTTTTTCTCAGGCTTTTGATAAGTCACAACGATCAAATCTCCCGTTTTTTTCGCTCGCCCTCGAATATCTTCGACCAGCTCATCATCTGTCTTACGATATGTGTTGAAGGTAAAAAGAGAGCCGTCATCCGTCTCATAGGTCACATATCCCCACCGAATATGCTCAACTGACCCATCATTGTGATAGAGGCGTGTCTCAGAGCGCTGTTGAACGGTCCACCCATCACAGACTTTATTAAACTCTATCAACATCGTCCCCCGGGCATCTGTCACCGAACTCCGCGGACCTGGCCGGCTTTCCATTGTCACAGTGTAATAGGCGCGGTGAGGCTGAAGCTCAACAGTTGCTTGAACTGAAAATGAACACAACACTCCAAGGATTAAACTAAAAAATGCGGAAGGCCGCACACTATCCTCCATACACGGTTAACAATTAATATTACACCTTACCTGTGTTTAAGAAAGATTTCACGAAGAAAACGTAAGATTAAAAAAACAATTTTTTCCAGACCCTATTGACACTGTAGCCCAAGAACATGTTAAATAAAGAAACAAATAGAGGATGTATCCAAGATGTCTCTTAACATTACGTTTCAAAAGCCTGTTACCCATAAAAATCTTTGCCTTGGGGTTTATGAAGAGGGAGAGCTTCCCTCACCCACTCAAACGTGGGATAAAACGCTCGGTGGTCTTCTCTCAAAATCTCTCAAAAATTCAAAATTTCAAGGAAAACTAACCCAATCCCTCTCTGTGTTTACGCCCGAGGGACACCGGATCATTCTTGTAGGACTTGGCAAAAAAACAGACCAAAATGAAAAACAATGGCAACAAATTGGAGGGGTTCTTTGCACCGTTTTAGACACCTCATCAACCGGCGAAGGTGCCGTTGAGATTCATAGTCTTGAGGGCCATGAGACAGCGCAGGTTGTGGCTCACCTTGCCTTAGGAGCTCTTTTGAAGTCGTGGCGGTTTGAAACGTATTTTACAACAAAAAAACCCGAAGAGCTTTTCTCTCTTAAAAAAGTCACTTTTTTCGCCCCCTCCCCTCTTGAGGCCGAAAAGGTCTTCACCCCCCTTTCCAAAACTGCTGAAGGTGTTTTTTTAACACGTACCGTTATCACGGAACCCGCCAATATCATAACGCCGGCGACCCTTGCAAAGATCGCAGCCTCTCTTGAAAAGGAGGGGGTTAAGGTCGAAATTTTGGATGAAAAGGACCTCAAAAAACTAGGGGCTCATGCCATTTTAGGCGTGGGGCAAGGCAGCGACAAGGAATCAAAACTTGTCATTATGCGCTGGGAAGGCGATCAAAAGAAAAAAGACATCCTCGCCTTTGTGGGGAAGGGCGTCACCTTTGATTCAGGTGGGTTATCTCTTAAACCTGCTGTAAACATGGAAGATATGAAATACGATATGGCCGGCGCTGCTGTCGTGATTGGCCTTATGAAAGCCCTTGCCCTCCGAAAGGCAAAAGCAAACGTGGTCGGTGTTGTGGGGCTTGTGGAAAACATGCCCTCCGGCACGGCTCAACGCCCCGGGGATGTGGTTACCTCTCTTTCTGGCCAAACCATTGAGGTTTTGAATACGGATGCGGAAGGACGCCTCGTCCTTGCGGATGCTTTGTGGTACACACAAAATCGCTTCAAACCAAAGGTGATGGTGGATCTTGCAACCCTTACGGGGGCTGTCGTTGTGAGCTTAGGCGTTGAACGCGCAGGCCTTTTTACACCCGATGATACCTTGGCGACCCAATTGACAGAAGCCGGTGAAAAGGTCAATGAGCTTTTGTGGCGCCTACCCCTTGATGACGTCTACGACAAAGATAACAACAGCGACATCGCGGACGTCAAAAACATTGGTAATGGAAACGGCGGAGGAGCCATCACGGCCGCTAAATTCCTCCAACGGTTCACAAATAAAGTGCCATGGGCTCATTTAGATATTGCCGGCGTAACGTGGGCTGAAAAAGAGCGTCCCCTCTGTGTAAAGGGCGCAAGCGGCTTTGGCGTACGTCTTTTGGATCAGTTTGTGGCAAAGAATTACGAGGGATAAGAGACGGTCTGATTTTAGGGTCTCGTTGTCGCCCCTCACTTTTGTCATCCCCGCGAAGGCGGGGATCCAGTAAAAACAACGCATTCCGTAGGAATGCAACCTTTTTTAACTTTATTTGAAAAATCAAAGCGCTATCTGGATCCCCGCCTTCGCGGGGATGACAATAGTGTAAATTCAAGTAGTTACCTCATTCTCGATTCTTTTTATGTCGAGCTGAGGTTCTCTTAAGAAGGCTCACCCTTGCGCGTGCGGCTTAAGTATGTGTACACAACAGGAATAACGAACAGGGTAAAGAGCGTCCCAACGCTCATTCCACCCACAATCACAAGTCCAATTTGCTCGCGGGTTTCAGCGCCAGCGCCTGAGGAAAAGGCCAGGGGAACCGCTCCAAATACCATGGCAAAGGTCGTCATAAGGATGGGCCGTAAGCGTAAACGAGAGGCCTCAATGACCGCTTCATAAGGCGATCTTCCTTCTTCTTGAAGTTTGTTAGCAAAATCCACAATCAGAATACCATGCTTGGTGATGAGTCCAATTAAGGTAACAAGACCAATCTGGCTATAAATATTGAGGCTTCCGGTCGGGGCAATCCAAAGGGTAAAGACGGCACCCGCCAAAGATAACGGCACACTAAGAATAATAATAAAGGGATCAATAAAGCTTTCAAATTGCGCCGCCATAACCAAGAAAATAAAGGCAAGGGCCAGCCCAAAGATTAAGTAAATGGTATAGGTTTCCTTCAAAAAGTCTCGGGTTTCCCCAGACACAGTTGTTTGATATCCATCCGGCAAAATGCTTTTGGCAGCCTGCTTGATATCATCCAGGACTTGGCCTAAACCATAGCCTTCCTTTAACACCGCATCCAATGTCACAGACCGCATCCCATCAAAGTGTCGAATCTCAGGGGTTGTTGTCACCGGTGTAATTTTCACAAGGTCAGAAAGGGGAACAAATGTGTCTTTCTGATTTCGTTGCCCTTTCACGGTGAGCGCCAGCACATCTTGCGGAGACCGCCGAAATTGCTCGCCTACCCAGACCTTAATAGGATACTGCTTGTTTTCTCGCTCAAAATACGTTGACCGCCGTCCGCTAATCAATGTGTCCAAGGTTTGCGCAATCGCATCCGGCTCAACGCCAAGGGTCACAGCCTTGTCCACACTTGTTTCGACCTTATAATCTTGGCCAGGGGCCCCCATATCCGGCCGCACATAACTAATACCGGGGTGCTGTCCCATAACCATCCATACTTTTTGCATTTGGGCTTCAAGATCGTCATAAGAGCGCGTTGTTTGAATCACAAAGGAAAGGCTAAATCCACTTCCTCCTCCAATGGCTGAGCTATTTTGACAACGAGGTTTCACATCAAGGCCAATGATTTTATCAAGCTCAGGCGTGATGGCTTCTTTAATTTCATTACAACTGCGCGTTCTTTTATCCCAGGGAAGCATGGTATTCTTGGAATAAGAATCGTCTCCCACTTGAATAACGGTCACACGTTTTTCAAGCTCTGGAACAGAGGCAAGGACTTGATCCATTTGAAGAGCATATTTTTCAAGGTATTTCAGCGTTGCCCCATAAGGAGCATTTGCAGTTGTCAGAAGAATTCCTTGATCCTCTGGGGGCGTCAGTTCCTTTTTTAACTTATAGGCGCCAAGGTACGCCCCAAGAACCGCCACCAGCAAACCAACGCCAACAACCCACAAGCGCTTTTCTAAAACACGCGCTAAAAGAGTGCCATACCCTTTATCTAACTTATCAAGCCAATTCCCCACTGTGTCTGAGAATATATGATAAGCTCGGAGGAGCTTCGTTTCTTTGACATTGGGATCAGGCGCATGATGGGCGACAAGAAGGCGCGAACACATCATAGGGGTTAAGGTGAGCGCCACAAACCCTGAAATAATAACGGATCCCGCCAGCGTTAGGGCAAATTCCGTAAAAAGTCTTCCCGTAATTCCACTGGATAACGCAATAGGGGCATACACAGCTGCCAAGGTCAAAGTCATGGCAATCACAGCAAAACTAATTTCTTTAGCGCCTTGAATAGCCGCTTGCATGGGCTTTTTGCCCTCTTCAATATGACGATAAATATTTTCTAAAACAACGATAGCATCATCAACCACAAGCCCAATGGCTAAAACCAAGGCCAGAAGAGTTAAGATGTTGATCGTAAACCCAAAAAGGAACATCAAAGAAAAGGCTCCAATCAAGGACACAGGAATGGTTACGAGGGGAATCAAGGACGCCTTGAATGACCTCAAAAAGAAGAAAATCACGACAATAACAAGCAATGTTGCTTCCCAAATCGTTCTGTAGACGTGATCAATGGATTTCTCAATAAAAACAGTGTTGTCTAAAGAAATCTCAATTTGAATACCTGCAGGAAGGCGTTCGCGAAGCTGGGCTAGCTTTTCTTCAACCCCTTTCTTGACCTCCAATGGGTTCGCAACGGATTTTTTCGTAATTCCAATGCTCACAGCATTTTTATCATTAAAGCGTGAGGCAAAGCGTGTATCTTCTGAATTCAGCTCTGCATATCCCACATCCTTTAAGCGGACAATCCTCCCTTGGCTTTCAGAAATAATCATGTTGTTGAACTGAGCCGGTGTTGAGAGGGACGACACGGTGGTCACCATAAACTCTCTCTCATCTCCCGTGAGGCGTCCCCCTGGTTTTTTTACATTCTGACGCTTTAGAGCCGCAACGATATCTTGCGCCGTCACTTTAAACGCATTCAAACGAACGGGATCAAGCACCAAGTGCATTTCCAAGCTGCCTCCTCCCCAGATCTCCGCGCTTGCAACACCACTAATCGTTTGAAGCTCGTTTTCTAAGTTTCGATGAGCATAATCCGCCAGCTCATTAACGGTCTTTGTATCACTAAAGAGGGAGAGAAAAATAAGGGGCTGAGAATCAACGTCCGCCTTCTTAATTAAGGGGTCTTCTGCATCATCGGGCAGTTTGTTTGCGACCTTTTGAAGCCGATCCCGTACATCTGCTGCGGCGTAATCCATATTACGATCCACCTTAAAAATCAGCTTAATGACGCTATTACCCGCCTCACTCCGTGAGGTTACATAATCAAGCCCTTCAACCCCAGACAGAGCATCTTCTAAAGGACGGGTAAGCTGCATTTCAATAATTTGGGGGCTCGCCCCTTCGAGTGCTGTCGTGACGCTAATAATAGGTTTATCAACTTCCGGAAACTGGCGCAATGAAAGGCGTGTGTAAGACACAGCGCCAACAATAATAATGATAATCGTCATAACAATCGAAAGAACAGGGCGGCGAATAAGGAATTCTGTAAAGTTCATTTTTTATTTTGCCCCCTGCGGCTGAGCATTTTTGGGTTGATCACCTTGGGGGTGATCAACAATCGTCACTTCATCTCCATCATGAACTTTAAATTGCCCTGCACTAATAACAACATCATCCGCTTTAAGCCCATGGGTAATTTCCACATCATTCCCGTCGCGCATTCCGATGCTCACGGTTGTTTTGATGGCAATATTATCGGCCACAACCCATACGTGTTCTTCTTCCCCTTCGCGCTCAATAGCCGTTTGAGGAATAAGAACCGCGTCTTCTACCTTGCCTGCTGTTACCAAAACATGGGCAAATTCACCAGGGCGATAGGCGTGCTCCTTATTGGACATCTGGGCACGCAAGGTGACTGTTCTCGTTGTTTTATCGATTTCAGGGCTAATGGCGATAATTTTGGCTTCAACCGGCAGAATATCAAAGTCCTCAATCGTAACATCAACCTCATCGCCTGTGTGCACAAAGGGCAAATAAGATTCAGGGAGGTGAAAATCCACATTAATCGGGTCTAGATCCACAATGGTCACGAGCTCCGTCTCCCCAGACACTAAAGCGCCCAAGCTTGTTTCCGTAAGCCCCAACACTCCCTCAAAAGGAGCTTTGATAAGCGTATGATCAAGAGAAACCTTTGCTTCATCCAAATGGGCTTCCGCCACTTGCATATCTGCTAAGGTTTTGTCTCGTTGCTGCAAGGTCCCAAACTTTTTTTCTAACAACTTCGTGGCTCTGCCATATTCTGCGCGCGTTTGAGCCAGCTGTGCTTCTGCTTCCTTCACTTTTGCTTTGTACATAGCATCATCAATCTTAAAAATAGGATCGCCCGCATTCACAGTCGCACCTTCTGTGAAATATATTTTAGCAACCTTGCCTGATACTTCCGGACGAAGAACCACAGATTGAACGGCCGTAAGACTTCCCACAACGCGAATACGCCTTAAAATTGATCCACTTCTTGCCTTCACAACTTCAACAGGAACGGGTTCTTTTCCCATAGGAAGATCAACTTTTTTCTCTCTTTTAAGCCACAACACGGCCCCTAGACCGAAGGAACATACGAGCAGAGCGATTATAACCTTTTGATATGTCTTCATTTTATCTGTTCTCTTTTTAATACACAAAAAATCGTCATTTTTTCATTGTCATCTTGGACAGACGTCGTTAGAAAAAAATTTAATAAAAACGTTTGATCTTTTTACCATATCAGACGGAATATTAACAATATGTTAATAAAAATTGGGAGGAATAAAAATTGAAAACCTACAGCCCCCTGCATCTTGCAGAAATTTTAACGTCTCGCCTTTGTCATGACCTTATTACGCCTGTTGGGGCAATTAATACGGGTCTTGAACTTTTTGCTGAAACACCCGCCGATCATCTTACAGACGCTAAGGAGATTTTAACCTTAATTTCACACAGTGCTCACACAGCCTCAGCCCGCCTAAGTTTTTTTCGAGCCGCTTTTGGCAAGAGCGGGGATGCCCTTACCCTAGGAGACGCCAAAGGCCTTGTGGAAAGCTATTTGATACGCAGCAAGTTGATATCCCAGTGGGATACTCCCTTTCGTAAAGAACTTTCCCTGAAAGGATGGGGACGCGTTCTTCTCAATACGATTTTATGGATGGCTGACTGCGCACCTCGCGGGGGAACGGTTCATATTTCCTTTTCTGAGACCCCGCAGCGCCTCTCTTTCCGGCTGAAGGCAGATCCTCTTCTTCTTCATCAAGGTACCCTTGAAACTCTCAAAGAGCGCCCCGCCCTTGAAGACCTGACTCCTCGCACAACCCCTTGCTATTTAATTCATCTTTTGCTTGAAGAAAAAAAAGGACAGCTCACCGTCTCCCAAAATTCCCCCTCAGAGCTGCTACTGGAGGTGAGGGAGGGAGAGGGGTAAACAGAGGATTCTGCCTCGACGTCGAACTGACGTTATTTAATAGTATACCGTCATTGCGAGGAGCCGAAGGCGACGAAGCAATCCAGAACTAATAACTTATTCCGAAGGAATACAACGTTCTTCTTCGCTAACAAAAATAAAGGCTGCATGTCCTTCGGACATGCGTTGTTAAACTGGATTGCCGCGGTCGCTTCGCTCCCTCGCAAAGACGCTGAAGGCGAGTGCTTTATCCAATCCAGAGGGAGAACGTTGAGCACAAAAGCAGGCGGAGCGGGGCGCAATGTCCCGCTCACGCGTGGATTATTTGTTGGAATAGGGGGAGAGGGTTATCTTCTTCCTTCGCAGCCACCGGGGTTGCCGAAATTGCATCCAACCTTGATGATGTCTTGTGTTCCTGCTGCAGCTTCTGCCTGCGCTTCAGATGTAGGAACAACAATGTTGACAATAAGGGGCTTGACGACATAGGCCGACGTCGCATATGATGTCCCCTGCATAAACAGAAGACTAAGAAAAAGATATTTAATAAAGGTTTGTGTTTTCATGACAAGATCTCCTATTTATTTTAACAATGAGCTTACAATTAACATACTACAGTAAAATACTTAATAAATCGTAAAGAATTAAAAATAATTTCATAAATAATAACAAGAGATTTTATTGTGTCAAAATTTACTTTGCTCTTCAAACATGCTATCGTTGCGTTATTGTTTTTATCGTCTTCTGTGTGCTTGGGAATGGATGGCGATGAACCTACAGCCCTTACACCACGCCAACAGGTCCATCTCACTGTAGATCCGGATAAGAGACCCTCCGTCGAGACGACCCCTCTTGTTTCAGGGAACGATGAGGTTGCTGAATCAAACGCGCTTCTCTCATTTCGACATGCAGTAGAAGATATGGATCCTAATAATGAGTCAGTAATTTTTATTTACTCAGAATATCGTGCCCCCCATACCCTTGTAAAGGATACTGATACAAGGCTTTTTGGAAAGCTTTCCTCATGCGTAAGAGGAGCCAAAATACTCACCATCCCTGTCTGTAGTCCACTGCTTCCAATGTGCTCCGGTCTTGTGTTGTTATGCGCCAGAAAAATTGAAGAGACTTTAGGCATCACGAACCCTAGAACTCAAGAAAAGCTAGAAAATTACATAGAAGGCATTGTTATAGCAACAATGATTCCTATTGTTACAAACTGGTGGATGACTCTTGTTGAAAGCATTACCTCATTGTGTACAAAGTCAGCCTTTTCACCCACACCTGGAAAAAACCAACGGGATGATTTTAGCCCCCATGTGTTTCCGGTATCAGGAAAACATACAGCTGCCAAGGGCGCTTTGTTGATAGCGAGCCTTTTACAAGCATCTGTCCCTGCGGTGCTATTGTTTGAGAAGTACGATCTTTATTTTCACCCCTATAGTTTTCTTGTCCTCCCTTATTTAGGAAGTTTCTATGCTGGAATCTATTATATGCTTGGCACGGATAGTCTCGAGAGCATGTTTTGTGAATATAAATACAAACGAAACACAAGTAAACTCAACAGAACCAAAAGAGAGGAGCTCCAAGCACTAGTAGACTCGTTTATCAGGACAATCACTGATCCTAATAAAAACGCTTCTGATCAAGAGAAACTCAACAAAGCTGTAGAGGATGGCTATAAACTTTTCAAAGAAGAGTCCGAAGAATTAAATGACGCTCAACAAAGTACCACCTCTTCAGTAGAAAGAGGGGGGGGAGGAGGTAGTGCTTTTTCAAAGATAACCGCTCTTATGATAAGAATCAAAAACGCACAATCCATCATAACATCTGGTAGTTTTTTTGAAAGATCTGCACTACAACCATTTGACACTGGAAGCATTAATCGAGAGGCCCGTCGAGAGGCTTTTATTTTACAGCAAAGTATAGAATCTCGTCCTGACCCGTCTTTCATAAACGATTTGTCCTATGGATTAAGTATCGCTTTGATAGCCTTAAGCTTGCGCGGGGACTCGATGACCCTAACATACCAATTAACATATGCACTTCAACAATTGCATGCACCTGAAACTTTGATTCAATACGCACCACCTATCGCTGCAACTCTAACAGGTTTCATGAATTTCGTCCAAATTAAAGCTCATCAAGAAAATTTCAAAGCCCTGTTTACTTTGCTTTCCCTCCAAAAGCGAGAACGAAGAGACTTTTATTATCTCAGAACAGCACTCACCTGCTGCTCTGCTATGCTGGGAACGGTGTTTGCTCTCCCTAATCTCGTGGTGGGCTTCGACGCTTATAAAACTCGTTTTTGTCTGGTTCCTCTTACTGCCCTCTGTCCTCCTGATCCTTATGCCTTCTCAAAGAAACTTGAATTTATTTTTTTACCAGCCATCCGTAATGCCTCTTTTTATACCTATATTTTTAATTCTAATCTTAATGCCGCTTTTACGGCTCTAATAAATGGACCCTTAACACTAATAGCTGGGCCCATCACACGATTAGCAGTAAAAGCAAAGCAAATCACTGGGCCCATCACACGATTCGTAACCTGGATAGGAAATTCCATAGCTGTAGAAGCAAAAAAAACCTACCTCCTTACGCAGGCGGAAAAAGCCTTGAATTTTTTTAGATGGGCTGATGAACCTACAGTCGATGCCTTCCACGCTATTGTGAATGCAAAAAAGACAGAATAACACCTCACCCCGCTCTCGTCACCTCGGCAACAATGCCCCAATGATCGCTTAACCCATCAAAAAGCTCAAGAGATGTCACCTGGTAGGAGGGCGTTGTAAAGACCCCATCAACAACCAATTGTAGATCCCCGGCTCTGTGCCACTTTTTATCGAGGGTCGTCGTGACATGGGGAGGGATATTATCCTTAAACCTTGTCGCAAACACATTAAAAATAGGGCCGCCACGGGGTGCATTAAAATCTCCACAGAGAACGAACTCAGGAAGGGGGGACAAAAGCTGTAGCAGAGCCTCCACATCTTGATATTGCATCTCGGTTGGTTGGGCATTTGCAGACCAGGTAAACCAAACATTCACAAAGCAAAAGGGTGTATTGTTTTTGTGCACAGTTGTCACAATAAGGGAGCGCGCCATATCTTCGCCCGATCCTTCTTCGATGACAGAAAGATCCTCCTTCTTCCCCCTATAATAGGCGCTATAGCTTGTCATCGGAAGGGCTGAAAGGGTGACAATTCCCACCTTAGGAATACCATCTTTTCGAATAAGATAGTTTGAGGGAGAAAAAAAGCTGGTCATGTGCAGGGTTTCTTCAAGAAAGGAAATGTCTTTGTCCAAGGCCTCTTGAAGAAAAACAATGTCGGGTTGGTGTTCTTTGAGAAAAGGAATAATACGCTCAAAATGTCGATCTTGTTCCACATTCAAGGAAATAATTTTCAACCTATCTGGTGCCATAGATGTTTTGTCCTATACGTATTGATTTTAAATTTATCTTTTTTTAAGTATAATTATCGGGTGACAAGCACAATAAGAAAATCCTCTTGACCCCAGCCCTTCTCTCTGGGCAAAGTGCAGACAGATGATGATAACCCCTTTGTAATACATGATTCGTTCTTTAACCTGGATATGTGTCCTTATTTTTACCCTCGGCCTCGTGGGAAGCGGGGGAGCGCTTACGGTTTTGTATTATTTTGGGTGTGGCCTGCCGGATTATGAGCAGCTGGCAAACTATGAACCCCCCGTTGTTAGTCGTCTTTATGCAAGTGATGGGCGTCTTTTTGCGGAATATGCCACCCAAAAGCGGGTCTTTGTTCCCATCGGGGCCATTCCCAAGCGCGTCATTCAAACCTTCCTCGCCGCTGAGGATAAGAATTTTTACGACCATCCGGGTCTTGATTTTTTTGGTATTATGCGCGCTGCCATTGTCAATTTAAGTCAAATGGGAAGCAACAAGCGCCCCATGGGGGCCTCCACCATTACCCAACAGGTCGCTAAAAACCTGCTGCTCTCTAGCATTTCAACCCATGCATCCTTTGAGAGGAAAATCAAGGAAGCCATTCTTGCCTTTCGTATTGAAGCCGCCTTGACCAAAGATCGCATCCTAGAACTCTATCTGAATGAGATTTACTTGGGGGCAAGTTCTTATGGCATTGCAGCGGCTTCTCTTAATTATTTCAACAAAGCCTTAAGCGAGCTTTCCATTTCTGAGGTGGCATTTTTGGCAGGCCTTCCCAAAGCGCCCAGCAAATACAAC
The DNA here is from genome assembly GCA_964605015.1 of uncultured Alphaproteobacteria bacterium. Classification (GTDB taxonomy): domain Bacteria; phylum Pseudomonadota; class Alphaproteobacteria; order UBA9655; family UBA9655; genus UBA9655. Next base: position 15,265 of record CAZSAH010000018.1, on the reverse strand, counting down.
CCCAAGACAAACTATGCCGCCGCCAAAGCGCGCCGGGATTGGGTCATTACACGGATGTATGAAGAGCGGGTGATTACTCGTGCCGAAGCTCTGGCTGCTAAAGAAGAACCCCTCGTCTTCAAACGTCCTGACAAAGCCCGTGTCGTCAAAGCGGACAACTTTGCGGAAGAGGTCCGCCGCCATGTGGTTGCCAAGTATGGGGAACCTTCCCTTTATAAAGGGGGGCTTACCATTCGCACAACCCTTGACCCGCGTCTTCAAAAGATTTCCGATTGGGCCCTGCGCAGAGGGCTCATCGCCTATGATCGTCGGCATGGCTGGCGAGGGGCCTTCTCCCATGTAAATTTAAAGGATACGGCTCAAGAAACGTGGCTGCCTCTTCTTGAAGCCATTGTTCCTCCTCCTGGCAGTGGGGACTGGCAGGTCGCGATTGTGCTCAAACTGACTGAGAAAGAGGCAAAAATCGGCCTCCTCTCAAGGGAAGAAGGGCGCATCCCCCTTTCTCAGCTGACCTGGGCGCGCCAAGCTCTGCCTCAGCCTAAAGCAGCCAAAGGCGATAACTCTCCTCAGATAGTTGTAGGCCCTCCGATTCAGCACCCTCAGGATGTGCTTCAAGTGGGCGATATCATCCTTGTGGAGGCCCTTCCCGGCAAAGACAAGGCCTATAGTTTACAACAAATGCCTGGCGTGAGCGGCGCCTTTTTGGCCATGGATCCTCATACGGGACGCATTCTGGCGATGTCGGGAGGCTTTAGCTTTGAGGCCAGCCAATTTAACAGAGCCACCCAAGCCCTTCGCCAACCCGGATCATCCATCAAGCCCTTCGTTTACTTAGCGGCGATGGAGCGGGGGTTTTCCCCAGCAACGGTTGTGTCTGATTCTCCTATCTCAATCGTCATGGGCCGAGGTCTTGGCGTATATGCCCCTAAAAACGTCACGTCCAATTATTATGGGAAGGTTCCCTTACGTATTGGGCTTCAAAAGTCTCTTAACATGATGACCATTCGCTTGGTTCATCAATATATAGGCATGAGGCGGGTTGCAGAAATGATTGAAAAGTTTGGCATTATTGATCGTGTTCCCATGCAGCTCGCCATGGCGTTAGGGGCTGGAGAAACTACTCTTTTACGGATGGCGACAGCCTATGCAATGCTGGCCAATGGGGGAAAAAAGCTTGAGCCTACCCTTATTGACCGCATTCAAGATCGCCATGGAAAGACCATTTTTGTGGCTGATACGCGCCTTTGTAAGGACTGCAAAGACATTATCTGGAGCAATCAGCCCGCCCCCGTCATTGAAGATCTCCGTGAACAGATGGCTGATCCACGCAGTATTTATCAAATCACTTCTATGCTGGAGGGCGCTGTGCGCGCCGGCTCTGCCCGCAAGGCGCAAGTCTTAGAGAAAATCTTGGCAGCGAAAACGGGAACAACAAATGAAGAACGGGATGCGTGGACCTTTGCCTATACCCCTGATCTTGTGGTAGGCACATGTGTTTTCTATGACACCCCCCAACCCTTAGGCAACATGCAGGGAGGCTCCCGCGTGGCCCTTCCTATTGTTGTTGATTTTTTGAGCGTGGCCCTTAAGGACGTTCCGAGCAAACCTTTCAAGATGCCCCCCGGCATGAAGCTTGTGCGCATGAAAGAAATGACAGGCCAGATGGCCCAAGGAGGAGATGCGGGCGTCATTTACGAAGCGCTCAAAGAGAACCAATCCCTTCACGGGCGGGCATCCTCTTCGTCAACAAGAGGCTCTTCACCCCGTACAAAATATGACTACGCCCCTGTAAACCACAGCTTTTCACCACCTCCCTCCCCTTCTTATAATCCTGCCCCTGCGCCTTTAACGGGAACAGGAGGGTTGTATTAGGCATTGTCATGCTGAACTTGTTTCAGCATCCCATCGACAACGAGATCCCGAAACGAGTTCGGGATGACAGTATTAGTGCTTACTCCACCGTGACTGATTTTGCCAAATTTCGTGGTTGGTCAACATCCGTCCCCTTTAAGAGACCTGTATAATAGGACAACAGCTGAAGAGGAGGGGTGTAAACAAGGGGGGATAATAAGGGGCTTGTTTCTGGCAAAATCAAATGATGAAGAGAGAGTGGGGCCAACTGAGGGGCTCCTTTAGTATCAGTCAGCACAATGAGGGGGGCTCCTCGCGCCACAACTTCTCGAATATTAGACACGGTCTTTTCAAAAAGATCGTCATAGGGAGCCACCACCACCACAGGAAGCGTGGGCTCTAGAAGCGCAATGGGGCCATGTTTCATCTCGCCCGCCGCATAGCCTTCAGCATGAATATAACTGATTTCCTTAAGCTTAAGCGCGCCTTCAAGAGCGAGTGCATAACTTGTCCCTCGCCCTAAAAACAGAACGTCTTTTGCATCGACAAGAGACTGAGCGATTGTCTTGATTTGTCCCGCTTGCAAGAGAACCTTTTCGCATAAAGCGGGCACAAAACGCAATTCAAAGAGCTTGTCTTTAAACTCTTGATCACTCAAAATGCCTCGTTTATGCCCTGCTTCAAGAGCCATAAGGGCCAAAACAACCAGCTGAGCCGTAAAGGCTTTCGTCGTGGCAACTCCAATCTCGGGCCCGGCTTGCGTTAAAAGAAGCACATCTGAGCATCGAGCCATAGAGCTTTCTGGAACATTGACAATGGAAACAATTGTTTGACCTTGAGATTTTGCATACTCAATCGCCGCCAGCGTATCAATGGTTTCCCCTGATTGAGAGATAAAAAGGCTTACCCCTTTGTCAGCAAGCGGCGGCGTCCGATAGCGGAATTCTGAGGCAATATCAATATCAACAGAAAGACGCGCAAACTTTTCAAACCAATATTTAGCAACAAGACCTGCATAATAGGCCGTCCCGCACGCCGAAATCGTCAAGCGAGACAGAGATTTCCAGGGCAAGGAGGGCAAGGTAAGCGTCCCCTCGTGCAGATAAGCGTTGAGCGTCTTTTCAAGCACCCGTGGTTGCTCGTAAATTTCTTTCAACATAAAATGATCATAGTCGCCCTTATCCACAGCGCTTTCGACAAGATGGCTTTGGCGAATGGGCCGATGAACGGGCTGATCCTCTTTATCAAAAATAGCAACTGTTTCTGGGGACAACACAGCCCAGTCACCATCTTCAAGATAGGAAATATTCTGCGTTAAGGAAACAAGAGCGATGGCGTCTGACCCCACATACATCTCTCCCTCGCCATAACCAATGGCAAGGGGGCTTCCTCCTTGGCGCGCTGCGATGAGAAGGTTGTCGTATCCTGTAAAGACAATCCCTAAGGCAAAAGCTCCCTTGAGGCGCTTTAAGGTTTTCGCCACAGCTTCTTGAGGAGGAAGGCCTTTATCCATATAAAAAGAGATGAGATGAGCCACAATTTCCGTGTCTGTTTCGCTCTCAAAAACACACCCTTTTTCTTCTAATTCTTGGCCTAATTCCGCATAATTTTCAATAATTCCATTATGGACAAGAGCAACCTTAGGATTGGCATGGGGGTGCGCATTCACTTCCGATGGCTGCCCATGGGTCGCCCAGCGTGTATGGCCTATTCCATTGTGTCCCTCAAGAGGCTGGGCTAAAAACTTTTCCTTAAGCTTAAGGAGTTTCCCTTCAGCGCGTAATCGTTGAAGCTGTCCATTATGAACAGTGGCAATGCCAGCCGAGTCATATCCACGATATTCAAGTTTTTCAAGACCATGAAGAAGCCTTTGCCCCACAGGGTGACTGCCGACAATCCCAATAATTCCACACATAAACTTAAGGTTCCTTTCTTTTTTGACGCTTTTCCCTAAATGTATCAGCGCCTTTCTCAATCACGGTTTGTTTACCACGCGCAACCGCGAGGCTGTGACTTTCTACATCCTTCGTGACCACGCTCCCAGCCCCAATAATGGAATGATCTCCAATGGAAAGGGGGGCAACAAGAGCACAGTTAGATCCAATAAAAACGCCCTCTCCAATAGAGGTTTTTGATTTGTGAAACCCATCATAATTGCAGGTGATTGTCCCCGCCCCAATGTTGGTGCGTGGCCCAATCTCTGCATCTCCAATATAACTTAAGTGCTTTGCTTTTGCATGAGCCCCAAAGGTAGATTTCTTAGCTTCCACAAAATTGCCAATTTCCGCCTTTTCGTGCAGCTTCACCCCGCCGCGCAAGTGGGCAAAAGGCCCTACACGCGCTCCAGGCCCCACGTGAGTGTCACTCAATTGACAAAAAGACAGAATTTCTGCGCCCTTTTCAAGGATAACACCGGGCCCAAAAACCACAAAAGGGTGCACGACAACATCAGACACCACCTGTGTATCATAACTAAAATAAACATGATGCGGGTCTTTTAGAGTAACCCCTGCTGTCATCGCCTGATCTCGCCACCGATCTTGGAGAACGGCTTCTGCTTCTGCTAAATCCTGTTGGGTATTAATGCCCATAAATTCAGAAGCGTCTCCCTCTAAAACACCACACGCATAGCCTTGTTGGCGTGCAATCCTGACAAGATCAGGAAGGTAATATTCTTGTGCGACGTTGTTGTTTGTTAAATGCACAAGCAGAGAGTCTAAAAGGTCCGCTCGTATCAGCATAACCCCTGAATTACATAAGGAAATTTCTTTTTGAGAGGGTGTTAAATCCTTATATTCAACAACGCTCTCAAGACCGCCCTTTTCATCCAACAGAAGGCGCGCGTATCCTTGGGTATCTGGTGGGCACATCCCTAACAGAATCACAGCCATTTCAGGCTGATGGTGGCTCATCTCCACCATACGATCTAAGGTGTCGCGTCGAATAAGAGGGGTGTCTCCATAGAGAACAAGAACATGCCCCTCAGTGTTTAAATGAGGCAGCGCGCATTTCATGGCATCCCCTGTCCCATGCGCAGGATGCTGGACAACCGTTTTATGGGAGAAGGGTGTGTCTATGTCTTTTAACGCAGGGCTAACAACGAGAACTACTTCTTGGGGATTCATTTGCTGGGCTAAATCAAGGACATAGTATAGGAGCGGACGCCCTCCCAAGCCATGAAGGACTTTGGGAAGATCAGACTTCATGCGTGTTCCTTGGCCAGCAGCCAATACGACAAAGTGAAGGGGAGTCGTTGTTTTCATGAGTTGTTTCTATCACACCTTAAGCTTATTCACCAAGGTTGAATTCATCAAAAAATATATCAAAATCTTTCTATACTGAAAGGAACTTAAGTCACCTTATTCATTTGAGTATAGGCTTCTTTTTTCTTTTCTTTGCCAAATCTCCCGCATGATTTTCCATGTATTCAATAATTTTGGTTGCAATATCAACACCTGTTGCTTTTTCAATGCCTTCAAGGCCAGGGGAAGAATTAATTTCCATAACAACGGGCCCCCGATTCGTTCGAAGTAAATCCACGCCACACACATTAAGTCCCATAATCTTAGCCGTGCGCACCGCAATGGATCGCTCTTCGGCCGTAATTTTTTCAGCCACAGCGGTTCCTCCTCGGTGAAGATTGGATCGAAAGTCTCCTGCGGGGCCTGTGCGCTTCATGGAGGCCACGACCTTTTTGTTCACCACAAGACACCGCACATCCATCGCTTGAGCTTCTTTGATATACTCTTGAACAAGGATGTTTGCTTTAAGCTCACGAAACGCTTCAATCACGCTCCGCGCAGAGGTTCGGGTTTCTCCAAGCACGACTCCAAGACCTTGAGTTCCCTCGAGGAGTTTAATCACAACAGGCGATCCCCCCACCATGTCAATCATGTCTTCTGTATACTTGGTGGAATGGGCAAAGGCTGTAACAGGAAGGCCGATCCCTCTGTGGGCCAAAAGTTGCATGGAGCGCAGCTTATCTCGTGAACGCCCAATAGCGACCGAGTCATTCAACGACCACACGCCCATCATTTCAAGTTGGCGCAAAACAGCAAGCCCATACATCGTAATCGACGCCCCTATGCGTGGGATAACTGCATCATATGTTTCAAGAAGCTGCCCCTTGTATTTAATTTGAGAGTGATCGGTCTGAATATTCATATACACCTGAAGGGTATCAACAACATCCATCGTATGGCCGCGCGCAAGGGCCGTCTCGACTAAGCGTCGATGGGAATAAAGGTTTGGACTGCGGGCCATCATAAGAATTTTCATACCACCATATTGCCTGAATAAGTTTACTTTTTTGTTAATGATCCTTTGTGAGTTAAAAGAAAAGAATGCTTCGGATCCACAAGCACATTTCCCTTGAGGGCGTTGCGCCCAATCAACATGCGAAACCCCATTTCGTCACGATTTGCCAGAGAGATTTGAATCCGGGAAGAAAATTCTCCTAATTTTAAATTCGTTTGAATAATAAATCGCCTTTGCGCATGACCCGTTGAACTTGTAATCCACCTATAGTCTACAACTGGACACGCGCAGGTATAGATAATAAGATCGTTATCTTGGATGGGATGAATATCAAATTGCACCCAATCATTCCCCATATACGTAAAGGGGAAAATTTGAAAAGCATGAATAGAAGATGTTTTGGCGCCCGTGTCAACCTTAACCTTGATCATATCAATGCCAAGTTCAGGAAGTTGTGCCCATTCGCGCCATCCAGCAATCAGTTTTGGCTTAAGAGGTTTTTTTTTAATCATTCTTCTGGCAGCATCCGCCCCAGAGGCCTCCCCCCAAAGAGATGAACATGATAATGAGGTACTTCTTGCCCTCCATCCAAACCGTGATTAGACAGAAGACGAAAACCTGTTTTTTGTAAGCCAAACGACGCAATGACAGCGTGAATGGCTTTTTCAAATCCAACCATCAGATCAGGGGAGGCTTTTTCTGAAAAATCAAAAAAAGACATGAATTCTCCCTTAGGGATCACTAAAATATGGCAGGGCGCTTTTGGGTTCACATCATGGAAGGCTAAGGCGTAGTCATCTTCATACACAACCTTGACGGGAATTTCTTTTCGAAGAATGCGAGCAAAGATATTCTTTTTATTATATTCCATTAGGGCGTTCCTTCTATTATAACTCACTCTCAGACGATGATCTAAAGGTGAGAGGTGACAAATGTCTTCGAAGACCTTAATCTCCCACAGATTAACATATTTTTTGCAAAGGACCAATAATGGAAAGCGAAAAGAGCACCTGGCACGGCACAACCATTATCTCTATTCGGAAGGAAAATGAGGTTGTCATTGCGGGCGATGGCCAGGTTTCTATGGGAAATTTGATTCTCAAAGCCAATGCCCAAAAGGTGCGCCGCTTAGGAAAAGGCGATGTGATTGCAGGATTTGCAGGCTCAACGGCCGATGCCTTCGCTCTGTTTGAACGCCTTGAAGCAAAACTTGAACAAAACCCCCACCAACTGACCCGAGCATGCGTAGAGTTGGCCAAGGATTGGCGCAAAGATCGCTATCTCCGTCGTCTTGAAGCCATGATGGCTGTGGCAGACGCAAAAACCTCTCTTATCCTCACAGGGTCGGGGGATGTTTTGGAACCAGAAGATGGTCTGATCGGTATTGGCTCCGGGGGCCCCTATGCCCTTTCTGCCGCCCGCGCCTTAATTGACATTAAGACCCTTTCAGCTTCTGAAATTGCGGAAAAAGCCATGGCGATTGCAGCAGGGATTTGTGTGTACACCAACAAAAATGTCACAATTGAAAGCATTAAAGGATAAAAGATGGCCCTCTCTCATTTTACACCCCGCGAAATTGTTTCTGAACTTGATCGCTATATTGTGGGTCAAGAAGATGCGAAAAGGGCGGTTGCCATTGCTCTTCGCAATCGGTGGCGGCGCCTTCAGTTAGAAGACCATTTGCGCGATGAGGTCCTTCCCAAAAATATCCTGATGATTGGCCCAACGGGGGTGGGAAAGACAGAAATTGCTCGCCGTTTGGCACGTCTTGCAGAAGCCCCTTTTATTAAAGTGGAAGCCACTAAGTTTACGGAGGTGGGGTATGTGGGGCGAGACGTGGAACAAATGATCCGCGACCTTGTGGACCTTTCCCTTAACATGACCCGTACTCGCTTGCGCCGAGAGGTCCAGGCAAAAGCTGAAGTGTTAGCAGAAGAGCGTATTCTTGATGCTTTGGTAGGCAAAAGCGCAAGCGAAACCACACGCAAAAAATTTCGTAAAAACCTTAGAGAACATGCCCTTGATGAGAAGGAAGTCGCGCTCGAATTCCAGGACACGAGCAGTCAGTTCTCCTCGATGGATATTCCTGGCATACCGGGCGCCCAAATGGGCATGCTAAACCTAGGGGATATGCTGGGGCGCATGGGCGCTCCTCGTACCATTGAGCGAAAAATGCTTATTCCTGAGGCCCTAGAGGCCGTGATTGCAGAAGAAAGCGATAAGCTTTTAGACCAAGAGAAGGTCGTCAGCGAAGCGCTCCGGAGTGTTGAGGAAAATGGCATTGTCTTTATTGATGAAATTGACAAAATCTGCGCGCGCTCTGAACGCGCTGGGGCTGATGTCAGCCGAGAAGGAGTCCAGCGCGATCTGTTACCCCTTTTGGAAGGAACGGCTGTCTCCACAAAATATGGGACCGTAAAGACAGATCATATCCTCTTTATCGCCTCAGGGGCCTTCCATATGGCAAAGCCTGCGGACTTACTTCCAGAACTTCAGGGGCGTCTTCCCAATCGTGTGGAGCTAAAAGCCTTGACCATTGAAGACTTTGTACGAATTTTAACGGAACCTGAAGCCAACCTTATTAAGCAATATCAAGCCCTTTTAAAAACAGAAGATTTTTCCTTAATCTTTGAAACCGATGCCATTCGTGAAATTGCCACTCTGGCTGCTGAGGTCAATCAAAATGTGGAAAATATCGGCGCCCGCCGCCTCCACACTGTTATTGAAAAACTGCTTGAAAAAATCAGCTTTGAAGCCTCTGACAAAAGTGGCCAATCCGCCGCTATTACGGTTGATCATGTAAGGGAAACCGTGGGTGATCTAGCCAAAAATTCAGATTTGTCTAAGTTTATTCTTTAAGTGCCTTGTGTGCCTCCTCAATTTATTAAGAAAATCGCTCTGGCCAGAGCTTTTTTTAACTTCCTATCTCTGTCGGGGCGATTGCCTTAAACCCACCTCGGGTCCCTACAGTCTACGATAGGCTCTAAAGAGTTGCCTCCCTAAATAAGGGCCTTATGCAGGGGATCAGTTTAAACCATTCCTCGGATCCTAAGGGGCGGTCCCTGCAGTCTTAGACCACTTTATATTTACTATACCATGGGCCCTTCCCCAGGGTCAATTTTTCCGATTGGCCATTTGGTGATATTTTTTTTGATGTATAAATTTTCACTCCCCCTTGTCCAAGTAAAGGCGCACTCTCTGCACCATTTCCTCAGGGGGCGTTTGATGGTTAAAGTGGGCTAAATAGTTTCCGTGTTTGTCCATGAAGTAAATGATGGATGAATGATCCACGAGGTAGTCTTTGCCTCCTCGTTCTTCGGAGGCCCTGGCTGCATGGACACGATACGCCTTGGTGGCTTGATTGACTTGTGCTTTTGAACCCGTCAGCATGACAAAGGTGGGGTGAAAATTCTGCGCGTATATCTGCAGTTGGGAGGTCGTATCGCGCTCTGGATCGACCGTTACGAAAACGGGCTGGACACTCTTTTCGTTCCCTAATGTTTCCATCATTTTTGTTAAATTATAAAGAGCCGTGGGGCAAATATCAGGGCAATAGGTATACCCAAAGTAAATAAGCATGGGCTTGCCTTTGAAATCTGTGTCCTTCCAAGTTTTCCCATCCTTATCCACAAGCTCAAAAGGTCCCCCAATGGTGGGAAGAGAATCGTGAGGTTTCACACTATCATGGGCAATCGCCACAGTTTGAGAGGCCCTTTGGGTGTGAGTCACCCCTAAGATTGCAAAAAGGCCCAGAGCTAGGGTAAGGGCGCCTACTGTTAATAAATTGCGCTTTTTTCGTCGCATACGCGTTAGATAAGCCTCTTTTTCTTCTTGTACCCTTAATTTATTCCCTTTAAACAGGGCCACGTCAAGCCCTTCCTTTATTCAACTGCTCAGCCGTTGCTTTAGCAATGTATTAACACGTTCGGGGTTTGCTTTTCCTGCCATCGCTTTCATGACTTGCCCCACAAAAAAGCCAAAAAGCTTTTCTTTGCCACTCTTGTAGTCGTCTACCATGGCAGGATGCTCTAACAGAACCGTCTCAATGATCGCAATAATTGCGCTCTCATCAGAGACCTGGTGAAGACCGTGCTCTGCCACCAAGCTTGGGGCGTCTTTCCCTGTTTCCCACATCAGGGTAAAGACTTCCTTGGCGATTTTCCCCGAGATCACGCCTTTTTGAATTTCTGTGACAAGGCCTGCAAGATGGGCGGGGGGGACAAGACAGTCCTCGAGCGATTTGTTCTCTCGATTGAGGGCTCCAAACACCTCTCCAATCAACCAGTTCGCCAAAAGCTTGGCCGCTTTGGGGGTTAAGGGGTCAAGATGGGTCAGCGCTTCCTCAAAATAAGACGCCGTTTCCCCCTCGGAAACAAGGACGGACGCATCATAGGTGGACAGCTCATAGTCTTGCATGAAGCGCGCTTTTTTTGCATCAGGCAGCTCTGGCAAAGTCTTACGAATAGCCTCAACCCATGCAGCCTCTAAGACAAGAGGGGGCAGATCGGGGTCAGGGAAATACCGGTAGTCATGTTCGTGTTCTTTACTACGCATCGGCCGCGTGGTGCCATGAGCGGCATCAAAAAGGCGTGTTTCCTGCACGATTTCTTGCCCGTCTTCAAGAAGAGCTACCTGCCGTTCTGCTTCGTAATGAATGGCTTGTGCCAAGAATTTGATGGAATTGACATTCTTAATTTCAGCCCGCGTCCCAAGGGGAGCCCCCGCTTTCCGAACAGAAACGTTCACATCAACACGCATGCTACCCTGGTCCATATTTCCATCACATGTGCCTAAACACCGGACGATGGCGCGAAGCTTGCGTACATAGGCTGCGGCTTCTTCAGCGCTGCGTATGTCAGGCTCAGAGACGATCTCCATCAAGGCCACACCCGCACGATTAAGATCTATGTAGGACTTATGAGGGTGCTGATCATGGATGCTTTTCCCTGCATCTTGTTCAAGATGCAAGCGGGTAACTCCAATGCGCCGCATTGTGCCATCCTCAAGCTCAATGTCCAAATATCCCTTGCCCACAATGGGACGCTTGAATTGGGAGATCTGATATCCGCTTGGAAGATCGGCATAAAAGTAATTTTTCCGATCAAAAACAGAGACAAGGTTAATCTCTGCGTTGAGCCCAAAGCCTGTCTTAACAGCTTGCTCAATACAGACTTCATTAATGACAGGAAGCATGCCTGGCATGCCTGCATCTACAAAAGAAACTTGCGTGTTTGGCTCGGCTCCAAAAGAGGCAGCTGCCCCTGAAAAAAGCTTTGACTGGGCCGTGATCTGGGCGTGAACTTCAAGCCCAATCACCAGCTCCCATGGCCCAGACGGGCCATCGTAAATGTATTTATTAATATTTGTCACCGTCATCTCTAAATCCCTTAGAAACTTGGAGTATGTAGTCGTATACTTCCTTTGAGAGCATAACGATGGACTCACCCTCTGTGCCGTTAACCATTATAGGCTCAAGCATGGCATCATCCATATATTTTTCAAAGTGTGTCTCTGCTTCTATTGCGGAAATTATCTTCATTTAATTCCTCCATTATAATCTTTATTTATACTCAGAATGAAAATTGGACTTTTGTAAGCCCCACTCGTCATCCCTGTTCTCACTTGTCATCCCTGCCCCCACTTGTCATCCCTGCCCCCACTTGTCATCCCCACCCCCGCTTGTCATCCCTGCCCCCACTTGTCATCCCCGCGAAGGCGGGGATCCAGTCATAAGCAACCCTCGTACAAATCTTTCCATTCTGGATTTGCTTCTTCAATTAACCTTAGCTTCCAAGCCCGATTCCATTTTTTAAGACATTTTTCTCGGTGAATAGCATCTCTTACATCTGCATATATTTCAACATGAACGAGCTTATCTACTTCATGTTTTTCTGTAAACCCTTTGATCATCTTATTTTTATGCTCATATACACGGCGGGATATATCATTAGTCACACCAATGTACAAAGTTCCATTTTTTTGAGAACAGAGAACATAAACGTAATAATCCATTATGGTTCAACTGTTTTTCTGGATCCCCGCCTTCGCGGGGATGACAAGTGGGGGCGGGGATGACAAGTGGGGGTGTTGCTTTAATCATTTTGTGCAACAAAAGAGTTAAACCCAGCCGCTTCTTCCAGCACACGTCCTGCCCGGAAAAGAACATTTTCCTCAAAGGCGGGGCCAATAAGCTGAAGCCCCAAAGGCAAGCCTTCTTTTGAAAACCCTGCGGGGATAGAGATGCCAGGAAGGCCTGCAAGGTTTGCAGGGACAGTCAGCACATCGTTCAAATACATCACAACCGGATCGGTGGGCGTTTCGTCAAGGGCAAAAGCGGCCGTTGGCGTTGTGGGCGTTAAAATGACGTCAACCTTTTGAAAAGCAAGCTGAAAATCTTGGGCAATGAGGGTGCGTACCTTTTGAGCTTTCAAGTAATAGGCATCGTAATACCCTGCGGAAAGCACGTAAGTACCAATGAGAATGCGCCGCTGTACTTCTTTCCCAAAGCCCGCACTGCGCGTGTTCTCATAAAGCTCATCCAAGGTGCGGCCAGGAACCCGCAAGCCATATCGCACCCCATCATAGCGCGCAAGGTTTGAGGAGGCTTCTGCAGGAGCAATCACATAGTAAGCGGGAAGACTATATTTGCTGTGAGGCAGGCTGATATCCACGATCTCAGCTCCCGCCCCCTTAAGCCAAGCGGCGCCCTTTTCCCAAAGGCTTACACTATTAGCGTCCATTCCTTCAAGGCGATATTCTTTCGGGATTCCTACGCGAAGGCCTTTGACGCCTTGGGTCAGCGCCTTTTCAAAGGACGGTACCTCACGGGTGGAAGAGGTGGAATCCTTAGGGTCATGCCCCGCCATGACTTCCAAGAGAAGGGCTGCATCCCGCACATCCCGTGTGATAGGCCCGGCTTGATCTAATGACGAGGCAAAGGCTATCATCCCCCATCGAGAACAGCGCCCATAGGTTGGTTTAAGCCCGACAGTTCCTGTAAAAGCTGCCGGCTGACGGATGGAGCCCCCCGTATCTGTGCCTGTCGCCGCAATCGCAAGGCCAGCAGCGACGGCCGCTGCTGATCCCCCTGACGATCCGCCCGGGGTTAAGTCTTTTCCGTCAGCACTTTTCCAAGGACTTATAACATTCCCATAATAACTTGTGATATTCGCCGATCCCATGGCGAACTCATCCATATTGGTTTTTCCAAGAAAAACACTTCCTGCGTCTTTTAACCTTTGAGTCACTGTAGACTCGTAAGCGGGTTTAAATCCTTCTAAAATATGAGACGCGGCCGTTGTTTGAATTCCTTCTGTACAAAAGATATCTTTAATCGCGAGCGGAAGTCCTTCCAACACCTTTCCCTCCCCCTTTGCCAAGCGTTTGTCGCTTATCTGGGCCCTTTCACGGGCAAGCTCTGGAAGCTCTAAGATATAAGCGTTCATGCTTCGATGCTGGGCCATGGCATCAAGATAGGCTTCGGTTAGCTCAAGGGAAGAAAATTTCTTTTGACGCAAGCCATCTCTTGCTTCTGCAAGTGTCAGGCGAATAAGATCATTTTTAAGAGCCATTATTTATTCCACCACTTTTGGGACGACAAACATGTTACACGCAACCTCTGGGGCATTGGCAAGGATTTTTTCCACATACTGCCCATCATTGATCACATCCTGCCGACGGGGCAAGGGGATGTTCACCCCTGCCATAGGGACCACGTGAGAGGTCTCAACTTCATTCAATTGGTCAATAAACTGTAGGATACGGTTCAAATCTTGCTGCATAGGACCCATACGATCCTCACTCAATTTAAGGCGCGCTAGAGTAGCAATCCGTTTGACGGTTTTTTCATCTAATGACATAGTCATCTCTCCATGCTAATTCACCATCAAGTCATACTCGCTTTTTTAAGCGGGGTTAAGAGGAAAAAACACACATGATCCACCATCCTATTCTTTTATGGGCTATTGTGGGAGGGGCCTCAGGCACGGTTCTTGGGCTAGCAGGAACAGGCGGAGGGGTCGTTGCCATTCCTTTGCTCATGATGTTGGGGGGCTATGATATTAAAGAAGCCTCTGCCTATGGCCTTTTGGCCCTCTCTATAGGTGCTCTCTTAAGCTGGTTTATACGACGACAAAACACCCTTTACCCGATTGCAGCTGTGCTTATTGTTTTTGCAGGAATTGTGGCTTATGTCTCCGCGCCTTTAAAAATCATGGCGCCCCATTGGGTTATCATCGCACTTTTAAACATCACCTGTCTTTTTAGCCTCTATAGTCTATGGGTTCTTCGAGATCCAGAAGACCCAGGCGAAGACCGCCCGCTTGCTCGCCAGCTTAAAACCGCGAGCATAGGCGGTATGATTACAGGATTTTTGAGCACCATGACAGGCCTTGGAGGTGGGGTTGTCATTATTCCTTGGCTAACAGGCATCACACGCCTTCAGTTCAAACACGCCATGGCGTGCAGCCTTTTAACCATTGCCGCCACAGCGCCCTTTTCTGCATGGAGACAGGGGGGAATTGATTTAACACTCGGGGAATGGATGGCCCTTGTGGGGAGCATTGTTTTCACCGCTCTCCTTGTTAAAAGGGCAACAGCTCATATCTCCCCTCTTCGCATGATTTTGGTCCACAAGCTTGCGTTGACAATTGTCATTCTTCTTTCTATGTCTAGAACATTAGCCGCCTTGTTTTGAGGAGCATAAAAATGGCCACACTCTTTGATCTCACCGTCCATGATGTTAAGAAAAATAAAGACGTTTATACCTTAGTGGACGTTCGCGAAGCCTATGAACTCAGGGGTCCTGAGGGCTGTATTGAAGACGCAATCTTAGCGACCCTCGGGCCAGCGTTGAGCCACTTTTTGCAAGAGGCCAACCCACATGCAGAGTACGTCTTTATTTGCCGAAGTGGGCAGCGATCAGGGCAAGCGTGTGAGCTTGCACGCGCGTGGGGCCTTACGGCTTATAACATGGCAGGAGGGATGATAGCCTGGCAAGAGATGGAGGGAGATGGAAAGAAAAATGGAACTCCAACCCAAGGGTTGTCATGCTGAACTTGTTTCAGCATCTCTTTGTTGCCCAAAGGTTGTCCCCGCCCCCACTTGTCATCCCCGCGAAGGCGGGGATCCAGATAGCGCTTTGATTTTTCAAATAAAG
>CAZSAH010000017.1:0-29060 GCA_964605015.1 uncultured Alphaproteobacteria bacterium | reverse complement strand
GCGTCCCACGTGGCGTCCTCCATGGCGGCCCTCGTGGCGTCCTCCGTGGCGGCCCACGTGGCGTCCCTCGTGGCGTCCCTCGTGGCGTCCCTCGTGGCGGCCCCCGTGGCGTCCTCCATGGCGGCCCTCGTGGCGTCCTTCGTGGCGTCCTTCGTGGTGGCCCTTTTATTTTTTCGCATCCACCAGATCGCAGCGGCAAAACCGCCAGCGAAACGAAGAACGAACGGGGAGGGCACGAAGACGATGTGCTTCGGTGGCGCAAGATTCGCGGCCGCGTACATTCCGTTTATGGCGGTGCGCATCTGCTCCCGATCGTTCTCGTCCATCGGCGCGCAGTTCATGGCATTGCCGATCCACCTGTCCGCCCACGGCTTCAGTTCTTTTTTGTGTTCTTCGGTGAGTACATATTTTTTCAATCCACTACCCTCCGCGTTTCTTCGGTGAACCATTGTTTTTCATTAATAATTCTTGAGACTGAAGCTTGAGAAATATCAGAAGCCTTCGCAATTTCACGATGGATTAAGCCAGATTTAGCCATTGCCTTAATCTGATCCATAAGAACTTGAGTAATTTTACTTGATCGTTTGTTTCTGTTTTGAATGGTCATTGGTGCCCATCGGACGTTGCCGATCTCGTAATGGCCATTCGGATTAATTCGATCTATCGAGAAGCCTTTTGGACGGGGGCCGATTGCGATAAGCAGACCTTGGAAAGATGTTAGCTTAAATTCTATACCTCGACCTCCATAACTAGCATAGCTGGCATGGTTCGGGTTGTTACACCGTTGCCGAGCCTGCTCGTAAGAGAAAAGGCCAAGCGGCTTCATCGTTTTTTTGTATCCGGTTTTGTATTTTTTAATGTGTTTGATGCGCCCGGCGTTGTAATTTCTTTCCGCAACTTTGCGACATTCCTTGCATCTCGGATGCAAGCCATCGGAAGACAATTTCCTCGCATGGAAATTGGATACAGATAAAACTTTGGCGCATTGAGCGCAGGTTTTAATCTGCAACACGTCTAACCTCTTCATTCCACCAATCAAATTCCCGCTGAATCTTGAGTTCATATTCGCCTTCCGGAAGATCAATGTCTTCGTGTTCTTCATGACTAATAGTGAGCCCTCCAGCGAGGACTTTCAGGAATCGCCGTCGCGTCGCCGGGTGTTCGAAGATCGCACCATTTCCGTGGGTTCTGTGTGCATGCCCCGTGACTTCGCCATAGGCGATTACTTCCGTTTTTTCTTTCGTGGCTTCTTTGGGCATTTCTGCCAAGGTTATCACCACATCTCCCTGTCTCCAAAATTCCACAAGTTTCTCCTTTTTGTTAACGACCAATGATTTTCCAAAGAATGAATGAGCCGCCGTGAAAGCCGATTAAGGCCGTGGCGGTTAAGAAAACATAAACGATGATTGACGGGACGTGAAATTTGGATACAACTCGACTCAAGGAAACCCCCTGAAGGTTTTCTTCCCTTTTGGTCTAACCGCCCAGTGTCGCGCCTGCTGGGCGGTTAGTTTTTCTTAGTTCGCGACAACTTTTCTTTTTGAAAACATCTTAAAATCTCGCCTGTGGTGCTCCCGAACGCTTCCCCTAACTGCCCCGCCTCTTGCTCCGTCGGCTTCTCAAATCCTCTTTCAAAATAGGAAATCTTGGTGGCCCCGATTCCCGTCTCCATCTCCACTTCCTTTTGCGTCAACCCAGCGGCAACCCGAAGGAGTCGGAACTTTCGGTTAACCTTCCCTTGTCCCAAATTCATGTTGTCCCTTTCATACGGTTTTTGCGGCTCACCTTCCGTTGAAACTTCCATAAATCCGCTCTCTTTTTAAAACAAGAAATTTCTTGTTCTCGATGAAGAAATTTCTTCGCGCCAGATTCATTTTACTCTTGCCTCTTTCAAAAGCCGCGTCGCTTCTACATCCAATTGCTTTTGGAACTTCTTTTGCTGATCGGCGATTTCCCGTCGTTGCATGACCTCAGAGAAAGCGGGAATGCGGAAAATCACCCCATGGTTCGGAACGAGTTCGCCCAGCCGTCGCACGCCCGCACTGATTGAGGCACGTTCATCGCCGTAAGGCCAAATCCTCAAAGGTGTCTTCATGGCCGGATAGGCGTATTCTCCCGCCTTGATGACGGCCCCCGTGAGCACGCATCGGCGTTCCCGGCGAAGGCGGGTGGGCTTGATGATGATGGGAAGATCATTCGGGCGGAGGACGCAATAGGCCTTATCTTCCATTTCCTTTTTGAGTTGTCTTGCCTTTGAGAGCGCCTGATTGCGATCCAGTGTTATGAGATTTCCCATTGTCTCCCTTTTTTCGTTGTTGTTGGCTGACCCAAGCAAAGATTTTGCCGAGTGTTGCGGACACATTAAAGCCCCACGCCTTCCGAAGGTCTTTGTAATCGATCTTTCCTTCGTTGAAATCGTAGAACAGCTTCAGATTATCAGGTGTTGGCGGTTTGCCTCCGAAATGAACGAACGATCTTTTCTCTTCCCGAAGCTTGAGGAATCGAGTGACGAAATCCTTCCAAGCAGCTTCAGACACAAAAAGCGGCTTGATGGCATAGGCGGGGAAGTGGAACTTCTCATCGGCTAAGATTTCCTCAACCGACTTTTTGTGCGGCGAACCCATTGCGTCCCCCTTTTGTGATTTCATCGATCCGGCGATGGATTTCATCTTCGGACAAGACCCAATCATCGTTTGGAAGTTCAGCGATTATTTGAATGAGGGCGGAATAGGCATCCAAGTTTTCTTGAAGGGAATAAGGCGGAATCTGAAAAAGATCATCGGCAATTGCTTCCGCAAGAGCACTTGGCCCCCGGCCTTTATAGCTCCATTGCCATGTCTTTTGAGAAGGCAACGGAACATCATTGACCCGGACTTCACCGCGTCTTGATTCTTTGCGGACGCCCCGATAGGTTTTAGACATTATATCACCTTCAAGGTTATCGTCGGTTCCGCTGCCACCTTCTGAAACTCAGGCAACCGATCTCCCAAAAACTCTTTGACGGCCTCCGTATCCAACCGCACCGGCCAAGTGAGCGAACGCTCGGCCTTGAATCCATCGAGCGCCAAGACATCGGACTTGGCGTCATCCATTAAAGCCAAGATTTACGCTTTCAAAGCGGTCTTTGCTTTCTCAAGTTCCTTGACCTTATCGACGATGGAGCGATACGACTCCAGCGGATTCACCTTCTTGATCGGACTTACTTTCGCGACCGTGTTTGTCTTCTTCATGATTTCCTCCTGTTACAGACATTAGATATGAATCCCTGTTACTTATAAACAAGAAATTTCTTGTCAAATAATACCTATTGAAATCATTAAACAATTTCGGCATATTCTTTTTTCAAGATGTTCTGCGCCCTCAAATCCATTGGCGGGTTCTTCTATCAATTCTGGGCGAAGGCAACGAATGGAAGCGGGCCTTTTGAGCAACCAATTGACGCAACGGGTCTAAGACATGCTCAAGCCCCTCTTTACTTTATAGGTGCCGATCCAGCCGTTGGGCAAAAAGCTTCTGAGTTTTGGAATGTTGCGTTAAAGACGAACAAGTTCTTGCCTCAAAGCGGATCTTCTGCCCCTCGAATCACTGTCCTTTATGGCGACTTCCCAAATCAATCAACGTTTGGCCTCACAAATTGGACGGATACAGCCGCCACAATCACAATCAAAAATATCGCAAAATGCGATTGGGCTCTTCTCGCCCACGAGTTCGGCCATTCCCTCGGCCTCCAGCATACGAAGGACAAGCTCTCCATCATGAACCCAACCGCCTTCTCGTTTCAAAAAGTAACGCCCGAAATCATTGAAGCTTTGAAGAAATAGTCCCCTATGGATAAATTGAGCAATTGGGATTGCCAAATTTCAGGAATGGACGCTCTTACCATTTTTCACGTTGAAACCAAAACGCCAATCGCGACCATCGGCGGTTTTCGAAAAGACAACCCAAGCATTGAAGACCTTGGGCTTTATGCTCATCGCATATTAGATTGCGTGAACGCCCTCGTGGGCATTGATGACCCAAAATCCTTTATCGAAGCTTTAAAGAAATGAACCCAGACCAACACATTTTGGTGTTTCGGGATGATATTGATGCAGCACTCACCGACCCAGGACTAAAAGCCCAACTTCATTACATTTGCGATCAATACATAAGAAAAAGCGAAATCCTCCGCGAAATCATCCATGAATTTAACCCAATGAAATATCATGAAGAGGGGACAGGTCGAAAAGTCGTCATGGTAAACTTCGAAAAAAAATCTTTAGCTTTAGAAGAGAAAAAGAAATGATCCTAGTTTCCTGGAAAGAAATCACCGCCTATGTTTCTAAAGTCATTGGTTTTTCTATAGGGAAAACCACGGTTAGGCGATGGCATAGAGAAAAGCTCAATATTCCAATCATGAAAAGCAAAGCCTCCAAGCAAGGGCGCGTTGTCGCCACCCGCGAAGCCGTTGCCATTTGGGCACGTTGCGTTTTAGCTATTAAGTAAGCCTCTCTCATGGTGAAATATCATCCAAATAGTCCATTTTGGATTATGATGGACCATTAGCGGACCAATAGAAAATTTGACATAGTTTTCAACTACTTACATGATTGTGCGCAAGCAATGTCACAATCAAGGTTGCCTGCAAAGTTACCTTTCAAAGCGATAACCCGCCAAGAAGCAGAGGCGAAGATGGCCGCTGCCGTCGCCAAGCAAGAGGCCAAAGTTGATCGAGTCAAAGAGTATCTTCACTCCAAAGCGCTAGAGAACGTCCAGGCGATGCAAAGAGACGCGGACACGTCGCATGACACAATGGATCGTTTTACGATCCGAAAATATTTGGTCGGGCTTGCTGGCTATTCAGAGAAGCAATCCATCGAACATTCAGGCAAGGTTGAGTTCGAGCCGTTCATCATTTCGCGGGGTGATGAATGACCGAGATTGTTCTCAATCCGTTCCAGAGATCCTTCGTTGATGCGAAGGAGCAATACGTCGGCCTCTTTGGCGGCGTCGGCAACGGGAAGACGTTCGGGGCATGTCTCAAGATCATCGAACTGTCAACGATGTATCCGAACAATCTGTGCCTCGTCGGTCGCTTGACCTATCCGGAACTCAGAGACTCAACGCGGGAAGTTTTCCTTACCGTTCTCAAGAAAATCTATCCATCCACGGCCTTCACCTTCAATAAGGCCGAGAACTCGCTGACGTTTTGGAACGGATCGACGGTGATCTTTCGTCACTTGGACGACTTCGCGAATCTTCTCTCCATGAACTTGGGCGCGTTCTATCTCGATCAGGCTGAGGAGATTGACGAGGAAGTTTTCCTCACGCTTCAAAGCCGGTTACGTCGGCAAGGCATTCCGAAGTTGAAGGGCCTCGTCACCGGCAATCCGAAGGGATTCAATTGGATCTATTATCGTTTCGGGATGGATCACGCGAACGATGCGGAAAACTGGAAACATGGTGACAATTATCGAATGATCGTTGCGCCCACGATTGCGAACGCGGACAACCTGCCGGCGAACTACATTGCGCAACTCAAAGAGTCCTACTCTCCTGAATGGTATGCGCGTTACGTCATGGGTTCATGGGATGCGTTCGAAGGCCAAATCTTCGATATGACGAAGGTGCAAGGCTATGACAAATTACCGGAAATCAAGTTCGTTGCGACGGCGTGCGATCCGGCCATTAGCAAAGGTGAAGGAGCCTGCAACACGGCTTTCACGACTTTGGGTTTCGCTGAAGACGGCCATATCTATGATCTTGAGACAATAGCCGGAAAATGGTCGTTCCTTGAAACGCTTGAAGAGGCCAAGCGCGTCATCTCGCGTCAAAAGCCTCGTTATCTTGGCGTTGAATCCGTTGCTTATCAGAAGGCTCTCTTCGAAGCGTGTCATCGCTACTTTCCCGACATCAAAGTGATCGATTTGAAGGCGGACAAGGACAAGTTTCGCCGCGCAAAGTCCGTTTCGCACATCATAGCGAAGGGTTTGTTTCACACGAACAACCGCGAATTGATGAACGAAATGACAGCGTTCGATCCGGATGCTGATGGGAAAGAGAAGAAAGATCGCGTGGACGCGCTGGTTCATTGTCTCCACCTGATCCAGTCCTATGCGCCGACGTTCTTCGAGAAAGATCCGAAGGAGAGATTCAAGAACAAGACATCACAAGAGATTTTCTTCATGCAGGTTGAAGAACAAGAGATTGAGAAGCTTAAGGGCAATGTAAGGGTAAGAAATTTCGACAACAACGCGGGTCCACAAGATCCGGATTATTACTAGGAGAAGATATGAGTTTCACACCTGCGGTGACGCAGACAATTGAAGGCATGGGCCCAAAGATCATGGTTTACGGAACCTACACGAACACCAGCGGATCGACCGGAGGCGACATTCTGACCTATCTGAATGTCGTCGAGCAGTTTTTCATTCAGCCCGCCGGTTCCGCCGTTTCCGCGAGTGCTCCCGTCATCAACGAAACGCTTCCGCTCACGAACACGGCCGGAACGGTAACGATTGTGACGGTCGCCGATGAAGACGGTTATTGGCAGGCTTGGGGTTATTAAGGATCAACATCAAACAAGGAACGTCGTGATGACGTCCCGTAAGGAGTTCATATGGCAGCAGTTTTGACGGAAACGAAGGTAATCACCCTCGGTGGCTCCAGTGAAGGAAGAATCAGAGTTGTAGGAAATTGTGCGAATACGGCGGTGACAACCTTTGTCATTGCACCGGGACATGCCGATACGAATGTCAGCGGCTCCGCCAATCTTCGAACGATTGATTCTTGGGGCCTTTCGAATAGTGCAGCACAAAAAGCGCCTATCGCAGTTAAAACTTACAGTTCAACGAATGACGCGGACATCATCACCATCACCTGCGCGAGCGACGATGATTATGATTACTGGGTTGAAGGCGCATCTGCTGGTGCATAAACACAAGGAGCTTTTATGGCGGTTGTAGTCACTGAAACAAAATTCTTGCAGTATCCATCCTCGGATGGCGAAGGCCGGGCGCGGTTATGGTTTAGCGTGAATAACGACACGACCACATTCACTCTTGCGCCGGGGAATAGTGATTCGAATCAAGATGGATCATCGGCCTTACGAAAGATCGATACTTGGAAATTCGAAAATGTGACGGCGGAAAAAGCGCCGCAAATCGTGAAGTCGTTCGATACGACTTTTGGATGCGACAAACTAGTTTTCACCTGCGCGAGCGGTGATGATTATGTCGGGTGGGTCGAAGGGTCGGTGCAAGCCTAATGGCCTTCGTCGTCAACGAAAAAACATTGGTTGGCTTGAATGGCACCGCGCCCATCTTGCTTTTGACGGGAACGGCGACGGCGACGGGAGTTTCCGGAGGTTCGATTGCGCCGGGACATAACGATTCGAACATTCCGGGTAGTGATCGGTTGAGAAAGATACTCGCATACAATCCCTCCAGTAATAGCGCCGGCTCAAGCGCGTCCACGTTGAGTTTGTTCGATATTCTCGGATCAGCAAACACGGATAGCGCGACGGCGGATGCTGCGGCTGCTGCGACCAATTCGGCGGCGATTGCTGCTGATTCAACGGTTGCATCGAGCGCGTGGACCGTCGGCGCGATTACCGCGCCGGTTATCACTCGCAATGTCTTCATCGAGATTGAAAACCCGACGCTTGGGACGTTGAATCTTTACGTTGGGGCGATGACATTCACGATTACGGGGACGGATTATGCGGGCGTTGCGCAAACGGAAACGATTGTCTTCACCTCCACGAGCGGCAACAAGGCTGTCGCCACCACAAAGTTTCGCCACAAGTATGGCTCTAAGCCGTTCAAGACTGTCACTGCTGTCACGCTTGATAACGTCCCAGATGACGGCTTTGTTATCTCGGTCGGTATCGGTTCGAAAATCAGCCTCTTGAATCGTCTCAAGACGCCTGCGGAAGCGGATGTGTTGGCGGCTTCCGTCAATGGCACGGCCTATTCTGTCAGCGGGAAAGTGGACACGACGAATTACTCGATCAACTTCGGAACGCTTTCGGATGGCGACGATGTGTCGGCAACGTTCCTCGTGACGGCCGGCGGCGGGGCATCGGCGACGAAGTCTTATGACGTGACGAACGACGCGGACATTTTGACGGTGGTTTCTGAGGTTGGCGAGACTTTCGATTGGTGGATCATTGGATTGGATGCGGGGGCATAGATGGCGGCCATAATCAATGAAACGAATATAAATCAAATTGCTGGATCATTCAGTGGAGCACTTGCTCATCTTACGGGAACATTTTCACTAACCGATGGGACGCAAATCGGAACAATTTCCCCTGGCAATAATACTTCCAACATCCCTGGATCTTCTGGGATCAGGAAAATTTTAGCTTACGGATTTAACGAAACAAATTTTGATCCAAATCTCCAGGCACCGAATACGTTTACGACTCAGTCGTATCAAGACATCTTGGGGGCGGTAAACACGAACCATGAAAATTCGGATACGGCAACTGAGCCGGTTGGATCAACGGCGATTGCCGCTGATTCAACGGTGACTGCAGGATCTTGGGCTGTTGGAACGATCACATCGCCAGATGTTCCACGGAATGTGATGATCAATATCGAGAATGATACGGGTGGAAATCTCAATCTTTATGTCGGAACGATGACGTTTACGGTGACTGGATTTGATATTGTTTCAAACCCTCTTACTGAAACGATTACTTTCACTTCAACGAGCGGAAATAAAGCCGTCGGACATGCGCCAGATTATCGCGTAAAATATGGGTCCAAGGCATTCACCACAATCAACAGTGTCACATTAGATAATGTCCCTGATAACGGGTTTAAGATCAGTGTCGGGATTGGAGAAAAAATTGGATTTCTTAATGGGGCGTTAAATGCAGGTCCTTATTTCATTCGAAGTTCTTTGAATGGATCAGACAAGACAAGCGCGACAACTCTTGATTTGGGAAATCAAACTTTCGATCTTGGGACATTGGCGGATGGTGATGATGTCTCGATCACCTACTCTTTTGCCAATGGTCAACCCGTTGCTTCTTATAAGATTTACGATGCGAGTGTTGATGCAGATACGATCCAAGTTGTCGTTTCATCTCCAAGAGAATTTGAATGGTGGATTTTGGGAGAGGATTCTGGGTCAGCGAATGTTTGATTGCAAGAAATGCGAAGTGTTACAGGAGGAAATTAAATTCCTGCGCGAGCAGAATCAAAAGCTCACGGATCACGCGCTCGTGTCTAAGAACGGCCACGCCTTCGCGGCAATTCAAAAGAATGAAAATCCGGAAGAATTTTATGGATCGTCTTCGAATGATGAATACATCGGATACGACAATTTCGGACAGAAGGTTTTGTTGAAAAAGGATATTGCGCTTTGAAAGAGCTATATCAAGAAACCGACAAAGTTTCCGCGTTCATGGACGAACTCACGCAAGAGGACGAGTCCAGCAAGACGGAGCTGTCCAAATTGTGGGAACGTTGCGCCGCGTTTGCCAACGGTAATCAGAACTTCATGGGCAATCTGGCCGGGAATTCCCAGATTACCCAGAACAACATGATCTTTTCGCAGTACCAAGACACGCGGCAACAGATGTTCATCACGAACGAGATCGAACCGATTGTGCGAACGCTTGTCTCGTATCTCACGCGGGCGAAGCCGACGGTTGAGGTGTTCCCTTCGGACGATTCCGATGATCGAAAGATGAAAGCCCGCGTTTGTGAGCGTGTCATGGAGGCGAAGTATGAACTCGATAACGAGTCTCAGAATTCGAAGAAGGCCGCTCACTATGCGCTGACGTTCGGAACGGCGTTTCGCAAAGACTATTGGGACAACACGATTGGTCGCGACGCGGAAATTCCGGTTTATGACGAGCTTGGGAATGAAGTGATTGACCCGGCGACGGGCAATC
The DNA here is from genome assembly GCA_964605015.1 of uncultured Alphaproteobacteria bacterium. Taxonomy (GTDB): domain Bacteria; phylum Pseudomonadota; class Alphaproteobacteria; order UBA9655; family UBA9655; genus UBA9655. The sequence continues at coordinate 19,171 of CAZSAH010000017.1, read as the reverse complement.
CGCAGATGCAGGAATCGAAAACGGGGGACTCGAACGTTGCGATCTTGACGCCGATGTCGATGTGTTTCGATTGGTCCGTGCCGAGCTTTGAGGAATGGCAATGGGTCAGCGAGAAATATTTGATGGCCGTGGAATGGATCAAGGCGGCGTTCGACAAGAACGAACCTGGATACACGGGCAAGGCGTCCGAGGTCGTCGAAGGCGGCGGGATCGGGAATTCGCTCTCTGTTCTTGAGCAGATGAAATACGCGACGCCTTACACTTACGGATTGGGCGCGAAGATCAGCACAAAGGGCAAGGCGCTGGTGCAGGAAATGTACATTTCGCCCAATCGGGAATTCCCGATGGGGCGCATGCTGGTGAAGGCGGGAACTCAAGTGGTTTATGATTCGGCGCTGGCTCCCGGCGGTGGATCGCCTTACTTTTTCGCGGCGCGGAATGTGATGTGGCATCCTTACACGATGTTCCAATATTCGCCTTATGTTGGGCGGTTGTTGGGCAAGGGATTGGTTGAGTCTTTGATTCCCCAACAGATGAGGTTGAACGAAATCAATGGAGCAATCATATTCAACGCAAACACGCTCGCGAAAGTTGACATCCTGGCAGAGGAGAATCAACTCAAGCGGGGTGTCATCAACGGTATGGGCGGCAACGTCTATACGTTTAAATCGACTCCTTCGGGCCATGTGCCGACAAAATGGCCCGGCGTTCCTCTTCCACCCCAGTTCTTTGAAGAAAAGAAACAACTGATCGAACAGATGGCGCGTGAGGCCGGAACCAATTTCGTCATGCAGGGCAACGTTCCTCCAGGCGTTCACGCGGCGGCGGCCATTGAGCAATTGCTGGAGAACGCGAACACGCAGCAATCGGACATGATGATTTCGTGGGAAAAGTTCCACGAGCAAGCTTTTACGAAAAAGGCACGGATTATTAGGAACTTCGCAAAGCTTCCTCAAGAAGACGTTGTTGATTATTTGCGAACGATGAATCGCGATAATTTGGACTTGGAAATCAAGTCGTTCATTGGCGACGATTTCGGTGACGGCTGGATGTTGAAGATCGAATCGGGCTCGATGATTCCGAAGTCCGAGAAATCCAAACGCGATATGTATTCGGAATTCGCCAAGGGTGGCCTTCTCGGTCCCGTTCAAGAGGACTCACCTCGTGGTGCGAGACTTCGCAAGGAACTCTTGGAGCGGTTCGGGGAGACGGGTTTTGAGATTGAGGATTCGGCGGATGTGGACAAGGCGGATTGGGAAAACACGCGAATGATGAAGGGAATGCCGGTTGAGGTTTGGGAGGAAGACAACGACCCGATTCATCTTTCGTGCCACATCGAGAAGATGAAGAACCCGAAGTTTTTGGAGCGGGCGTCCAATCAGATCAAGGAAGCGTTTTTCCAGCACATTCAAGCGCATAAGCAGAGTGCTGCGCAAAAGCAGGCTGGGATGCCGCCGAAGACGGAGCCGCCGAAGGTGAGTTTATCGATTTCTTCGAAGGCAACGCCGCAGGATGTTGCGCAGATTGCGGGATTGGCGCCGCCGCAAACGCCGATGCCTGTTGCACAAGATGCGATGCCTGGAGCGATACCAGGGAAGGGTCCGCAAGGACTTCCTGGTGTCATGCAGGGACCGCAACAGGTTCAATAACCGGTTGGCCGCGTAATAGGCTCGGGTCGTGCCGTGAACTACGTCACAGTGTCTAGGCGAACGTCGTGAGACGTGCGCCGGAAAGGACCGCATGGAAGAAGTCGCGCCGCAAGGCCAAGATGTAGCATCACCTGCCGAGACACCTACGCAGGAAGGGGAGTCATCGACCCCGGAACAAGGTGGAACGGAAACGGGTCAACAGACTCCCGAGCAAGTCGCTCAGAAGTCCCAGAACCGTTATCAAAAGCTCGCCAACGAGAATAAGCAGTATCGAGCCGAACTCGAAAAGTTCCGGCAAGAATCTGCGACACTTCAAGGGGCAAGGGCTATCGATCAACTTTTGCGAGCCAATCCTCAAAAGGCTGCGCAAGTTCTCGCCATTCTCCAAGCCAAAGAAGAGGCAAGGCAACAGCAGGAAGATCCCTATAAGGATTTCCACCCGTCCGTTGCCGAGAAGTTCCGGGAACTTGACGCCTTTAAGGAATGGAAAGCCAAGCAGGAACAAAGCCAGCAGCAGGGATATGAGAAATTCATCGCTGACAACACGCGAAACCTTGAGACGAAATATCAAGGCATGTTGTCGGAGAAAGGTCTTCTCAAAGACGGCAAGCCCGTTTCACCCCGCATGGTTGAGGCCGTTGACCGGGCGACGTTGGCCCGATTGATGGAAATCGCACAAGATCCTCGATGTCCTACAGAGCAAGAACTCAAGTCAGCATTTGAATACATCACCGCAGGATTTGAAGAGGCGAAACGATTCGGCCTTCAAACGGCGGTCAAGCAACCTGGGGTTCCGGCAACGGGTTCCAAGGTCGGAACTTTGCCGACAAAGGGCAAGGAAACCGATCAACAGCGGCGCGACCGGATTCTCGCGGAGTTGGGAGGATAAATGTCTACAAGCACGACGTTAGACGGAATTTTCAAACGGAATTATGACGAAGGGTCAGAAGTTCTTGAGGCCCAACAGAACCTCAAGGCTCCGTCCTTCAAGAAGTTTTCGATTTCCCCGATCAAGCCGACGCCGCAAGGGATCTTCATGCCCGTTGCGATGTCCGGCAACGAATTGGGATCGGCGATCAACGAATCGGAAGGTTTTCAGAACCCCGGTTCCTTGAACCCGCAACAGCCACAGATTCTCGCGAAGCTGGTTGTGTGGCCTTTCACGATCACCGGCACGGCGATCGAGTTGTCGGAAACGAACAAGCAAGCGTTCGTGACGGCTCTTGATGCGCAAATGAAGGACAACATGGGGCGCATGGCCTCGGACTTGAACCGTCAATCCCTGAATAAGGGAACGGGTCAGTTGACCTTGGCGAACGGTGCCGGATCGGGTGCCACGGCTTTGATTGTGGATAATGCGCTTCCGTTCCGGCGCGGTCAGAAGCTTGATTCTTATGCGAGCATTGGCGGCGCGAAAGAAATAGATGGCGCGACGGTTTCGGCGGTGAACTATGCCACGAACACGATCACGATCACCCCGGCTCAGACCTGGAGTGACAATTCCGTCGTTGTGAAAACGCCTGTGCAGACTGGCGCACCAACGGGTGGCAAGGAATTGACCGGCCTTCAGGCGATTTGTGACACGACGACCTATTCTTCGACGTTCGAAGGATTAACCGTTGCCGCCAATCCCGAATGGATCGGCAACGTCATTGACGCCTCGACGGCTCCCGTTTCTCAGGATCTTTTGCAGAAGGCGGCGAACCGAGGGGTTGCCATCGGTGGCGGCGATTTCAATTATCTGATCTCGAACTACGGTCAGATGAGAAACTTCGTCAACACGGAGATTCAAAAAGTTCGCTATGAAGCGGCCGAAATCAAGGGTGGCCATGTCGTTCTGAAATGGAACGACAAGGAATGGCTGATCGATAAGGACTACGATTTGAACGAGGTCGGAATGTACGATCTCGATCATGTCGAGCGTTTCCAAACGCGAGATACGCACATCGCGAATCTCACGGGGAACAACCTCTATCAGATCGTCGGATACGATCAGGTCGGCGGGTACTATCGCTACCAGGGCAATATGGGCACCTGGAAGCGGAATGCTCACACCCGGCTGATCGGGTTAACGGAGCCTGCATTCTAAGGAGATGGGCGGGGGCAAAACCCCCGCCCTCTTTGGGTTATGATTGACGTTGCCGGGAAACATTTAGGCGAGACGTACAGCCTTATCCTTCAAGATTCGACTTTTGAGAAGCGCTTGCATCGGTTTGATCCGAACCTGAAGTTGATGTTCGATCAACAAAAGAGGAAATGGTGCATCCTTCAAAAGGGAGAAGACGGCCGGCATTGGAATCTTCTTTTGACGGCCGAAGACAATGAAGGGAATCCGAAACCTTTAGGGGAATGGATTTTCAACAAGCTCTTTGTTTGGCGGCACAACCATGAAGTGAAGATGAGAAACCCGGATCAATGGTGTCGTGACATGCAATGGAAAGCTGAATGGGAAGAGAGTGTGATCGAGACGAAAATGTCATTGAATCATCAAGACATGCTGAAGGACGACATCATTTCATGGAGAAAAGCCAACAGAGAACTTAAAAACCAGCCGTCATCGGATGTGACGGCGGGTTATCCGAAAATCAAACCCCGAGTGAAAGGAAAAATATATGCCACTTCTCGAAAAGGTATTTAACACAACGCTTGAGAAGCAAGAGCCTCAAATTCACAGCAAGGTTTACACCATGCTTCCGCGAACGTTCTGCGACGTTCCCGAGGAAATCGCGCCGATCATTGAGGCGGAACACGCATTGAAAGGTCTTGTCGTTATTCGCCCAGGAGATGATTTCAAAGCCAAGGAGAGGGAAGGGCTTATCAATTATCTCTCCAGGCTCACGGAGCGGATCAACAACTATCAGGCTTGGATGGATCAGAAAAAGCTTGAGGGGAAGACGATTGAAAAGCCGCTGGCAATGACTCGGGCGATTCGGTGGCGGGAAGAGATTTCGGAAATGCTGAATCTTGAGAAGCCGCTGGTCGAGGAACTTTCGTTCAAGAACGAAGAGCACCGGACAACGCCGAATATGTTTTCCGAGAAACCTGAAATTGTCGTGAATCCTTACGAGCCGGTTGCGAAGAAGCGCGGGCGGCCGGCGAAGAGCTTCAAGGAAGCGATGTCAACGGAGGCATAATTGTCAACGCTCGGAACAATCAGGGCCAATGTGAGGCGGAATCTTCAAGAGGTGTCGCAACAGTTCTATCTCGACACGGATTTGAACTACTACATTGGCCGCGCCTACAAAAAGTACGTCATCAAGATGATCGAGGAGGGCGAGGGGTATTTTGAGACGAAAACGCCTCTCGATTTGGTGGCGGACGAGTCGGACATCGACATTTCGGCGCTTACTCCGATGTTTTATCAGGTTTCGATGCTTTGGAGGATGACGAGCACGGGAAAGTATCCTCTTTTCGAAAAGGAGACACGGTTTGTTCCTGTCTCGACGGTTTACGCGGCGGCGGGGGATGCCTACCGTCCCACCTGGAAACTCCAGGGAATGAACATTGTCTTGGAGCCGACCCCCCAATCGTCCGAGACAGGCGTTATAACGCCGCCGTCGTCGGGATCTGGCTTGCAATTGGATTACAATTATCTTCCTGACTTTCCGGTTGCGGCTTCGCTCGACTCGTTCACATTCAGCGACAATTTCCCGACGATTTACGAGCCGCTGATTGAGTTGGATGCAACGATTGGGGCTTTTGATGCCAAGGAAGGATCGGGAGGCGTTTCAAGCGTTGAGACGTTCCGGGATGAGCGGGCGGCATGGGAAGCGAAGCTTGAAATTTCGCTTCAGCGAAGCGAATTCCCGGATCGAGTGCAGTATAGCGGGACGGATTACACGAATACGACGAATTGGAGATACAACTAATGTCTGACACAACACTTTTAGACGCGACACTCTCACCGCCGGACGGCTACTGGTGCAGCGTTGACGGTCGAATCCTCAACATTGCCAACGGCGATATTGGGAACACGGACACGTCTTACACCTACATTCCTTTGGCGAAGGGTGGATTCAACATTTTCTCTCTTCAGTTCACCATAACGGCAACGACGTTGACTATTGAGGTGAGCAATTCGGCGTACAGCGTTGCGGATTCCTCGGCGACGTGGACGGATGTAACGTCCACGCTCACAGGCTCTTCAACCGTGACGGCGACCGGGAGCTTAACGGTTACCTCTCCTTTCCCCTGGTCACGTATGCGGGTTAAGAGGGTGACGACGAACGCGACGAATGCGCTAGTTTTGAATCTGACAAGGATGCGGGTGCGGTAATGGCAAACTACGTTTATCCTTCAGCGAGTGGAACGTTCACGGGCGGGACTGTAGCCAATGCGACGACATTCCAATCCGCCGTCACTTTTTCAGGCGGAACCATCCCTTCTTCTGTAGCATCCTGGGCCGGTGGCGGAACCGATGGCGTTGCGACATTCGATGGGACGAATACCTATGTTGCCTTTGCGACGACGACAGGCGTTGCCCCAAATCTCGTCTATACGCTGACTCGTGATATTTATTTGACGACGGGAACAGTGAGTGCGTCGAAAGTTTTGAATACTGGTGGGTATCGAATTTATGCGACGACGAGTTTTACCGTTAACGGGAGTCTAAGAAATCTAGGTTCGCCAGGCGGAAACGCGACGAACGCATCCGGATCAACGCACGGATCGGGAGGCGCTGGAGGCCTTGGCTCTGCTGGTGTGACCGTCGGGCAATCATCGGATGGAAAAATCGGTTCGGATGGTGACGATGGGGGCATAGGTGTCAACATCGGAGCCGACGGAACTGCGGGCACTAATGGCGGAACGCAGAATAGTGTTCCCCTGAGTACCCCGAATAATACAGCGGGCGGTGCGTCTGGAAATGGCGGTTCTTCAAATGCTGCGCAAGCTGGTGGCGCAGGACAATCTGGTGGCACAGGGGGGGTAACTAATCCATTAGTGTCAGATCCGGTATCGGCAATAGAAATTTCAACGATGGTTTCTATTAATTGGTCGAACGGCTCTCAGGGGTACGTCCCCGGCGCGATTGGAGGGTCTGGTGCTGGTGGCGCCGGTGGCGGCGGTGCGGTGGCGTCAAATGGCGGCGGCGGTGGCGGTGGTGGCGGTTCCGGTTCGGCCGGTGGGATCATCGTCTTGGTTTCTTCAACGATTACGGTCGGGGCTGCTGGGAGCATTCTAGCAACAGGCGGCGCAGGTGGAAATGGTGGGAATGGTGCCGCCGGTACGGATGTCGCCGGTGCTCGCTCTGGCGGCGGCGGTGGCGGTGGCGGCGGCGCTGGTGGGAGTGGAGGAATTATTGGTCTTCTTTATTCCTCCTATACAAATTCAGGAACGGTTGCGGCGGCCGGCGGCGCAAAGGGCGTCAAAGGCACAGGAGGAGCCGCTGGTGGTGCTGGCGCAACGGCTGGAGCGAATGGAGTCGATGGTAATAACGGCGCGACTGGCCTGATTTTCGCTCTTCAGATTTAAAGCAGTTCTACCGTCGTGATGACGGAAGGTTGAAAGGCAGGATAAAAAGATCGCGACCGAACCCCTAACACTAGTCAACGGTTCCACGGCCGACGCCAACGACGTTATGAGTCTCTTCAACGAGATTTATGACGACATCGATCTCACGAATTTTGGAGTTTCCAAAGTAACCGGATCGACTGCCGGAAAGGCGGTTTCGGATACGTCGCCGACGATTGCAAGTCCAACAATTACTGGCACAGAGACGGCGGCGACAATTGCAGCAACCAATGTTGCGGTTACGACATCATTAAAAGCGCCTTCAACTGCTCCAGTCGCTACCCGAGAAATTGGATTTAGCGGGACAATCCTTCAGGCTTATCAAAATAGCGTCGCCACTAATTATGAGATGGCCGACATCAAGCAATATTATTTTGAAAAAGATGATTTCATAACATGCCCCGTCACAACGCCAACCGGCCCATTCGGATTCATTGCAGGATATTCAGGGACGGGTGCATCCGTCAGTCAAACGGCTGGCGGGAATACGCATCCAGGCCTTATTGACATCACAACTGGGACAACAAACACAGGTCAGGCAGGCATTCGGACGGATACAAATTCAATCGTTTTCGGTGGGGGCCAATGGACGCTTGAATGGCTGATAAATATCATGACATTAAGCACGGGCAGCGAGAGATTCACATTGAGAATTGGATTTGTTGATTCAGTCACGACAAATTCCGTCAATGGCGTCTACTTTCGTTATATTGATAGTGTCAATTCCGGGAAATGGGTACTAGTAACAAGTAATAACTCAACGGAAACGGCGACAAATTCAACATCAACTCCAAGCGGCGCGACCTATTATAAGTTGAAAATTATTGTCAATGCCGCTGGGACACTCGCAACATATTATGTTGATGGGTCTAGCATTGGAACTATTTCCACAAATATTCCAACGGCAACGGGAAGAGAAACAGGATTTGGTGCGGGCATCATTAAGAGCGTCGGGACAACAAACCGAGATTTTACGGCGGATCTTGTTCAATTGGAACATATCCCAACGGTGGTGCGTTGATGGGTTTACCGCTTCAGACATTTTCTTACTACGACAACAGCGGCGGAAACGATCTCCTATCGTCTCCGACGAAGGTCCAGGACGATATGTCGTCCGGTTCCCGGAACGTCGATTACACCGTGGACGGCGCAGTCGTCACCCGTTTCGGTTCGTCCATCATGAACCAAACGGCTGGCCTTCCGGCGCAAATGTCAGGCGCGCCGACGACGCTCGGGCTCTTCGATTATCGAAACTCAGATGGAACGATTGTCCAGGTGGTCAACGCCGGGACGGCGATCAAGCATAGCCTCACCACGCCCGTTGATGTTGTGACCGGACTTAGCGCAACGAATCCTTCCACGGGAGGCCTCGCGTTTTCTGACATGGAATTCCAGGTCACGGAGAATGAGGAGTTGATGGTTTGGGGCAATGGGATCGATACGGACCTCAAGTTTGACGGCACGATTTACACCAATCTTTCGCTCCCGAGGCCAACGGCTCCGACGCTTGCGGACGGCGGCGCTGGTTCGCTTGTGGCGGGCGATTATTATTACTACGTTGTCTTCGCCCGAACGATTGCGGGCGTTGTCGTCCAAGTCGGCGAAACGTCGCCGATTTCAAGTGTCATCACGATTGCCGCAAGTCATCGGATCACGGTCACGATCCCAGTTTGCACCGAAACGTTGGCAACCGGCGTTACGGCTCAATGCAATGCTCGTTTGATTTATCGGATTTCGCCGACGTCTTCCGGCGTGGCTTATCGGATTGCAACCGTCACGGACAATACGACGACGAGCTATGACGACAACAATCCGACGGACGGAACGATTGAGGCGGAATTCGACAATCAGGCCGCGCCGAAAAGCGCCATTTTCGAAGAATATTTCGGGCGCATGTATTTCGTGGACGCCGATAGGCCAACGGATGTTTACACGTCCAAAGCCAATGCGCCCTTCAATGTTCCATCGGTCAACCTGACCATCTTTGATGGCCCGGTAAATTGTATCGTGCGTCTCTATGGCGCAATCATCTTCAGCACGAGCGCCGGGACGCTTTGGGTTCAAAATGGCGATTTTGGAACCGCTCCCGTCCGAATCAGTTCCAAGATCGGCATTTTGAACAATCGTTGCCTCGTCGGCGAAGGAACCGGGTATTTTCTAGGAACGAATCTTCGTTTCTATCAGATGAATCCGACCGATTTTTCTCAAGCTGAGATTCGGATTTCGAACGATCTTTCCATCGTCATAAGCCCGGCACTGTCCGACATTGTGAAGAACAAGACGGATCGAATCTCCATGGAGTTTTTCACGGTGGAGGACATCGCCAAGGTTTACATTTCCTGTCCGACGCAGGCGAACACGAACGATACGTTGATTATCTACAATGAGAGCCAATCGACGTTGAAGCAAAAGCCGTGCTGGCAGATTTGGGACAACATCAATGCGAGCGTCCTGAAGCAATTCAATGTTGACGGAACGTTGGGCCTCTATTCGGGCGATTACAACGGGTTCCTTTGGCATCTTGAGGATTCCGACACTTACGGGGACGGCGCTCAAGAGAACGGGATAGCGACGAGCGCGACGTCCACGACTTTGACGGATTCGACGCAAACATGGACGGTCAACAAGTTCATCGGCGTTCCGATTCAAATTGTTTCCGGAACGGGAGCCGGCCAAAGGCGAACGATCACGGCGAATACAGGAACGCAAGTAACCGTGGCAACGTGGTCAACGACTCCCGACTTGACGAGCGTTTATACCGTCGGCGGGTATGACGCCTATCACTTCACGAACTGGAAATCCGTAACGGGTTCCTATGACACGTTGAAGCAGCTTTGGTTCATCATGTCGAACCTGAATGCGTTGGGTGATTACGACATCAACTGCATCCTTCAGTTTGATTTCGATACGTCCTTGACGAATCAAACGGCCTTAAACGTCTCTTTGGCTTCCAGCAACTCCATTTGGGGTGCATTCATTTGGGGTACGGGAATTTGGGGAAGTCAGGAAGTCTTTCAAAGCAGGATCAGGGAATTCGCACGGTTTAGGGCGATAAGATTCGGCTTCAGAATCTTCGCGGCGGGGCAACCGTTTCAGCTCAATGGGTTTTCAATGTCCGTTCAGGATAAGGGCTTGTTCTGGCCGAGCGCGGCATAAGGAGGAATGGTGGCTTACAAATTAGGATTTTGCGCCCAATGCGACAAGCAGATTCTCGTTAAGAACTCTTCCGGGCGCGTTGCCTCGGTTCTTCCGATCTATCGTCAAGTTGACGTTGTGTTCGACGATGGCCATCGGATGAGGGCTCCGGTTTGCAAGGATTGCGCCATGAATCCTGATTTCAAAAAGATCATCGAGAACGTGACGGCGGACGGATCGGAAGCTTTCGGGAATAGGACGCGGGACAAGATTTTGGAGAAAACGCCGATCAGTGTTGGCTTGGCGAATGCGCTCCAGGGCGTGAGTTTAGGGGAAAAATGAGATGTTGATCCCGTTTGATTCAAAATTCGCGCAGAAGGCTTTCCTCTTCTACCGATCAGACCCCTATTCTCATTTTCATAGGGAGACACGGCGATTTTTCACGCTGGATGAATGTGGACGACTTCCCCAAGTTTTGGGACAAGAAATTTTGTTCGTTATCGATTGCTACGCAAACGTTTTCGGGATGGTGACGCTTTTGGAAGATCCGAGGGACGTTTACACGTTCGGGATTGCTATCGAAACGGAAGCCCAAAACAAAAAGCTTGGAAGCGACGCTCTTGTAGAGATTGAGGATTACGTTTTCAATCGAAAGGGCGGCCGAATGCTCATGACGCATATCTTGATGGTGGATGATTTTCTTGAAAAATCTTTGGTTAAGAAGGGTTATCAAAAATTTGGAATGATCCCGAAATACAATTTCATCGGCGGAAAATTCGAAGATGTCGCCATCTTCGGCAAGGAAAAAAATTATGGGTAACGGACGCATGGGTCAAAGGCAGGGCGGTCAGAAGATTCCGGGACAACAGCCAATGGGGCAACCCAATTGGGGCGGGCAAGCCTATCCGGGAGAGCGCGGGAATGGTCAGGATGGCTCTCGGTGGATGGGGGAGCAGGCGAATGGACAGCCCTTAATGGGGAATCCGGCGCTTCCCGTTCCTCCGTCGCAACCGCCAGCATGGGGTAGGCCATCCATGGGGCAACAAGCCCCTCAAATGAATCCGGGTGGCTTGAGAGGCAAAGGACAGGGGCAGCTTCCCAATCAAATGGGACAAGTCGGTTTGGGCGGTCAAATGAATCCTGGGAGCAATGATTGGCTCAATACTTTATTGAGCCATCTTCGCCCTGGAGGTGGTGGCTATGGGTAAAGGTGGGGGCCAAAAGGCCTATGTTTCGAAAAATGCGCCTGGGTATGAAAACACAGCGCAGGACTATCTCTATAACCGCTTGGGCGTCCGAAGAGTCGCCAATGATAGCGGAACCGGCGGCGTTACGGGCGGGACGACGGCTCCATCGTCGGGATATGTCCCCGGTGGGCGCTATGCCAGCCAAGACGAATACAATCGTTTCGGTGGTGGTTCAACATTAGGCGGAAGCGGACAAACGCAGAAAGGCCAGATGTGGGATTCTTCAGGCGTTGGAAGCCCAATCAATTTCAATTCCGGGAATATGCCTCAAACGGTTCCATTTGCGAATCCGTTTAATGGCCAAATCACGAATGTTAAAAATCCTCAATACAATCCGAATTCCTATTTTGGCCAAGATTATTCCGATATAAATCAAGCTCTTAGTGGATTTAAAAATATCAACCCACTGACCCAAACCTATTCCTCGGCCTATAAGCCAGCAGATTTGAACTTTGCCAATGAGAAGCTTCAAAGCCTTCCCGATCTTTATCGGACTTTGGCCTATGACCAGGGGTCTAAGGTTGCCCGGAATGAGGCCGCTGGGAACCTGGACACCATCAAAGAGGCGACCGGCGTGCGACGGCCTGGGCTCCTCATGCAAGCCGAAGAGGGGAATCAACGGGATCTCATGAGCACGCTGGGGGATCTCAATTCGAGGCTTCAGCAAGAGGGGATGCAGGACAAGGAGGGGTTGGCTGTCCAAGATAAAAATTTCCTCATGCAGCAACAAATGGCCCAGGAACAGCAGGCTCAGAAGAAGGCGGCGGAGGATTATCTAGGCTATGGGTCACGCTCCGATCTTGAGAAGAACAATGCTCAATTGAACATGACGGCGCTTCAGAATCTTTACAACGCAGGCGCAGGAAAAATCGGGTTGCAACAAGGTCAACTCGGTAACGAACGGGGCTATAACGATCAGGCTTTGCAATACCTCTTGAACCTGTTCGGGACCTCTATCGGTTCTCAGAATCAGGCGGCGGCGAACTCGACGGCTCAGAGAGGGCAGACGCTTGGGTTCTTGGGGGATGCAGCAAAGATTGGGATGTCATTCCTATAAGGGGATAAAATGGCCTTGTTTAATGGGAGACAGATTCAGAAACCAAACACCCGATTGTTCCGACCGGCAGGGCAAGATGATCCGGAAGGAATTTCGCCGCCGATGTTGACGCCGGGGATTCCGGGAATTCCATCAACGGATTTAGGCGAGATGACGCCAGCACTCGAACCGCCTTCCTTGGCGAGTGAACTTGCGCCGATTCCACCGCCTGATGTGACAAGCCCGGACGATCACAATTTTCCTGGAAGTCAAAACACGCCTCAACAGGTGAGACGCCATCGCCTATTCGGCGCGCCATCCGATCAGAACGCAACGCCAAGCTTTGAGAACACGCCGCAGCAAGTTCAAAAAGTGAGAATGAAGGGCGGCGCGGAGGCAACGCATCCAAGTGATGACGAACAAGTCACTTACGGAAATTTCCCTGATTCAAAAAATGTTTCACGTGAAACGGGAGAGAAGAAACCGAATCTCGTCGGAAGACTCTTTGGTTATAGTGATCCTTCGAGGCAAGATGAACTCGGGCTCACAATGCCGCAGAAGGAACATAAGGGAATTTTGAGCACCATTTTGCAATATGCTCTGCCGGCAATCTTTGGCGCAACGGCCGGCGTTGGCGTTCTTCCTGGCCTCATGACGGCAACGGCGCAAAGTGGTGGGGAGAAGAACAAGTACGACAAGGCAATGGAGGAATACGACAAGCAGCGGGCGTCCATTCTGACACCCTCATCCAATGAGAAAGAATTCGAACTCTTGAAGGGTCTCCCACCCAATGAGAAGCAACTCTTTTTGCAGAACAAAGCCGCCGGTCAATTGATGGGGCAACCGATTGAATGGGCGAAAATGAATATGGAACAGCCTAAAATTGAATCGGAGATTGAGAAAAACAAGGCTGAAACATCAAAGGCAAATGAAAGAGGCGTAATGCAAAGCATCACGGATGCCGTATTCGGTGGAGGCTCACCGAAAGTTTTGCCAAAGGCTTCGCCTCAAGGCGGTGCAGATCATAACGCCGCTCTTATTTGGGCGAAAGCGCATCCAAAAGATCCGAGGGCGGCACAGATTCTTCAGAGGTTGGGACAATAATGCCAGCATTTGACCCAGACGCATATTTAGCAGCCACGGCTCCAAAGTCATTCGATCCGGATGCCTATCTGGCTGCAACGGCTCCAAAAAATGACCAAAATAAGGGCATTTTCCAAAGGGCGAAGGATTGGACGACGAAACCACTTTTGAAACCCCAAGAGGTTGCAAATTTCGAAAACGCTCCTGCGACAGCTCTTTCGATGGGGCTCATGAAACCGCCTGATTTGTCCGAGATTCAGAATTCCCCTGAGAAGAACCAAGCGGAACCGTGGTCACAGGGAGCGCGTGGCGTTTTGAAGGAGATGTATAATCTCAGCTCCGGCATGTCTGCCCCTCTCAATCTTGGGATGTTGGGCCTCGGAGTTGTGGCCCCTGGTGCAGGGATGGCCGTTGCCGCCCCTCAAATCCCTGGAATGTTCAAGGGCGCTTATGAAGGCCTGAAGGGTGGAAAAGAGGCACGAGAGAGCGGCAATTATGAACAAGCTGGTGAAAAGTACACTTCCGGCGTTTCCAATCTCTTGATGGCCCTTGGATTGGCAAAGGGGCTCGGGAATACGGTCAAGGAAGCCGTTTCCCCATCCGATCCTTATAGCAAAGCCAAGAGTCCGGAGATTCAGGAAATCGCGAAATCGGGCTATCCACTCAACCCGGCGGAAATCACGGGCCGGTCGATCCCGAACTTCATGCGCGGCATGTTCCGACGAAATCCAATTGCCAATCAGAAAATGCAAGATTTCGGCTTGGAGCAAGAGGCCGCATTGAATGAAGATGTCGGCAATTTCAAAGAAGGCATCGGCGAAGCGCCACCTTCCGAAGAGATGGCGGCAAAAGTTGGCGGAGTTTTGCCGAAGGAAACATACACGCAAGGCGTCAAAGGATTGAAATCTCAATTCGCGGAGCAAGAAGCCGCCCGTTTGGCCCAACATGCCGCCGGAGCCGACGCGGTGAAGCAACAATTTACCGACCAAGAATATGCAAGAGAAAACGCCTATGATGCAGCGCGAGGACAAGCCGAAGCTGGCTTAAAGGCCCTTCCGCAGTCGGACGCGAACACGGCGGGCGCTGCATTAGATGCCGGCGTTAAAGGCGCCTACGCGGAATTAAATAAAAATTACTCGGAACAGACTAGGCCTCTTGTCAAAGAGCATTTAAACAAGAAAGCTTCTCCTCAAAAGCTCCGTGATGGCATCAATGATATTCTCGACCAAAACGATTTGATCGACGAGAAAGGGAATATACTTCGCGATGATATAAAGACGGTTGTTTCTCCGGAGCAAAGGGCATTTTTAGGACAATTGGCCGATATCAGCGAAAGTTTGCAAACGAATCCGACAATAAAAAAGTTATCCCGCGTCACGCAAGACCTACAAAGACTGGCAAACTTCGACGGAATCGAACGTACCCCCGAACAAAAGATGTTTGGGAAGCTTTCGCATAGTTCCAAAGAGGCCCTATTAGATTCTCTTGAACCGCACGTTGGCCCCGAAGCGTTTAAGGCGTTACAGGCCGCCAAGGCCGCTTATTCAGCAACCCGGCCTGTCATCGACGAATTGTCATCCGCAACGGCGAACAAGTACGGCTCTCAAATCGTCGGTGGCGCAAAGACGGCCCTTCCTCCCGAGCTTTTGGGAGCCGCCGCTGAAAAAGTGCCTCAATTGAAAGGGCCACTTGGCGACGTGGTTGTCAACAACATCATCCAAAAGGCATCCGGTCCGGAAGCATTAACGAAGATGATTGATTCCTACGGGCGCGAGAATCTTCAAAACATTCTAGGCCCTGAGAAGTTTCAGGCGCTTACGGATGCCGAAGCGGCTTATGGGAAGGCCGGGCAACCGTTCGAAAAGGCGCAAGCCCCGCAACCGATTCCGTTTGAACGTGCCATCCCGCCCGAACCTATCCCGCAAACGGCCAAAAGCCAATTGTCCGAAGAACTTGGCGGCATTGCGGAAGAGAACCCTAACGGCATTGCAGATGCGGTCATCAAGCCGGAGAACGTTCAGCGTATCCGCATGGCTCGGGAGATTCTAGGCGATCAATTTGACGCGGTGAAGCAACAATTCACACAAAAGCTACTTGGAAAGCCTAAAATCCAAAAAGGTCAAACCGAAGGAAGCATTGCGGGTGCTGGCCTTAAGACGCGACTTGGAAAATATGGCAATGAGGTCTTGAGCGAAATCTATTCGCCGGAAGAATTGGCGCAATTGAACACGTTAGCAAACAAGGCGAATATTTCCGAATCGGCCATTTCGGCGCGGAGCAAGCCCCCAATGCGTGGGGCGGCGGGTCCGCTTGCCATGGTCAAAAAGTTGGTGGAAAGCGTTGTTGAACCGCCGATTGTCGAGGCGTTTCTCAACCCGACCGTGACGCGCATTGCCTCGACGAAATTACCAGTCCCAAAGATGGCCGGGCTTGCCGCCTCCGTTTCAAACGCGGCAAATCATCCTCCGAAAAACGACACTTGGGAGGAAATCCAAAACTATTTAGCCAATCCTCCGACGGGCGGGAAGAACGCGGGACTCTTCAAGGTTGATCCGGAACTTGCAAAGATCGTTGAGGGCGTTCCGGATGTGGCGGGGTATCAACCGACGATAACAAGCGGCTATCGGTCGCAAGCCGAACAGGATGCCTTGAAAGTTCCTGGAAAAGCACCGATCTCTCTTCACACATCCGGCGAAGCCGTGGATCAGAGAATCAAGGATCTAAGCCCGGATCAGATTAAGAAAACATTGCTCTATTACAATTCGATTCCCGGCTTCCGGGCGTTCATCGACAACGGGAATCACATTCATGTTGAAAGGCGGACGTGATGAGACACGCAAAAGATCATGCGAGAATCAAGCGCATTATGGCGATGATGGAGAAAAAGCCTCCAGAAGATGCGCCACCGCCTCCACTTGATTTGGAAGGAGACGAAGAGCCAATCGATGAATCGACGGAAGGAGATTCCGTTCAATCCGATGAGGCAACTCATGGAACAGAACAGCACGGCCGCCTTTTTGGCAAACCGAACGCGATTCATATCCATATCGCGCTTGGGAAAAAACATGGATCTTGAGATCCTGAAAAACTATGGGCTCGTCACTTTCGTCATCGTTTCAGTCATGGCCGGGAGCGCATGGGTTTTGCGCACTGTGATGCTTCACTTTCTTGAGGAGATAAAGAATTTCCATCAAGCCTTGAAGGATCAGGAAGAAGAAAGGAAGGTTCGAGATTTTCATTTTACGGGAGCGATTGATCGGATCGCGGCATCGCTTCAGAATTTTGCGAATCAAGCGCGGGATGTTTCAAGTCAGGCGGTGTCATTGATGGAGAAAAACACCGGGGAGCACAAGGACATCATGCGGAGTCAGAGCGAATTGATCGACATCATGAAGCAGAGGGTGCGCCCATGACGACTTCTTTGTTGGAAAAACAACAGACGTTCACTCGACTTACGGCTTCCCTCATCGAGTTTGCTTATTCCCATGGATATTCCATGACCTATGGAGAAGCGTATAGAACTTCCGAACAGGCGAAATTGAATGCGATTCACGGCAAGGGGATCGCCCATTCTCTTCATACGGATCGGCTTGCCGTTGATTTCAATCTTTTCAAGGATGGTGTTTGGCTTCAGAAATCAGAGGATTTCAAATTGTTAGGTGAATATTGGGAATCTTTAAGCACGCCCGGCTTTGAATGCTGTTGGGGTGGTCGTTTTGGTGACGGCAACCATTTCAGCGTTGCGGATGGTGGGCGAAAATAGGGAGATTTTATGCTCAAAGGCTACAAAACGTATTTGTTTGCTGCAGCACTCGCTGGAATCGCAGCGCTTCATTACCTAGGCTATATCAGCGATGAAGCGGCGAAGACGCTTGAAGCTATCTTTGCCGGAGGCGGTCTTGCGGCTCTTCGAAGTGCGGTTGCTTCGAAATGATTGAAGGAATTTTAAATATCTTTGGATCAATCGCGAAAATTGTCGCGGATTGGCCGCAAAGGAAACTCGACAATGCGAAAAAGAAATATGCCAATTGGCGAGCGGGAGCGGAACTTAGGGCTCTTATCCGTGCTCGTCGTGCTGCTGATTCCCTGGATGATAGCAGCATGCGCGACGGCAAAGGCAAAACCGAATAAGACAGACGCCTACTTTCAAAATTGGAATGAATGCGAGGCGGATTTGAAAGGTTGCCGCGAGGCTTGTGATGAGGTGATGCACCCATGACCGATACGCCGATGAAATTTGCCAAAATCGACGGAGTGGTTATCACGGACGAATTGCCCGAAGGCACAAACACCATTGGGAAGGTCGATCAGGGAAAGGCTGGGGTCGAACCTTGGCTTGTCGATATTGGCTCAAGTATTAGCGTGACCGTTTCTGGGGCCGTGGATCAAGGAACAGGCGGCACAAGTGCCTGGAAGGTTGACGGATCAGCCGTCACACAACCCGTTTCCGGAACCTTTTGGCAGGCAACGCAACCTATCAGTGCGGCGGCCCTTCCTCTTCCTTCAGGCGCAGCTACGGCTGCCCTGCAAACGCAGCCGGGCGTCGATATTGGAGACGTGACGGTTAACAACGCTTCTGGCGCTTCAGCGGTCAACATCCAAGACGGCGGAAATAGTATCACCGTTGACGGAACGGTTGCGATTGGGGCGGGGTCGGCGGTTATTGGGCATGTCATTTCCGATTCTGGCTCAACGACGGCTGTCACGGGCAATGTGACAGTTGTCCAAGCGACTGGCACAAATCTTCATGCCGTTCTGGATACAACCTCAACAACCGCCGTCACGCAAGCAACGGCTTCAAATCTCAATGCAACCGTTGTCGGGACCGGGACTTTCGTAACACAAGCGACGCTGGCCGCTGAGACAACAAAGGTTATCGGGACTGTTAATCAAGGCACTTCGCCTTGGGTGACATCGAATGCCGTTACTTCCGTAATCGGCGGCGGAACCGAGGCCGCGGCGCAGCGCGTCACCATTGCGAATGATTCAACGGGACTTTTGTCGGTTGATGATAATGGGGGCTCTCTTTCGGTTGATTGGAACGGAACGCAACCCGTCACCGGATCGGGAACGGCAACGGGGGCTCTTCGCGTTGAACTTCCTACGAATGGAACTGGCACGCTTGCAACCGTTTCAACAGTTTCGACCCTCACGAACATTACAAATAACAATCCGTCCGGATCTATCGCTCAAGATGGAGCCGCCGCGGCCGTTAATCCTCTTCTTATGGGGGGCTATGCCTCCGCCGCCGCTCCCGCTGACGTTTCGGCGGACAATGATGCGGTTCGGGCATGGCATCTGCGCAATGGGGCAGCGGCAACCGTACTAACGGCCGCAGGTGCCTTGATTGGCGGGGATGCGACAAATGGCCTTGACATAGACGTAACGCGGCTTCCGTCCTTAGTTGCCGGATCAGCCTTAATCGGCAAAGTCGGAATATATCAAACGACGCCAGTGACAACGAATGCGGTTTCAATCGCGCAGATAGGGGCAACGACGGTCACAACGGG